>NZ_JAFMOS010000463.1 GCF_019049755.1 Rahnella perminowiae
CTTTATAAGTTATTGCCATTAGAAATTATTTTTGGAATGTTGCATGTGATGCGTTTTCTGCGATGTATAGGGAAACATCAAAAAGCACTGACGCTGGTCGCCAATGAAAATAAACGGTGTTTGTTAAACGACACCGGCATCGTCGATTTCACCTGGATTGCGCAACGCCGGAAAGCCCTGGATTACGCGGCAACTTATGGCAAAAATCAGCGTGTCGTCAGCCAGCTGGAAAATTGTGCATATCAGTTAGATCAATTCGTTAAACCGCTGCATCAGAGCAGGAAACCCGTCATCCTTGCGCCGCTGCATATGGTTTCGGATATCCTGGCAGGTATTGTTGCCAGTAAAACCTATCCAGGCAAAGGCACCGTGATTGTTTCTGCCAATGCAGAGCAATATAAAGAGCAGGACAGAATGAGAGGCGGTGTAAATCTGACGTATTGTTCCATCCACGAACAACGTCAGGGCGTGGCAAAAAATATGATTTCTGCCTGTATGGATGCCGCTGAGAATAAAAGTAACATCATTATATTTCCTGATATCACCCCTGATTATACTTTGGGCACTCATAGTGCAACCTCATCAAAGTTGACCTGCCGGTTATTTGGCCGCCCGGCCAGATTACATAATGGGATAGTCCGGTTAGCAAAGATGCTCTCGGCAGAAGTGGTGTTTTATTATCTTTATTATGACCATGGGGTAAAAATTCATATATATCCTGCTGTTGGTGCGGAAAGTGTTGAAGAGATGATGCCCGAGATTATTGAACGATCAATCAGGTCAAAGCCGCAGGACTGGCTGTTATGGCATCTTCACTCACTTTACTTTATCAATGAATAAGAATCAGAAGATATAATCATGAGTTGTATTATTCCAGGGATGGTTGCACAAAGCGAAATTAACGAGTGCGGGCTAGCTTGTGTTGCTATGTTGGCCGAAACGCAAGGTATAAATATTACGCTTGCTCAATTGCGTGATGCCTATCCTATTTCGGTTCACGGAACCTCGCTCAGTACACTGGGAGATATTCTGTCAGAACAGGGTATTTCGGTTTATCCGGTTTTATTTTCATCCGACGAAATTCAGGATTTACCGTTGCCTGCCATTCTTCATTATGGTGCCGGCCATTATGTTTTGCTGGCTTACCGGAAAGGAAGGCGGGTTTGTATAATGAACCCCGCCATTGGTCAGCAATTTCTGACTTTCGATGCGCTTAAAAAAGAAATAAGCGGATATGCGCTTGTCGTCGATCCTGATATCGGGTCGGAAGAAAAAAAAACGGTAAAATCATCAGGGGAAAAACAATCTTTTCTTTCCTGTCTGAGCCTGAAACAAACTGCGCAAGTGTCAGGCATCTACTTTCTCATGAGTCTGGCCTTTCTTGTCTCCCTGACCTTATTCATTATGCCAGCAATGGTTGGGCAGGCAATTAACGAGGTATTATCGGCTGCCGGAAAAGTTGATTTTCCTTATTTTCTTTTTTTACTGGCGTTTGTGATTTCGACTGCGCTGGCCCTCTGGGTGCGCGCGGTGACGGAAAGGTGCATAAAACGATTTGTGGTGCTCAACAGCACGGCGGGCTTTTCGCGACTTTTGAGCAATTCACTGCGCTTTTTTGAACGTCGTGCACCAGGCGAAATCTTCAGCCGTTTTTCTGCCTGGGAAACCGCGGCGATGCAAAAAATCGAGCTGGATAATGGTCTGCGTACCGACTGGATCATTGGCCTGCTGGCTTTCATCGTCATGGCATACATGAGTTTTTCTCTGGCGCTGGTTTCTCTGGCGGGTGTCACCCTGCTGGGGATGGTGAGTGTCTGGGCTATCTATCGCGATCGTTTCTACGCCCAGCAAATGCAGGAACGTATTGCCGAACAAAACGAATACATCCTTGAATCCATTAACGGGTTTACCACCATAAAATCCGCCGGTTTAAGTGAACAACGCAAGGGGATGTTTGCGCGTTATACACTGGCGCTATTTACCTGCATGCAAAGAAAACAAATCTATGAGCAGATAAAAAACAGCATTTACCAGTTAGTCGGCAGTCTTGAAATGGTGCTCTTCATGTTTCTGGCGCTGCCATTACTGAAAGCGGGGGCGCTGTCATTGGGGAGCTTTTTCGCCTACAGCTTTATCCGGCAGATCTTCTCCTCGTATATCACCCGGATTTTCTTTGCGATTTTGCAGAAAAACCAACTGCACGTTATTGATCAGCGGGCAGCGGATCTCTTTCCCGCGGCCGCGCAGAAAGAGCCTGGATTAACAGCAGGCGTTTCTGAACCGCTTTCCTTCAGCCGCAATCTGCGATTCGAGGATATCGCCTTCCGTTATGACAGTGCGAAACCTACCCTGCATAAAATGTCTCTGTCGGTGAAATATGGTGCGAAGCTGGCGATTGTCGGGGAATCAGGGGCAGGAAAAAGTACGCTCATCAAAATTATTGCCGGATTGCTTTTACCGGATGAAGGCCAGATTTTCCTCGATGGGAACCTCATGACGTCGCATCAGATCAGCAGCTTATGTTTTCTGCAAAGTCAGGACGATATTCTTTTTAATGCCAGTGTGCTTGAAAATATAACCTTATTTGACCCTCGTTATGATGATAGTCAGGAACCGCGTATCCATGCATTACTCACCGGATTAAACCTTGCGGAGGTTGTGGCGCAACTTCCGGGAGGCGTTCATGCCCGGATCCGTGAAAGCCATACCGGCCTTTCTCTGGGACAACGTCAGCGACTCTTACTTGCCAGAGCGATGTATTGCGACCGGCCGGTATTAGTGCTTGATGAACCGACGGCCAATCTGGACGACGAGACGGCATTGCAGGTCATGATGTCAGTCGTTGCGCATTGCCATGAGCAGGGCAAAACCCTGATTGTCGTCACGCACAGCAAACCTATTCTCAGCCAGTTCGATGATGTTTACATGATCGTGCAGGGACAATTACAGCCTCATGACGGCATGGTGATGCAGGAGTGTGTGGCATGAAATCTTCCCGTCGCCGTTTGCTGATTATTTGCGTGAGTCTGATGCTGGGGATGCTGATTATGGTGGCCGTCGCGGTGATGAGTTATCAGGCAAACCAGGCAGAAGCCCGGGATAATTTTGAGGTGATCGGACGCGGGGATATACAAACCACGGTCATGACTACAGGCGTACTTCAGCCGCTGAAAAAAATCAGTGTTGGTGCTCAGGTTAATGGGCAGTTGAAGAAATTATATGTAAAACAAGGTGATAAAGTTGATAAAGGGCAGCTTCTGGCGGAAATTGATCCGGTTATCCAAAAGAATGAATTACGTAACGCGGAAGCTGAACTGAACAGCAACCGGGCCCAGGTGCAAGCCTCAAAGGTTCTGCTCCGTCAATATGCATTAACGTTAAAGCGCCAGAAGAAAATGGCTCTGGATGGCGCTGGCATACCAAGCGATCTTGAATCTGCCCAAGCAGACTATGACATGCAGTCTGAACAGCTACAGATGGATAAATCGCGTTTAGTGCAGGCGGAGATTTCCGTTGAAACCGCCCGAGCTAATCTGGGATATACCCGCATTCTTGCCCCTATTGATGGCGAGGTGTTGGGCATTATTATCCAGGAAGGCCAAACCATTGTGTCCTCCCAAACGGCACCGACCCTTATGGTGCTTGCCGATATGAGCGTCATGCGCGTTCAGACCCGCATTTCTGAAACCGATATTCTAAAAACGCATCCCGGGCAACCTTTGTGGTTTTACGTCATGGCAGATCCTCACCGCCGCTATGAAAGCATCATGGGAATTATCCAGGATGCCCCTGACGAAGCTCTCCGCGAGTCCAACGACAATTCCGGCATCCCCAAGCAATCTGCTGCGGTTTATTACAATGGTGAATTTAATATTGCTAATGATCAGCGCCGGCTGAAAACGTCAATGACCGCAGAGGTTTTCATCATTGTTGACCAGGCCAAAAACGTCTTACGCATCCCGTTATCTGTTGTGGGCGACCGCGATGCACAAGGGCGTTATCAGGTACAGGTATGGGAGAACGGAAAAATTACCGATCGCCTGCTTGAGCTTGGGATCAGAGATAACCATTACGCTGAGGTGAAATCGGGTCTTGCGCAGGGGGATCAGGTGCTCAGTGCGCTGCCCTATCAGGGAGACGCCGATGCCAGCCAATGATCCCCTGATTTCATTACAGAATGTCTCCCGTATTTTCCGTTCTGGGGAAGAGCAAGTCAGGGTTCTGGACGGTGTAACGCTGTCGGTCCGGCAAGGGGAAATGATTGCTATCGTTGGTCCTTCTGGTTCAGGAAAATCCACCCTGATGAACCTGTTAGGCGGACTGGATATCCCTGACAGTGGCGAGATCTGCATCGCAGGCATTGATACCACCCGGGCTTCTCATGAACACCTTGCCGCGCTGCGAAGCAGCCATATTGGCTTTATTTTCCAACGCTATCACCTGATGCCTTATCTGACCGCTGCGGAAAATGTTGCTGTACCGGCGCAGTACACCGCCATGCGGGAAAACGTTCAGCGTCAGCGTGCCGCCTATCTGTTGGCACATCTGGGATTGGAAGACAGGATGAGCCATAAGCCATCCCAGCTCTCAGGAGGACAGCAGCAGCGGGTCAGTATTGCCCGCGCCCTGATGAACGGTGCCTCGGTTATTCTGGCAGATGAACCGACCGGGGCTCTGGATGCGCAGAGTGGTCAGGAAATGATGGCGATCCTTCACGGCCTTCATCAGTCTGGGCATACCATTATTCTGGTGACACACGATCGTGATGTGGCTTCGCAGGCTGAGCGGATCATTGAAATCAGTGACGGTAAGATCACCGCTGACTTGCCTAATCGTCATGTTCAGCCGGCCAGCGGTCCGGTGGTGTTGCTTCCGGCAGCGAATACCGGGCGATCTTCGTGGCGGGAAAGCTTCCATGATGCGGTAAAAATGGCCTGGCGGGCGCTGAACGGGCATCGTATCAGGGCATTGCTCTCCATGCTGGGGATCATCATTGGCGTGGCCTCGGTGATTACCTCAATGGCGGTTGGCGAAGGCGCGAAACAAAAAATAATCCGCGATATCAGCGCGCTGGGTACCAGTACGCTCTCGATTCATCCCGGGCTGGGCTGGGATAACCCCCGTCCTGACTTTGGCAATGCCCTCTCTGATGAAGATGTTCGCCTGCTGTCTGAACTGCCTTATGTGGCCAATATTTCTCCTGTCTTCAACCGTATCATGGAAGCTCAGGTTGAAGGACGGCAGATGTTTATCAATATCACCGGGGTTAACGCCCGATACTTTGCGGTGCGCGATCTGTCTCTTGAAGCCGGGCGAAAATTCAATGAACACGATGTGGAGACCCGCGAGCCCGTATTGCTGGTGGATGCAGCCACGGCGAACACCCTATTTCACAATGATAAAAATCCAACCGGGAAGAGCCTCTATTTCAACAATGTACCCTTCCGTCTTGTCGGTATTACGGCATCTAAAGGCTTAAAGATAGCGGGGGGTGGGCTGAATGCGTGGATGGCTTATACCGCCTTGCAGGAACGCTTAACCGGCAGCATGCCTGTCGCGGCCATTGAGGTACAGGTCGCCAAAGGGATGTCACTGAAAGAAGCGCAGCGGCATATTGAGTATGTCCTGGATAAAGCCCACGGACGGCGTGATTTCTTCATTGAAACCGACAGTATGATGTTGGAAACCATCCAAAAAACCTCCGACTCTTTGACGTTACTGATTGCCGCGATTGCGGGTATTTCCCTGATAGTTGGCGGTGTGGGCGTCATGAATATCATGCTGGTTTCGGTCGCTGAACGTACCCACGAAATTGGCATCCGGCTGGCTGTTGGAGCACGCGCCGCAGACATCATGCGTCAGTTTTTGATTGAGTCGATGGTGGTCTGCCTTTTTGGCTGCGCAATTGGGGTCGTGGTGACTTTTGTTGCGGGGACGTTCTTCTCCCTGCTGACCACACAGTTTGAGATGGTCTTTACGCCGCTGCCGATACTTTATTCGTGTGGTTTCTCTGCCCTCATCGGCCTGGGGTTTGGGTATTTCCCGGCACGTTTCGCCGCCCGGATGAAACCGACGGAGGCACTGGCCAGAGAATGAAAATTATCCTTACCGTGACATTGGCTCTGTGTCTGGCCGGATGCGGTTCTTTAGTAAAAACGCCTTATCAGCAGCCCGGCCTCAATCTGCCGCAGGATTGGCAAAACAAGCAAACGGGTTCTGCCTGGCTCAGGAATACGCCGCAGTGGTGGCGTATTTTCAACGACCCGCAGTTTTCGCAAATGATCACCGATGTACTGAGCCATAACGACGATCTGGCCATTGCAGGTTACCGGCTCCGTCAGGCGGTGCTGGATGCCGGATTGACTGATACCAACCTGACACCGGATGTCAGTGTTGGCGGTGAGGCCAGCAACAGCAAAAACACCCGGCGCAACACTGCCTCCGCCGAAAATTACAATGCCTCTGTCTCGATGAGTTATGAGCTGGATCTCTGGGGCAAACTGGCACGAACGCGTGAACAGGCTCAATGGCAGATAAACGCCACCGCTCTTGACCGGCAGAATACGGCACTGATGCTTATCGGGACGACCGGGGAGCTTTACTGGCAAATCGCCGCACTCAATCAAAAAATCGACAATACCGGCCAAAGCATCCGCCTCGCGACGGAAACCGAACGGATTACACGCTCGGGTTATGACGCGGGTGCCATCAGTCAGCTGGATGTCCTTCAGGCCCGCCAGTCTGTGCTTGATCAGAACAATAGCTTGCGGGATCTGGAACAGCAAAGAGAAGACGCGCGTAACGCACTGGCTATCCTTTTCGGTCGATCCCCGTCAGTGCGTGCACCGGAGAAAGCCTCTCTCGATCCCCGCCAGAATATTGCTCTGGAGCCTGATCTCCCTCTCTCAGTGATTAGCCGCCGGCCAGATGTGCAATCTGCCGAATGGCAACTGCGCGCATCGCTTGCGGCGAACGAGGTAGCAAAGCTGAATTTTTATCCTTCTTTGTCATTAGGGGCGACGCTGGGAGCGGGAAATGCGGTATTCAGCGAGTGGTTTTCTAATCCTGTGCGGACACTCAGCAGCAGCCTGACATTGCCCTTTGTGCAATGGAATACGGTTCAGCTGACGGTGGAACGCTCCGGGCTGGATGTAAAACAAGCCGCCGCAAATTTCAGAAATAAGGTCTACAGCGCTTTAGCCGATGTCGAAAAAGCATTGTCGCAGAGGGCGACGTATCTGGCTCAGCGTGAAGATCTTCTGAGGTCTCTGGCATTGAGTCAGCAACGACTCGGGCTGGCCAAAAGTCAGTATCTGGCCGGAGCGGTCTCTGTACAAACCTGGCTTGATGCACAAAGCAGCCTGCTGGGTGCTGAAAATCAGCTGGCAGATGCCCAGTCTTACTATCTCAATGCGACATTGCAGTTATGGCTGGCGCTCGGCGGAGAAGTGATCCCCGAGACACTCATGGTCATGACAGACGTTAACAACGTTCCAGGGAAGAACAGTAATGGATAACTCACATTCTTTAAAAAGGGTCGTCGTGACCGGATACGGGGCCATCACGCCATTGGGAGGTAATGCGCATCAAAGCTGGGACGCCATCATGGCGTATCAGACAGGATACCGGTATATGGACCGACGCGCCGGTGGCATTAAATCCCGATTTTTTGGCCTGATAGACGATGAACTTTATCTTAAGTTCCTGCCTGCAGGGATCCGACGCCGGTTACCGCGATTTGCCCACTTAGCGTTGATTGCGGCACGGGAAGCCATGGAAATGGCTTTCGGCAATACATCGCCGGCGCAATACCATGCCGAACTTGATCGCGGCGCCATTATTGGCACCGGCTGGGGCGGGCTGGATGAAACGGTCTGTAACCACGATAAATATCGGTCAAGCGGCCTGGGCTCAACCTTCGGGTGTTTTTACTCAATGCCCAGTATTGCGACGGCAGCCTGCAGCCAGCTTTGGGCGTTGCGCGGCTATCAGAATACGCCCGCTGCTGCCTGCGCTACGGGGACCATCGCGATCGGCGATGCGTTCGATGCTATCCGTCACGGCCGGGCAACCATGATGCTGGCGGGTGGTGCAGAATCACTGCGTACTGATACTGCAGTCTGGAATATTGATGTGCTGAGCGCATTAACCCGTGAAGAACAGGATATTACTAAAGCCAGTTGCCCTTTCAGCCTTGAGCGAAACGGATTTGTGCTGTCTGAAGGTGCTGCTGTTTTATGTCTGGAGGACCGCGAGATTGCGCTGGCGCGTGGTGCAACCCTGTTGGGTGAAATCACCGGCTACGGCAATTTTTCTGATGCGGTGGATTTTACCGTGCCTGCCGGGGACAAACTTGCGCGGGTTAAAACGATCCGTACTGCGCTGAGCCAGGCAGGTCTGAGCGCGGGTGAAATTGATTATATCAACGCGCATGGTACCTCCACACAGCTTAATGACCGCAATGAAACGGAGTCCATCAAGCTTGCGCTGGGCGAAAAGGCGTATAGCGTTCCGGTTTCCAGCACCAAGGGATACAGCGGGCACCTTATTGCCGCTGCCGGCAGCTTTGAAAGCATCATCTGCTTGCAGGCTCTGCATCATCAAATCATGCCCGCAACACACCATTTAAAACAACCTGATCCCGCCTGTGATCTGGATTTCATCAGCGAGGGGCATCGCCCTGCATCCCTTAAGCATACCCTTAACCTGAGTTTTGGTTTCGGCGGGGCCAATGCTGCATTAGTCATCAGCAAGGGGGCATTATGATGTTTTCCTACGATGTCCGGGATGCCGAGGCATGGGCAAAATTTTCAGGGGACTACAATCCGATTCATTTTGACTTACAGCAGGCCAGAGCTATGGGGCTGGAGACGCTGACAGTGCATGGCATGCGCGCACTGCTGGATATGAAAAATCATCTGAGCCATAACGTTATGGCCGCGAAGTCTGAGTTCTATCAGTTTAATGCCCGTTTGCGGCAGGCGGTGAAATGCCAGACTCCCTATCAGCTGGTATCCACCTTAATTCTGGCCGGCTCCGGCGTCAGCAGTCTCCTTACCGAACCGGTCTCGGGGACGTGCTGTTTCAGCAGTAAGCTGACCGGAAAATCTGCTTTCCCGGCGGCATGTGCCACGTTGGATCACATGCTGACGGGGGCGCAGCTGGCGGCATTAAGTGAAGCCTATCCGTCAGACAAACCGGATGTCATGTCGTGGGAATTGCTGGATGGGGTGCTGTTTGCGCAGATCGTGAATATGCCGGAAACGCTTGAGTGCGTCCGGGAATCGATACCGCATCTTTCTGCTTTGTCGCTGGCAGACGTTTTTAAGCAGATCCCTGTAGTACAAACACACCATGATGTGCATTTCAGCCGCCAGCATATGGTTTCCCGGCATCAGGAAGCTTTTAACAAACCTTTCTATTACGGCCTGTTGCCTGCGATGGTTATCGGAGATTCAGAGCAGGGTTTTGTTATCCGTATGACCATTCAGGGAGGGTATGACGCGCATCCTTCCATTATGACTGCCATAACGCTAAAAACCTGGCCAGTTCAAACACATTGAGATTAAGGGAATATAAAAATGAGTGAAATGACGAAAAATGAAATCTATGCCATTGTCTGCGAAATGTTATGTGATGCAAAAGATCTCGAACCAGATTCCTTAAATGAAGACCTGCCGGTTAAAAGCCTGAAACTTGACAGTCTGGATTATGTAGAACTGATGGTGCTGGTAAAACGCGAGTTTGATATTTCGCTGAGTGCCGATATGTTTATTCAACACCCTGATATTACATTGGGTGAAATGTGCCAGGCTTTGGAAGAGTTACGCAAATGATGAATACCCGCAAATGGGTACTGGTTACCGGCGGGAGTCGGGGGATCGGCAAAGCCCTGGTTATTCATCTGGCGAAAACCTATGACGTAATATTTACCTGGAAGAATCATGCCAGCCAGGCCGCTTTCGTTGAATCATCCTGTGCTCAGGCTTATGGTAATGTCAAAGGTTATCGTTGCGACGGAGGCGATGAAGAGCAGGTCGCGCAGCTTGCTGAATTATTAGTATCGGTACGGGGTGCGCCTTTCGGTATTATCCATAATGCGGGGATCACATGTGACGCTTTACATATTAAGCAGGCTTCTGCCGACTGGCATGAGATAATAAATACCAATCTTAATGCTCTGTTTCACTGGAACCAGCATCTGTTACCGGGAATGCTTGCGCGTGGTGAAGGAAGCCTGATCCTGATGTCATCAGTTTCCGCAGTGAAAGGAAACATCGGGCAGGTAGCCTACAGTGCCACAAAGGCGGCAATGACGGGTGTGACACGTTCTCTGGCACTGGAGGTTGCCCGTTTTGGCATCAGAGTAAACAGCCTTTTACCCGGTGTCATTGAAACGGAAATGTCGTCAGCTCTCAGTACGGAAGAATATAAGAAGATACGTTCCGTTATTCCGGTCCGGCGATTAGGGAAACCGGACGAAATTGCCCAGGTTGCTGATTTTTTGTTAAGTGATGCCAGCAGTTATATTACCGGACAAAGCATTATTGTCGACGGAGGCTTGAGCGC
>NZ_JAFMOS010000462.1 GCF_019049755.1 Rahnella perminowiae
ACTCAACTTTCAGATATAAAAAAACCGGCGTGAGCCGGCTTTTTTATCAAGCATTTCAGCGTAATGCGATTATTGCATTGCGTTGATTTGCGCAGTCAGGTTTGACTTATGACGCGCTGCTTTGTTTTTGTGGATCAGGCCTTTGCAAGACTGACGGTCCACGATTGGTTGCATTTCGTTAAATGCGTTTTGTGCAGCAGCTTTGTCGCCTGCTGCAATAGCCGCGTATACCTTCTTGATAAAGGTACGCATCATAGAACGACGGCTCGCGTTGTGCTTACGGCGTTTTTCTGACTGTACGGCGCGTTTCTTAGCTGATTTGATATTAGCCAAGGCCAACTCCCAAATATTTTTCTATTGATGAACAATTCAAAGGCCGAGGAATATGCCTTTTCGGTCTTCTTTTGTCAACGGATTTGTGCAAATAAGCGGCGTTTTAAAGAGTGAACTTTACTCGTCGCTTGTTACGTTGTGATGGCGCAGGATTTTAACAGCTTCCGGCATCGGAATACAGTCTTTCGCGAGAAAAATCGACAGGAGAGTGTACAAACTGCCCACTACGGCCATTAACGCTTTGTTTATGCGAAAAGTCACGCATTCCCTGTATGCAACGAAAGATTTTCATCGCCACGCCGCCATTTGAACCGCAATATCTGCCGTATGCAAGAGAGAATGGTGTGATCCTGCTAATCGCTGGTTAACCTTGGAGGCTGTACAAGGTATAATCCGCCGATTTCCATCGTTATGAGTCAGCATTGGATTTGAGCCAGCTATGGAGCTAATTCGCGGAATACACAATATTCGGGCACGTCATCATGGGTGTGTGCTGACTATTGGCAATTTTGATGGTGTACACCGTGGCCACCAGGCCCTGATTGAACAGCTTAAGCTGGAAGGTCAACGTCTGGGACTGCCGGTGATGGTAATGATTTTTGAGCCCCAGCCTCTGGAACTGTTTGCCGGTGATAAAGCACCTGCACGCCTGACCAGTTTGCGCGATAAGGCCAAGTATCTCGCTGAGTGCGGCGTAGATTACCTTTTATGTGTCCGCTTCGAGCCACGGTTCGCAGCACACATGGCACAGGCATTTATCTCGCAGCTGCTGGTTGAAAAGCTGGGCGTCAGGTTCCTGACTGTCGGGGATGATTTCCGCTTTGGAGCCAGCCGTCTCGGGGATTTTGAGCTATTACAGAAGGCCGGTGAAGAATACGGTTTTGAAGTGATCAGCACGCAAACTTTCCGTGAAGGTGGGAACCGCATCAGCAGCACGGCGATCCGTAATGCGTTGCGTGACGATGATCTGGCGCTGGCCGAGAATTTACTGGGTCACCCGTTCAGCATCTCTGGCCGTGTCGTACACGGTGATAAACTCGGGCGTACTATCGGCTTCCCGACGGCGAACGTGCCGTTGAAGCGGGTCGTCTCTCCGGTGCGCGGTGTGTATGCAGTTGAAGTCTTAGGCCTCGGGCCTGAACCGTTGCCGGGCGTGGCGAACATTGGAATACGCCCGACAGTCGGTGGTGTGCGCAAGCAGTTGGAAGTGCACCTGCTCGACACCACATTAGATTTATACGGGCGCCACATTGATGTGGTGCTCCGCGCGAAATTGCGCAACGAACAGCGTTTCTCCTCGCTTGATGCTTTAAAGCAACAAATTGCGAACGATGAAGTGACGGCCCGTGAATTCTTTGGGTTAAAGACACTGCGCTAAACATGTACTGACAGGCCTGTAACAAAGCCTGGAATCCAGCCGAAAACGGAACCGAGAATCTATGAGTGACTACAAGAACACCCTGAATTTGCCGGAAACAGGGTTCCCGATGCGTGGCGATCTGGCCAAGCGTGAACCTGACATGCTGAAGAATTGGTATGACCAGGATCTGTACGGGATTATTCGTGCTGCCAAGAAAGGCAAGAAAACCTTTATTTTGCATGACGGCCCTCCGTATGCGAACGGCAGCATTCATATTGGTCACTCAGTCAATAAAATTCTTAAAGACATGATCGTTAAGTCCAAAGGGCTGGCGGGCTTTGATGCCCCGTATGTGCCAGGCTGGGATTGTCATGGTCTGCCGATCGAGCTGAAAGTCGAACAACTGATCGGTAAGCCGGGTGAGAAAGTCACGGCAGCGGAATTTCGCGAAGCCTGCCGTAAATATGCAGCAGAACAGGTTGAAGGCCAGAAGAAAGACTTCATCCGTCTGGGCGTATTAGGTGACTGGGATCATCCGTACCTGACGATGGATTTCAAAACTGAAGCCAACATCATTCGTGCACTGGGTAAAATTATCGGTAACGGCCACCTGCACAAAGGGGCTAAGCCGGTTCACTGGTGTACAGATTGCGGTTCATCACTGGCAGAAGCAGAGGTCGAGTATTACGACAAAACCTCTCCTTCTATAGATGTTGCGTTCAACGCAACTGACGCCGCCGCTGTTGCCGCGAAATTTGGTGTATCAGCGTTTAATGGCCCGATTTCACTGGTAATCTGGACCACTACACCGTGGACCATGCCTGCTAACCGGGCTATTTCACTGAATCCGGAGTTTGCTTATCAGCTGGTTCAGGTGGAAGGTCAGTGTCTGATCCTGGCGACCGATCTGGTTGAAAGCGTCATGAAACGCGCCGGTATCGCAGAATGGACCGTGCTGGGCGAATGTAAAGGCGCAGATCTTGAGCTGTTGCGTTTCAAACACCCGTTCCTCGACTTCGATGTGCCGGCGATCCTTGGCGATCACGTGACGCTCGATGCCGGTACCGGTGCCGTGCATACCGCACCGGGCCACGGCCCGGATGACTTTGTTATCGGTCAGAAATACGGTCTGGAAGTCGCCAATCCGGTAGGGCCGAACGGTTGCTATCTGCCGGGCACTTACCCGACGCTGGACGGTAAATTCGTCTTTAAAGCCAATGACCTGATCGTTGAGTTGCTGCGTGAAAAAGGCGCATTGCTGCACGTTGAGAAAATCACGCACAGTTATCCGTGCTGCTGGCGTCACAAAACGCCAATCATCTTCCGCGCCACGCCACAATGGTTCATCAGCATGGATCAGAAGGGCCTGCGTCAGCAATCTCTGGAAGAGATCAAGGGCGTACAGTGGATCCCGGACTGGGGCCAGGCACGTATTGAAAACATGGTCGCTAACCGTCCTGACTGGTGTATCTCCCGTCAGCGTACCTGGGGTGTGCCGATGTCTCTGTTCGTCCATAAAGACACCGAGCAATTGCATCCGCGCAGTCTTGAGCTGATGGAAGAAGTGGCAAAACGTGTTGAAGTGGATGGCATTCAGGCGTGGTGGGATCTGAATCCGGAAGATATTCTGGGGGCTGACGCGGCTGAATACGTCAAAGTGCCGGATACGCTGGACGTCTGGTTTGACTCCGGTTCAACGCATTCTTCCGTCGTGGATGTGCGTCCTGAGTTCAACGGGCATTCTCCTGATTTGTATCTGGAAGGGTCTGACCAGCATCGCGGCTGGTTCATGTCTTCCCTGATGATTGCGACGGCAATGAAAGGCAAAGCGCCTTACAAGCAAGTGCTGACGCACGGTTTCACCGTGGATGGTCAGGGCCGCAAAATGTCTAAATCCATCGGCAATACCATCGCTCCACAGGATGTGATGAACAAGCTGGGCGGCGATATTCTGCGTCTGTGGGTGGCGTCTACGGATTACACGGGCGAAATTGCCGTGTCTGACGAGATCCTGAAACGTGCTGCCGATTCTTACCGCCGTATCCGTAACACTGCGCGCTTCCTGCTGGCGAACCTTAACGGTTTCGATCCTGCGCTGCACAGCGTGGCGCCGGAAGATATGGTGGTGTTGGATCGCTGGGCTGTAGGGCGCGCTAAAGCTGCACAGGAAGAAATCATTGCCGCGTATGAAGCTTATGATTTCCACGGCGTCGTTCAGCGTCTGATGCAGTTCTGCTCGATCGAAATGGGTTCCTTCTACCTGGACATCATCAAAGATCGTCAGTACACCGCAAAAAGTGACAGCATTGCACGTCGCAGTTGCCAGACCGCGCTGTATCACATCAGCGAAGCACTGGTCCGCTGGATGGCACCGATCATGTCGTTCACTGCCGATGAAATCTGGGCTGAATTGCCGGGAAGCCGTGAGAAATTCGTCTTTACCGAAGAATGGTATGACGGTTTGTTCGGTCTGGCAGGAAATGAATCCATGAACGATGCGTTCTGGGATGAGCTGCTCAAAGTGCGTGGTGAAGTGAACAAAGTGATCGAGCAGGCGCGTGCTGATAAACGTCTTGGCGGTTCACTGGAAGCTGCTGTCACCCTGTTTGCTGATGACGCGCTGGCAACTGACCTGCGTTCTCTGGGCAATGAACTGCGCTTCGTGCTGCTGACATCAGGCGCGAAAGTCGCGGCGCTGTCAGAAGCTGACGATGCTGCTCAGCCAAGTGAATTGCTTAAGGGCCTGAAAATTGGTCTGGCGAAAGCGGAAGGCGATAAATGCCCGCGCTGCTGGCATTACACGACTGACGTTGGTCAGAACGCGGAACACAGCGACATCTGCGGTCGCTGTGTCACTAACATCGCCGGTGACGGTGAAGAGCGTAAGTTTGCATAATGAGTAAATCGATTTGTTCCACCGGACTCCGCTGGCTCTGGCTGGCGGTCGTGGTCATCATCGTGGATCTGGGCAGTAAGTTTCTCATTATGGGGAACTTCCAGCTCGGTGAATCCATGCCTTTGATCCCGTATTTAAACCTGTTCTACGCCCAGAATCATGGCGCTGCGTTTAGTTTCCTGGCTGATAAAGGCGGCTGGCAGCGCTGGTTCTTTGCGTTAATTGCGCTGGTGATTGTCGTGGCGCTGGTGGTGCTGATGTATCGCGGCAGCGCGAAGCAAAAGCTGAATAACATCGCTTTTGCGATGATCATCGGCGGGGCGCTGGGCAACTTATTTGATCGTTTGTATCACGGTTTTGTGGTCGATTTTATCGATTTTTATGTCGGTAACTGGCATTTCGCTACGTTCAATCTGGCCGACAGCTTTATCTGTGTCGGCGCAGCCATGGTGGTGTTGGAGGGTTTTCTGGCAAAACCCTCTGAAGCTACAAAGAGTAAAGGATAAGTTCTATGTCTCAGCAGGTGAAACACGACAGCGCTGTACTGGTGCACTTTACGTTGAAGCTGGAAGATGGCTCAACGGCGGAGTCAACCCGCGCCAATGGCAAACCTGCACTGTTTCGCCTTGGCGACAGCAGTTTGTCTGATGCGCTGGAAAATCAGCTGTTAGGGCTGAACGTCGGGGATAAGCGGGCGTTTACGTTAGCCCCTGAATCTGCATTCGGCAGCAAGAGCCCGGATTTGGTTCAGTTCTTCTCCCGCCGTGATTTTCAGGAAACCGGGGTGCCGGACGTGGGCACCATCATGTTGTTCAGTGGTCGTGATGGCAATGAAATGCCGGGCGTTGTCCGTGAAGTGACAGAAGATTCAATCACTGTAGATTTCAACCATCCGCTGGCAGGGCAACATATCGATTTCGATATTGAAGTGCTGGAAATTGACCCGGAGCTTGAGGGGAAACATGCAGATATTGCTGGCTAATCCGCGAGGATTTTGTGCGGGTGTTGACCGCGCAATCAGTATTGTGGAACGTGCGCTGGAAATTTACGGCGCACCTATCTATGTCCGCCATGAAGTGGTGCATAACCGTTACGTGGTCGACAGCCTGCGTCAGCGCGGTGCTGTTTTCATTGAGCAAATCAGTGAAGTACCTGATGGATCTATTCTAATCTTCTCCGCTCATGGCGTTTCTCAGGCAGTACGCGCAGAAGCGAAAGCACGTGCCCTGACCATGCTCTTTGATGCCACCTGTCCGCTGGTGACGAAAGTTCATATGGAAGTGGCGCGCGCCAGCCGTAAAGGTACTGAAGCGATTTTGATTGGCCATGCCGGGCATCCTGAAGTGGAAGGCACTATGGGGCAGTACAGCAACCCGAAAGGGGGAATGTATCTGGTCGAAGCACCTGAAGATGTTTATAAATTGCAGGTGAAAGACGAGAATAATCTGTGCTTTATGACCCAAACCACGCTGTCGGTCGATGATACTTCTGCCGTGATTGATGCGCTTCGCGAACGTTTCCCGAAAATCATCGGGCCGCGTAAAGATGATATTTGTTATGCCACGACTAACCGTCAGGAGGCCGTGCGTACGCTGGCTGACGGGGCAGATGTTGTGCTGGTGGTGGGGTCGAAGAATTCCTCGAACTCCAACCGTCTTGCCGAACTGGCGCAGCGCGTCGGCGTACCTTCTTATCTGATTGATTCGGCGGCTGATATTCAGGAAAGCTGGCTGAAAGATGCGAAAAGCATCGGCGTGACCGCAGGCGCATCGGCACCGGATATTCTGGTGCAGGATGTGATCAGCAAGCTGAAAACTTTTGGCGGACTTGATGTCATCAACATCGAAGGGCGCGAAGAAAATATTGTATTTGAAGTGCCAAAAGAACTGCGTGTCGATGTGCGTCAGATCGACTGAGTGCAGAATCTGAATGAAAAACCGGCTCAATGTGGCCGGTTTTTTTATGTCTGCACTTTTATGGCATCAATGAGGCAGGAGTTTGAATAAATTTTGCGGCGAGCCGACCGTGGTAGTTTCCACATGCAGTAACGCGCCTTCCAGTGCATGCGGTGCATCGAGATTTTTGCGTGCCGATGTGATAAACAGTTCTGTCATATCCGGACCGCCAAAGGTGCAACAACTGGGTTGTGTCACCGGCACCGGTTGCGTATCCAGCGTGAGCAGTTCACCCTGATTGATTTGCTGGCGAAGCAGGCATTTTGAGCCCCAGCAGGCGGTGATCAGCCAGCCATTCTGTGCCAGCGCAGAGCCATCAGGGATCTTATCACCCGAAGAAAAACAGGATATTTTCAGCGGATTGATACGGCGGGCATTGGCGGAGAAGAAACGTTTCTTTTTGCTGTCTGCAAACCATACCTTGCCTTCATACCAGACCAGAGTATTGGTACACCCGACATTATCAAGCATCATTTCCGGCCTTTCTGTACCTGCCTCATAGCGGAACCATTCGCCGTTGTCCTTTTCTTCCTTTATATCCAGTGTGCCAAACCACAGTGAGCCATCAGGCGCAATGGCCGCTTCATTCGGACGCGTGCCTTCTGCGCCGGGATAATCACAAAGCTTCTGGCGGCTTTTCTGTTCGTAATCGTAGAGATGTATCCCGTCGACGGAAACCAGCAAAAACTGATTTCTTTTTTCGGTCAGCAACACGGCGCTGGTCAGTGCGGGGAGTTGATGAATTTCGGTTTGCCCGTTATCGGGCCAGTAACGCAGAACACGCTGAGCCAGAATATCGACCCAAAGCAAAGATTGTGTACGCTGGCACCAGACGGGGGTTTCACCCAATTCGGCTCGATAGTCGCCAATGGCAGTAATGTCGGACCGGAAAAATGCTGACATCGCAAAGATCTCCTGCAGGTTACAAATGAATAGAGCGGGTGACTGTCTGTATTCAGTCTAGTCTGGCTTTGGCCGTGGGGGATAGATGAAATGCTGTAAAAAGAAAGGGCCAGCCCGTCAATAAGACGTAAAGCCGGCCCCGGAAGTTCAGTCGTTAAGGCTTAGAAGTCGTAACGCAGACGGATCAGGTTCATATCACCGAGGTTATCGGTAGAAGAAGTGAACACATGTTCGTAATCTACACGGAAGCCGTAGTCGAGCTGGAAGGACACACCCAGACCGTTATCAATACGCTGGTAATTACGGCCAGTCACATAGGTCAGACGGTCACCCATGAAGTATGGCTGAATGGTTTTAACGGCCAGCTGATTGATTGGGAAAGCATAACCCAGGAAGTATTCCAGGCCGTAAGCGTCACCGGCGAAGAAGTGATCTTCAGTTTTCACGCCTGTTGTCAGGAAGTCATGGTAGTAACCGCCACCGAAGGACGCTGTCCAGTTGCCTGGCTTCCAGCTTAGTGCAGTACCGACAATGCTCTGGTTGTAATCTTTAGACGTGTTATCACCTGGATTTCTCATTTCTGCATCGGTGTAGTTGTACGCAGTACCCCAGGTCAGGTCTTTGGTGATGTGGTAATCGACACCGACAGAACCGCCGCCGTTACGTTTGTAACGCAGGCCATTTTTACCGGTCAGCAGTTCGCTGTCTTCGAACAAGTACGATGCGTAAACATCTGCGTCGCCGAAGGTGTTTTTATATTTCAACATCTTACGGGAACGGTAAGAACCATCGTAGTCACCGTTCACCCCATTGCCTGGTGCCTGGGCGAGCATGTCATAATCCCAGATATCGGTTTTCGCACCCACCACATCGTAATAAACGCTGTTTTGCTGACCAAAGGTCAGCTGGCCGTAGGTTTTGCTTTTCAGACCGGTGTAGAGCATACGACGGCTGGTGTTATGCGCACCCTTCGCATAGTGATTATCCCAGCCAGTCAGGGCTGGAATATTTACACCCAATTCGTAGTAGTTAATCCAGCTGATGTCATCAAACAGATAATAATCAGCAGAGAAACGGAAACGCGTACCGCCATCAAAACCATTGGTTTTGTAGTTTTTCACACCGTTTTGGAACTGGAACTGCGGGCGAATACTGCCCCCGACCTGGAAGTTAAGACGGCTCAGCGGATCGTTTGGCTGTGGATCTTGTTTAAGCAGGGTAATTTCTGCGTGTGCAGCAAAGGAAGCTAAGCCAAATAAAAGACCTGCGGTCGCCACTTGTGTGACTTTGTTCAGTTTGAATTTCATGTTAAATCCCTGTGCCAATATACGGTTCTGAAAAATCAGCAACAAAATTGGCAATGTGTAGTTTTTATTTTTCCCTTACTGATGACTGTCTGGTAAGGGTGAAGACGCGCCTTATGCAACCTGGCTACTCATTTTGACTGCCCGTTAAATCAAATTTCGGCAGTTAAAATTAGGTGGCTATTTATTATCACAATCATTGATTTTATCAATATTATTTCATCATATATAATAAAAATTTAATGTTTTAGATCTAAGAAATGTTTCGTTAGCTGCTTATCTGTTAGCACCAAGAGGGTAAATAAGCTTTTTCAGTCATCGTCATCATATTGGTCTTTCTTCTTTATTACATATTGTCAGACGGTGCCCTGCGCGGAAGTGATAAAATCAAAGTAGTGAGATAGGGGAAATAAGGAAGGGGGCGCTGAAACTTATGCACTACATTGCATGGTTATGCGGGCCGCCTTAAAGTGGATGTTTTGGCTTTTTTTTGCCCGTGAGTTCCGGTTCTGCCCGTCGTTTAACACAAAATCACAAAATGCGTAACCTGAAACCAGATGGCTTTTACTGATATTAACGGGCCTGTATCATAATTTTCTAATTATGAAGCAATTTTGCTGGCTCCCTGATCGCGGGGTCGATAACCTGATTCTGTTTCAAGACAGAACCACAATAAGAAGAGAGTAATTATGAGTAACGCTGATATTCGCATGGCCATTGTTGGCGCAGGGGGTCGTATGGGCCGCCAGCTGATTCAGGCCGTATCCGATGCCGGTGGTGTGGTGTTGGGCGCAGCGCTTGAACGTTCGGGTTCTTCCTTAGTCGGAACCGATGCGGGCGAGCTGGCTGGCGTAGGGACGGCGGGCATCAAAGTGCATGATAATCTGGATTCCGTAGTCAATGACTTCGATATTCTGATCGACTTCACCCGTCCGGAAGGCACGCTGGCACACCTTGAATTCTGCCAGAAACACCATAAAGGTATGATTATCGGCACTACAGGCTTTGATGACGCCGGTAAGGCTGCAATTAAACAAGCCTCTGAGGTTATTCCGGTGGTTTTTGCGGCCAACTTCAGCGTGGGTGTAAACGTTGTCCTCAAGCTGTTGGAAAAAGCGGCCAAAGTTATGGGCGACTATACCGATATTGAAATTGTCGAAGCGCACCACCGTCATAAAGTTGATGCACCATCGGGTACGGCGCTGGCAATGGGTGAAGTGATTGCTGATGCGTTAGGGCGTGACCTCAAGGATTGTGCGGTGTATGCCCGTGAAGGCCATACCGGAGAGCGTGATCCCAAAAGTATTGGTTTTGCCACCCTCCGCGCCGGCGATATCGTGGGTGAACATACTGCCATGTTTGCCGATATCGGTGAGCGTGTGGAGATTACCCACAAGGCTTCCAGCCGCATGACTTTCGCAAAAGGTGCAGTTCGTGCAGGAAAATGGCTTTCCTCGCATAAAATTGGTCTTTATGACATGCGGGATGTCCTGGGTTTAGATGATTTGTAGTAAATGGTTTAGATGTGATGTGGTTGTTTTGGTCATAATCTTTTGATAAAAGGGCAGTTCCTTGATTGCCCTTCTCTTTTTATA
>NZ_JAFMOS010000461.1 GCF_019049755.1 Rahnella perminowiae
ATATTATTCTTTGCCTGATTCAAAAAATTGAGCAGGAAAGTGATTCGATTAAACAGGATGTATATTTAGAAGCACTTGAGTATGTGGTATACCGTACCCCTGATGATGACACACTATAAAATATCGTCTGTATGGCAATAAATTTTTCAAATCAGCCGGGAAAATACACGATACCTCACCGGCTGATGAGTTTACTTTTCTGAGAATCTTTTAACAGACCCGGCATAATTAAAGATTTTGATTCATTAATGTATATTCCTGCTTAATCTCCGGCCACGTAACAACCGGCGCCCCATTTAGCCTGGGCGAAGCAAACAGCGGTCCCTGAAAATTACAGACCCCTGCCGCATCAAGCCACATCCATTCTTCTGGTTTTTCAATACCCGCCGCGATGACCGATATTTCCAAAGAAGAACACAATCTGATAATGGCCTGAATGATGGCTTGTTTGGGTCCGCTGGTATGGATGTCACAAATCATATTGCGGTCAATCATAATCTTATCAGGCTGGCATCGGGTCAACAGCAATAATTCGGCAGATCCGGCGCCAAAATCATCAACGGCCAGGCGCATCCCTGAGGCTTTAAGCTGTTGTAACGCTGTCGCGAAATTATCTTCGCGCGTCGCGACACCGTTTTCTGTGATTGCCACAATAATCTGCTCCGGTACCAGATCATGAGCAACAATCTCACGAAGCAAAAATCCAATCGCGTCGGGTACCCTGACGAGCGTCATAGGCAACAATTTGATTGACAGCATTTTGTCGCCAATCCCCATCTTTCGGGCAAGCGCAAAAGCCAGCTTCTTGGATCGTAAATCGGCTTCATAAATGTTTGGGCCGCTAAGTGCAGAGAAATATTCCATCGGAGAACCGCCACCGGGACCGCACAGACGCGCTTCGTAAGAAATAATCTCTCGACTGAGGGGATCAACAATCGGCTGAAACGTAAAATTGTAATCCTTCATCTCGGGAAAGATAAATCCTGCTTCAGGTTTCAGTGGCTCATCTGCGATAAAGGACCAGGCATCCGCTGGCAAAATTTCGAGATAATTTTCCTTTTCGCGAGCCTGTACAAAAGTGCATAAAAATTGAAGCGCGCGGTCTTCGTAGGTAAGCCGATATTTAGACGTTCCCTTATCCAGGACTGCCTGAAGAACAACATCCTCATGATGATGCCTGAGGTCAAACAGCTCCATCCCTACATTGCCGAAGCGCCGCGACGGTGCGTAATCACGCATGAGAACAACGACATTGTTGTGGCGTTGATCGCTGCAAATCTTGCTATAAATGGCATCGACGGCTTCTTCCGGCCCTTCCAGCAACTGGAAAAAGTGCATTCCGTCAAAAAGCAGAATACCGGTAATGCTACGGCGTTCGTTCTCGATGTTGGCTCGCGACACCATCTCTGCCAGAGAAGCAGGCCGGACAGAGTCGCTGATGTGACTGCGATAGACGAGGGTTAAAAGCATTCAGATATTCCAGGGCAGGCTCCAGTTAAGAACGCCACAATAACAGAAATTTTATTTACGGAAAATTCTCAATTGATTATCTTTCCTTACATATTGTGGCAAGGAATGCCTTGTTGCGCAGGTCCCTGACCATTAAGGATAATGGCGCGGTTGTCGTTTTAGAGGATAATCGCTGATATTCGATTCACTTTCAGGAAGCCAGGGCATGACTCATCAACCCGCACCAGAAGATTTTTACACCGAAAAATACGGTCTGACCCGTACCCACTCAGAAATCATCAACGCAACACATTATGTACAGTCAGGTAAAGCACTGGATTTAGGCTGTGGCAGCGGGCGTAACTCCCTGTATCTTAACCTTAAAGGCTTTGATGTGACGGGTTGGGATAACAACGCCATAAGCGTCGCAAAAGTGAATAATATTATTGCGGCGGAATCCCTGACCAACATCACTATCAGCGAAGCGGATCTGAACACCCACCGTTTCAGCGGTGAATATAATTTTATCTTTTCGACCGTAGTAATGATGTTTCTGCAACGCGACAGCATCCCACACATCATTGAAGATATGCATGCAGCCACCGTAACGGGCGGCTATAACCTGATCGTTGCCGCCATGGACAGCCCGGATTATCCGTGCCCGCTGCCTTTCCCGTTCACGTTTAAGCCGGCAGAGTTGCGTGATTATTATCGCGACTGGGAGATAGTGAAATACAACGAGGATGTCGGAGAACTGCATAAACGTGACGAAAACGGACACCGTTATTCGCTGCGTTTTGCGACACTGCTGGCAAGAAAAGTCTGATATCTATGACTCCTTCGCAGGCAAACCCTGCATGTCCTGACTTTTCGACTAGACTTAAAATCCACCCAAAAAGGAGCACGATATGTCATCACAAGACTTTGATAAAGATCCTAACCGTGTGGAAGATAAAGTAGAAAACACGGTCAATGAGTTTGCCGGTGAAGCACAAAAGCAATTTGGAGATTTTGTTGATTCTCCTAAACACCAGCTGAAAGGTGCTGCACGCAAATACTCCGCACAGGCAAGTGAAGCTGTCTCTGACGTGGCGGATAAGATCAAAGAAAATCCGCTGTCGGGATTGATTGCTGCCGGCGCGATTGGCGTGGTGCTGGGGTTGCTTTTAGGCCGCAAATAACCGTTCAGGAGAAAACAGATTTCTCCTAAATAAATGATTCGCATAAAGGAGATAGCATAGTGTTTTCTGTAGCTATCTACAGATACTAAGATACTCCCCTTGTAACGAATCCAATACCCGTCTCCCCTGGCGGGTATTTTTTTGCGCCCGTTTACTCAATCACTGCCCTTTACCGACCAGCTGAGCGGCTTTGACAAAGATCTCATCTTCCAGGCCATCCCCTTTTTTACGTCCGAGCCGTCGTAATTCTTCAATGATGCTTTCCCGGTTAATGACGGTTCCACTGGAAATTAACCCCATAACAGCCGCGCCGATTGCCAGCCCGATCAGACCTGTTTTTTCGCTTTTATCCTTCATTATAACCCCGGTAAATTATTCGAATTTTTAAGGTAACGCTCAGTATCTATAGCTGATGTAATGCCATTTGTCAGAGTTCGCAGATTGCGCAACTTGGCCGGGATCGCATTTTTCTATTAGGGTTAATAGGTATACCTCATCCAACCCATCCAGGAGGAAACGATGACACTCCCCCCTTCACACCTCTCTACTACAGAAGAACTGAGACTCATTGACCGCTACTGGCGGGCCGCCAATTACCTGTCTGTCGGGCAAATTTATCTGATGGATAACCCGTTGCTGCGCGAACCCCTCAAACCTGAGCACATCAAGCCTCGTCTGCTGGGGCACTGGGGCACTACGCCAGGTCTGAATTTTATTTATGCGCACCTCAACCGGGCGATATGCCAGCGTGATCTTGATATTATTTATATCTGCGGTCCGGGTCACGGCGGCCCCGGCATGGTGGCAAATACCTGGCTTGAAGGCAGCTACAGCGAGATTTATCCGCAGATCAGCGAGGATGCCAGCGGAATGCAAAAACTGTTCAGGCAGTTCTCATTCCCCGGTGGCATTCCCAGCCATGCGGCGCCGGAAACACCGGGGTCGATTAACGAGGGCGGCGAACTCGGCTATTCTCTGTCTCATGCGTTCGGCGCAGTATTTGATAATCCTGATCTCATTGCCGCCTGCGTCATTGGCGATGGTGAAGCCGAAACCGGTCCGCTGGCCTCGAGCTGGCACGGCATTAAATTCCTCAATGCCGTGCGGGACGGCGCAGTACTGCCGATACTGCATCTTAATGGTTATAAAATTGCTAACCCGACCCTCCTGGGGCGAATGAGCGACGACGATCTACGTCAGTTATTTTCCGGTTATGGTTACGAGCCATTATTTGTCAGCGGACACGAGCCGGAACAGATGCATATTCAGATGGCCCGCGCACTGAACATTTCACTGGATATGATCAAAGATCTCCAGCAACGCGCCCGCGCCGGTACGTCCAACGACGGTGTTCCCGCGTGGCCGATGATCATCCTGCGCAGTCCGAAAGGTTGGACCGGCCCGAAGACCGTTGACGGTAAAAAAGTCGAAGGTTTCTGGCGCGCACATCAGGTGCCGGTATCTTCCTGCCGTGACAACGACGAGCATCGCCAGATCCTTGAAGACTGGATGCGCAGCTACCAGCCTGACGATCTGTTCGATGAACAGGGACGCCTGAAGCCGGAATTACGGGCGCTGGCACCACAGGGGGATAAACGTATGGGTGCCTCGTCCTTCGCCAATGGCGGCAGACTGCGGCGGAAACTGGTGCCGGCAGAACTGGCCAAATTCGCCGTTAAGCTGACCTCACGCGGCGAACCGCAGGTGCAATCAACAGAAATGCTCGGCCGCTATCTGGCCGATATCTTTACCCTCAATCCTGATAACTTCCGTCTGTTCGGCCCGGATGAAACTGCGTCTAACCGGCTCAGCGATGTGTTTAATGTCACCAACCGCACCTGGCTGGAAGACATTGAACCTTACGATGAGCAACTGGCTGCCGATGGCCGGGTGATGGAAATTCTCAGTGAGCATCAGTGTCAGGGCTGGCTGGAAGGTTATTTACTCACCGGACGGCATGGGCTGTTCAACTGCTATGAAGCCTTTATTCATATCGTCGGCTCCATGTTTAATCAGCATGCTAAATGGCTGAAGGTGACCCGTAAATTGCCGTGGCGTCAGCCGATCTCTTCTCTCAACTACCTGCTTTCCTCCCATGTCTGGCGTCAGGATCACAACGGCTACAGCCATCAGGATCCGGGTTTTATGGATCATGTCGCGAACAAGAAAGCCGATATCGTGCGTATTTATCTGCCGCCGGATGCCAATACGTTGTTGTGGGTCGCAGATCACTGTCTGCAAACCTGGGACCGCATCAATGTGATTGTGGCTGGTAAACAACCTGCCCCGCAATGGCTGTCTGCCGACGAAGCCGCAGAACATTGCGCCGCAGGGATGGGCATCTGGCCGTGGGCGGGCCATGAGCCGGACGGAACGGAACCTGATGTAGTGATGGCTTGTGCGGGCGATGTGCCAACCATGGAAACCCTGGCGGCGGTCGATTTATTGCGGGAATATCTGCCGGATCTCAGCGTCCGTGTGGTGAACGTGGTGGATATTATGGCTTTACAGACCCAGGAACAACATCCTCACGGACTGAGCGAAGCTGCTTTTGACCACATTTTCACCCAAAGCAAACCGGTAATTTTCGCCTTCCACGGCTATCCAAGCCTGATTCACCGCTTAACCTACCAGCGCAACAACCACCGCAATTTCCACGTCAGCGGTTTTATGGAAGAAGGCACCACCACCACGCCGTTTGACATGACCGTGCTCAATAAGCTGGATCGCTTTCACCTGGCGCAGGCAGCCATTCTGCATACGGAAAAATTGCAAGGCCAGGCGGATGATGTTCTGGATACGTTGCAAGAGAAAATTGCCGCGCATCATCGCTATGTGCGTGAGTATGGTGAGGATTTGCCTGAAGTTCGTGACTGGAAATGGCCCTCACAACAGGGAAGTGGCGGCGCGCCGGAATAACCTGAGGCGGTGAAACTCTGCCTTGTGCGAAGCTTTTCTAAACAGTGCTCCCGTATCCCGGGATAAGAAGGCAAATAGGATTGCTGTCTCTGGGTTGCTTTCGCCGCGGCAAAACTTTCAGTAACGTCTGTTTAAAAATGGGCATGATTCACCACACAAAAGCCACGCAAACATCGCGTGGCTTTTTTCAGAAAATCCTGATCTGTTAAATCATCAGTTTTCCAACTGGTACGTCAGCGTGATCTCAGCGTTCAGTACCTGAGAAACCGGACAGCCTGCTTTGGCTTTTTTGATGATTTCATCAAATTTATCTTTGTCGATGCCTGGCAGTTTCACTTTACTGTCGAGTGCGATTTTGGTGATCGCAAAACCGCCATCCACTTTATCGAGTGAAACATCAGCAACAGTATCGATGCTTTCCGGCGTGTGCCCGGCTTCACCCAGCATCAGCGAGAGCGCCATGGAGAAGCAGGCTGAGTGCGCCGCACCAATCAGTTCTTCCGGATTGGTGCCTGGCTTGCCTTCAAAACGGGTATTAAATCCATATGGCTGTTCCTTCAGGGCACCACTTTCAGAAGAGATATAGCCTTTACCGTGTTTAATGTCACCTTCCCAGTGTGCCTGTCCTTTCTTATGTATGGTCATCTTTTCCTCCGGTTTGTATTACATTAACTTTAAGTATAGCTTCTGATGAGTGATCCGCGAGGATGACCGGACTGTACGGTCTGCGGACACCTTTTCCATGAATCACAACAA
The DNA here is from genome assembly GCF_019049755.1 of Rahnella perminowiae. Lineage (GTDB taxonomy): Bacteria > Pseudomonadota > Gammaproteobacteria > Enterobacterales > Enterobacteriaceae > Rahnella > Rahnella perminowiae. The sequence continues at coordinate 6,306 of NZ_JAFMOS010000461.1, forward strand.
CATAGATAACCGGGGAATAAAGCATGTTTAAACCGCAAGATCTCGTTCAGTCCAAAACCGGCGGCCCGAAAATGATTGTCCGGCGCGTTGAGGGCGACACGCTGTGGTGCTCGCGGACAGATGACTTTTCTGCCACAGAAATTTCAGTAAAAGCCGATACCGTCGATTTGTATCATGAAGACGGCGATTTTGGCGTGTGCTGATCACCACATCGATTGACCATTGAGGCCGCCGCGGTGGCCTTTTTATTTCCCATGCATTGCCTCCGCTCCCTTAATGAATTAATATTCGGTATATAAGCATAACTATTCATTAAAGGCGGTAGTAAATGGACGTCGTTATCCCGGTAGAAAAACAGTTTCAGGCTTATAACAGTCACGATCTCGATACCTTCGTTTCCTGCTACAGCGACGATTTCATCGCATATCGTATGCCAAACATGTCGCCTTCCTTACAGGGCAAAGAAGCACTCAGAACTTTTTACAAACACCACCGGTTTAACAACGCGGCGTTACGTGCTGAGTTGATTTCGCGAACAGTACTGGGCAATAACGTTTTTGATCATGAAATGATTTACGGGATTTATGACACCCCGGTTAACAGCATTGCCGTATTTGAAGTGGAGAAGGGACTGATTAAAACGGCGTGGTTCTATTTTGAATAGATATTCATTTTAGCCTGTGCATTAAAATAAAAAATCCTGAGATTGTTAAATCCCAGGATTCAATGATTCTGCTTCCTGCCTGCTTTACCAGCCTTTTACCGCATCTCCGTGATAGATAGCGTCAGCCGCTTTTACTGTGGCATCCGTCTGATAAGACTCAACCAGCTCCTTCACTGCCTGACTGTCTTTGTTATCTTCCCGTGCCACGATAATATTTACATAAGGTGAATCTTTATCTTCGACAAACAGGCCATTTTTGCCCGGCGTCAGCCCGACCTGTCCTGAATAAGTGGTGTTGATGATTGCCAGTTCAATTTTGTCGTCATCAATGGCGCGCGTCAGCTGCGGTGCTTCGATTTCAACAATTTTGAGATGCCTGGGATTCTCAATGATATCCAGAGACGTTGGCAGCAAACCCACGCCCTCTTTCAGTTTGATCAAACCCTCTTTTTGCAGCAGTAGCAGCGAACGCCCCAGGTTAGTCGGGTCATTAGGTACCGCCACCTGCGCGTTATCACTGAGCTGATCGATGGATTTTATCTTGCGGGAATAGCCTGCAATGGGATAAACAAAGGTTTTCCCCACTTCCACCAGCTTGTAGCCGCGCTCTTTGATCTGCTTATCCAGATAAGGACGGTGCTGAAATGAGTTCACATCGATGTCACCGCTGCTCAGCGCTGAGTTTGGCAACACGAAATCGTTGAAGGTCACGACTTCCACATCAAGGTTGTATTTATCTTTGGCGGTTTTTTTGATGGTTTCCCACATCTGCTGATCAATACCCGCACTGATACCCACTTTAATGTGATTTTCCTGCGATTTTTGGTCACAAGCACTCAGCACCAGTGCACCTGCCAGAGACAACGCCAGAACCGAAAATTTTAGTGTTATGCGCATAAAGGTTTTTACTCTTTCCGTGAATAATTAAAATGTTGAAATAACATCGCTGAAGGCCACAGTGTTTCAAAGCAGGTCGTAATGGGCAAATACGAAAAAGAAATAACCAGATACGGGACTGTTATGGGAACGGACAGAAAACAAGCAACTATTGAGTTTCATCTGCCTTACAACGCAAAAAACCCGCTCTGCGCGGGTTTTGTCGAAGGAGATACTCTTATGTGGAAAGATTTCCTGATAGTAAACCGATTATTCGCCCGCAGCCTGTAATACCGCAGGCTGAGGGCGGGACAGAAAGATGGTGATGCCTGCCAGCAGTGTCAGCACACCGCCGAGCAGAAAGGCACTGCTGACGCCCGCGTGGTCAGCGAGGATACCACCAGACAATGCACCCAGCGCAAGCGATGTCTGGAAGACACACACCAGCAACGCCGAACCGGTTTCAAACAACGCAGGTGACGCCTGATAGGTCCAGATATTCAGACACACTGGCAGGGCCCCAAAGGCTAATCCCCAGAGAATTACCAGTACACAGGCCAGCGCCAGCGGCACCGGAAACAGCGACAATACCAGCACCGAGACGCTGAGCAGCAGCATGTTGAGCATAAATGCCTTCTTCACACCGAACTCACGGACAGTGATTTCACTGGTCAGTGTGCCTAACAACCCCGCCACACCATAGCCCATCAGTAACAAAGAAATATTGCCGGCAGAAAGATGCAGGTTAAACCGCAGCCATGGCTCGAGGTAGGTATAGGCCGCGAAATGACCGCCCGCCATAAATACCCCGATGATCAGCGCATAGCGGATCCCCGCAACTTTCGTGACGCCAAGCATCGCACGCAGGCCGATAGATTGCTGGGCGGGCAGCGAAGGCAGCGCCACCCATTGCAACACAAAAAATGCCAGCGCCAGTACGGCATTGAGCGTAAACGCCATCCGCCAGCCGAACAGATCGCCGATAAAAGCGCCCGCCGGTACACCTGCGACCGTGCCGACCGCCACGCCAGCGGTGATCAGCGAAATGGCCCGTGCACCCTGCTCTTCTGACACCAGCCGTCGTCCGGAGGGAATGGCAAACGACCAAAATCCCCCCACGCCGATACCCAGAATAATACGTCCGATCAGCAGAATATTGAACGACTGCGCCAGTACGGCGATACCGTTGGCCACGATCACCGTTGCGCTGAGCAACAACAGTAAGGTGCGGCGATCCATTTTTCGGGCAAACAACATAATCAGCGGCGCAGAAATTGCAGCCACTAAACCGGGCAACATCACCGCCAGACCCGCATGCCCTTCGGTAATGCCCAGAGACTGGGCGATCGGCGAAAGTAAACCGATCGGCAAAAATTCAGTATTAACCAGCGCGAAGGTGCCGCAGGCCAGTGAGAAAACCGCCAGCCAGCGGCGGAACGCAGAAGTTTCTGGCCGGGTGTCCAGCGATGAGCACTCAGTCATTTTATTATCCTTAGCAGGGTGAACTATTTCATGTCTGTATAATCTGGCTAATAAACGTGATCACTATCACAGGGTCAAGGCATTTTCATAATGAGTGTTAGGGTATTTCTTATCCGCCTGCCGGATAAGCCAGTCTCCGCCTGCCATGCCGGCTGCAGAGGTACGCGGAGGTTCAACTGAAAAAGGCACATACAGATAACGCGGACAGGAAATCTCTCCACATATAAGTATGTTGTAACTAATGTGCAAAAACAGTGAAATTAACCGCCGGATACGGCGGTCAAAAAATGATGGAAGACAACACGGGAGTACCGGGGTTAATGCGACACTGATTTTGAATAAAGCTGGATGATCATAATACCGAGGGCGATGCAGCCCATGCCAATCAGCGCAGGCGTATCAAGCCGTTGTTTGTAGATGAAAAATGACATTGTCGACACAAGGAAAATCCCCATTCCTGCCCAGATAGCATAGGCGATGCCGATATTCATCACTTTAACAACCTGGGAAAGTCCGTAAAACGATATGGCATAACCTACAACCACAATGACGCTCGGAACTAACCGGGTAAATCCATTGGATGCCTTCATCATCGTGGTAGCCAGCGTTTCAGCGCAGATAGAAACAGCAAGGATCAGATATATTTTGAACATAACACCTTCTGAATATAAAATTTAAAAAAATAATACCATACCCCGCCCCCCGGTATTTAACGCAATTAACCTCCTCTTCTGACCAAAATGATTGAAAACGACGGGGACGCAGACATTCAGTGATTTCCTATTTTTACAACGGGTGCAATTTCAAGCAAATCTTTTCTGTCATGCTGGATAAGATGTGGGTTCGAAGTTTTTAAGGTGGCGAAACCAATGTCTATTTCATTGACGACGAGAGAATTTATACTTTCATCTTTAGAGAAAGTGGGTGTTGACAATAGGAAGCTGGCAGCAATCGCAGAGGGCGCTGAAATCTACGGACCTGAAGGCTTACTTGACTCAATACATTTAGTGGG
>NZ_JAFMOS010000460.1 GCF_019049755.1 Rahnella perminowiae
GGGAGTTCAGAGGGGAAAAGCCTTTCCCCTCTGGTCGGTTTCGGCGCAGCGCGTCATGTGACCGCAGCACTTGAGAAACCGAAATATTCTCGATCCAGCCATCACGGCGAGTGAGAAACCGAAATATTCCCGATCCAGCCCTCACCGCGAGTGAGACCAGTTTACAATAAAAAACCCACCTTTTAGCCATTAAGAAATCTAGACATCTAAACGTTCGTTTTGTAGAGTGTCACCACCTGCCGGATTAACGATTGATTCGGCTAAGAAAAATACAACGGCGGTGGCACAATGATCAGTAACATTAAAATCCTCGATGGTGGCATGGGGCGCGAACTGGCCCGGATGGGGGCTCCTTTTCGCCAGCCTGAATGGTCTGCACTGGCGCTGATGCAGGCTCCTGAATTTGTTCGGGCTGCTCACGATGCTTTTATTGCTGCCGGTTCTCAGGTCATTACCACCAACAGTTACGCCGTTGTGCCGTTCCACGTGGGTGAAGAAGTTTTTGCGGAGCAGGGCGCTGCGCTGATTGCGCTCTCCGGCAAGCTGGCTCGCGAGGCGGCTGATGCGGCACGGGCTGCCGTGCAGGTTGCGGGTTCGCTCCCTCCGGTTCTCGGATCTTATCGCCCGGATCTGTTCGAGCCAGTGGCGGCCAAAAAATTACTGCAAGTGCTGGTGGATAACCTGACGGACAGCGTTGATGTCTGGCTGGCGGAAACGCAAAGCTCTGTTGCAGAAGTCGAAGCCGTCCGCGATGTGCTGGGCGATGACCCGCGTCCGCTGTGGCTGTCTTTTACCTTGCAGGACAATCTCGACGATCAGGGTAATGCGCTGCTGCGCTCCGGTGAAGCGGTTGTCGATGCGGTCAGTGTGGCGCTGCGGGTTTCTGCGGCGGCGGTGCTGTTCAATTGCAGCCGTCCTGAAGTGATGGCGACTGCGGTGAAAACTGCACGAGCGGCGCTGACGGCACAGGGATCTCAGCTTGATATCGGCGTGTATGCCAATGCATTCGAGCCTTCCGATAATAAACGCGGTGCCAATGAAGGGCTGAGCAAAATGCGTCAGGACACTGATCCTGCCGGTTATCTCGATTTCGCGAAAGACTGGGTGGCGCAGGGTGCGACCATGGTCGGCGGTTGTTGCGGGATCGGGCCTGAACATATTGCCGCGCTGAAACAGGCCTTCGCCAGATAATATCCATCACCAGATAACATCCATAAAAAGAATAAAACGCATATTAATGCTGAAGATGCATTCTTCGCAGACAGGGGAAAACCATGATTGATCGTCGTTCATTTATTAAAAGTGCGGGTGCACTTTCCGTTGCTGCGGCTACCCATTCACTGTGGCTGGGCAATGCCTTTGCTGCGGAGGCAGAAAAACCGAAAAAAGGCGGCCATCTGGTCGTCGGCGTGGACAATGCCTCCAGCACCGACCGTCTGGATCCGGCATTCTGGTTCGAAACTTACATGTATTTCGTCGGTTCTCAGATGTTTAACAATCTGGTGGAAATTGACGAAAACGCCAGACTGGCACCGTCACTGGCTGAAGCCTGGGCCTCAACCGATGGCAGCAAAACCTGGGTGCTGAAAATCCGTCAGGGCGTGCAGTTCCATGATGGCCGTTCGCTGGGCGCGAAAGATGTGGTGTATTCCCTCAATCATCACCGGGGTGAGAAATCCACGTCGCCGGTGAAAGGTTATCTGGACACCGTCAGTTCGATTGAAGCCACCGGCGACCATGAGGTCACTGTTAAGCTCACCGCACCGGACGTCGAATTCGTCTGGCTGCTGAGCGCCGTGCATTTCGCCATTACTGCTGAAAATGAAAACTTTGATAAAGGCATCGGCACCGGCGCATTTATCCTTGAAAAATTCCAGCCGGGTGTGTCCACGCTGACCAAACGTAATCCGAACTACTGGAACAGCGAACGCGGGCATGTCGATTCTGTCGAAACGCTGGCGATGAACGATTCAACAGCCCGTGTGGCCGCACTGGTCAGTGGTTCGGCACAGCTGATTAACCGCGTGAATCCGCGCATTGTCAGCCGCATCGAACGTATGCCGAACCTGAAACTGGTACGGGCGAAAGACAGCATGATTTACACCTTCCCCGGGCTGTCAAATCTGGCGCCGTTCGATAATGTTGATGGCCGTCTGGCGCTCAAATACGCCATCGATCGTCAGAAAATTATCGACACCGTGCTCGGCGGTTACGCCAGCGTGGCGAACGACAACCCGATTTTCCCGTCGAACCGATACTTTGCGAAAGATATTCCGCAGCGTCCGTACGACCCAGAAAAAGCGCAGTTCCACTGGAAGAAATCCGGTTTCAGCGGCCCTCTGACGCTGAATGTCGCCGATGCCGGTTTCCCCGGCGCGGTCGATGCCGGTCAGCTTTATCAGCAATCCGCCGCCAAAGCGGGCATTAACCTGAATGTGGTGCGCGTGCCGGACGATGCGTTCTGGAATGATATCTGGCAGAAAAAAGCCTTTGTGTCGTCGAACTGGGCGAACCGTCCGACCGCCGACGCGCTGCTCTCTCTGGTGTTCACCAGTCAGTCTTCCTGGAATGAATCGGCGTGGCACGTACCGGCTTTCGATGCGATGGTCAAAGCCGCACGCGGTGAACCGGACGAAGCGCGCCGCAGGCAGATTTACCATGACATTCAGGTGATGCTGGTTGATCAGGGAAGCGAGATCATCCCGCTGTACGCCGATGCGCTCGACGGTTGTTCCGCCAAAATCAAAGGGTTTACATCCGTTCCGGGAATGCCGCTCAGTGGTAACCGTGCGGCAGAGAAAGTCTGGATTGAAGGCTGAACCGGGTAAAAATATGTCTGACTTATCTGCACAACAGAAAGTGACACAGCGGCCTGCGGGCCGTTTTTCGCAACACCGTTCCGGCTTGCTGAGCATGGTACTGGTGCGGCTGTTCTATGGCGTGCTGGTAGTGCTGGCCGTTTCCGTGCTGATTTTTGCCGGTGTACAACTGCTGCCGGGCAATGCGGCGACGGCGATCCTCGGTCAGAGCGCCACGCCCGATGCTATCCGCGAACTGAATTTTCAACTGGGGCTGGATAAACCGGCGGTCAGCCGTTATCTGAGCTGGCTGGCGGGTGTGCTGCACGGCGATTTCGGCACCAGTTTTTCGAGTCGCGAAGCCATCAGTGGTCCGTTGTTTACCCGCCTGGGGAATACACTGTTTCTGGCCGGATGTACCGCCGCGATTGCGGTTCCGCTGGCGCTGCTGATCGGGTTTATTTCTGTGCGTTATCAGGGCAGTGTCATTGATACACTGCTCAACGTCATCACCCGCGCCACGGTGGCCCTGCCGGAATTTTTCTCCGGTTATTTGCTGATTCTGATATTTGCCATCACGCTGGCGTGGGCACCGAGCAACAGCAGTATCACTGCAGATATGCCGCTGGCGGCCAAACTCTCCGCCATTTCCCTGCCGTGCGCCACACTGGTACTGGCGATCCTCGGCCATATGAGCAACATGACCCGCGCTGCGCTGATAGCCGCGCAAAGTTCGGCGTATGTGGATACCGCGTTGCTCAAAGGGCTGTCACCGTCGCGCATTTTATGGCGTCACGTATTGCCCAATGCGGTGGGGCCGATCATCAATGTCGTGGCGATCAATCTGGCCTATCTGATGGTCGGTGTGGTGATTGTCGAGAACGTATTTGTTTATCCGGGACTCGGGCAGTACATGGTCGACAGCATCAGCAAACGCGATATTCCGGTGATGCAGGATTGCGCGTTGCTGCTGGCAGGTATTTATATCCTGCTTAATTTGCTGGCGGATGTAATGGCGCTGGTCGCTAATCCGCGTTTACGCCATAACCGCTGAATCTTAGGAATTGCTGTAATGCCTGCATTAAAACCTGCTTCGATACTGGGCCTGCTGGTGCTAAGCCTGTTTATCCTTATCGCCATTTTTGCCCCGTGGCTGGCCCCGCACACGCCGGATCAGACGATCGGCATGTCGTGGGATTTACCGGGGCCCGGTTCCATTCTGGGCACCGATAATCTCGGCCGTGATCTGCTTTCCCGCCTGATCTGGGGCACACGGGTTTCCCTTGGTGTGGCCGCACTGGCGGCACTGGTGGCGTTTATCGTCGGTTGTACGTTCGGGTTTATTGCCGGACTGCGCGGCGGCTGGCTTGATCAGGTGATTTCCCGCTGCAACGATATTGTGATGGCTATTCCGACGCTGATCCTGGCGCTGATCGTGCTGGCTGTTTTGCCGAAAACCATTCTGGTGCTGACGCTGGTGCTTGGCCTGCTGGAATCAACCCGTGTGCTGCGCGTGGCCCGATCCCTTGCAGTGGATATCGGCGTAATGGAATTTGTTGATGTGGCGCGGTTGCGCGGTGAAAGTCTCGGCTGGATCCTCCTGCATGTGATTTTACCCAATGCGCTCCAGACGCTGATCGCCGAATTCGGCCTGCGTTTTATTTTTATTCTGCTGTTTCTCTCTGCGCTGTCATTCCTCGGGCTGGGTATTCAGCCTCCGACCGCTGACTGGGGCGGACTGGCGCGCGATAACAAAGACGGCATTTTGTTTGGCGTCTGGGCGGCACTGGTGCCGGGGGGCGCAATCGCGGTACTGGCGCTGGCAGTCAACGCCGTGGCGGACTGGCTGATAAGCGGTGAGCGTCGTGTGTGGGGGAAAAAAGCATGAATGAGCACGTACTGAGTATCGAAAACCTGTGCGTGGTGTCGCAGGGTAAAAATTCGCGCACGCTGGTGGATGATGTCTCTTTCACTGTGAAGCGCGGCGAAGTGCTGGGTCTGATCGGCGAATCGGGCGCAGGCAAATCCACCATCGGACTGGCTATTCTCGGGCATTGCCGGCAGGGGATGCGCATCCGGTCCGGCAAAATTGTGTTCAGCGGACAGGAACTGACTTCGCTTTCTGAGCGCCAGTTGCGTCAGGTGCGCGGCAGAAAGATTGCTTATGTCGCGCAGTCTGCCGGAGCGGCGTTTAATCCGGCGATCACCCTCGGCGAGCAGGTCATTGAGGCGGCGCTGAAACACAATGTGTATCCCCGCCGTCAGGCGCAGGCCAAAGCCATTGCTCTGTTTGAACAGCTTGGTCTGCCGGATCCACAGGCGTTTTATCAGCGTTATCCGCATCAGGTTTCCGGCGGTCAGTTACAGCGCGCGATGATTGCCATGGCGCTGTGCGCTGGGCCTGAGTTGTTGATTTTCGATGAGCCGACCACCGCGCTGGATGTCACCACCCAGCTCGGCGTGCTGAAAGCTATCAGTGATGTGATCCGTTTTTCCGGCGTCGCGGCGATTTACATCAGTCATGATCTGGCGGTGGTGGCGCAGATAAGCGATCACATTATGGTGTTGCAGCACGGTAAAACAGTTGAACAGGCGGGAACGGCACAATTGCTGAGCCAGCCACAACAGGTTTACACCCGCCGTTTGCTGCATGCGCAGGGTGGGAACAAAACGCCGCAAACGGGTCATGCACCAGCAGCGCTGGATATCAGTAACATCAGTGCTCGCTATCATGCACAGCCGGTACTGCAAAATGTTTCGCTGAGTTTGCCGCGCGGGCGCACGCTGGCGGTGATCGGTGAATCCGGTTCGGGGAAATCGACGCTCGGTAAAGTGATTTGCGGGCTGCTTACCCAGGAAAGCGGAGAAGTCAGTCTGAATCAGCAAGTATTGCCCGCCAGTTTGCACCAGCGCAGCCGCGTTCAGTTGCGCGATGTACAACTTATCCATCAGATCCCCGACACGGCGCTGAATCCGAAAGAGCGCATTGGCAGTCAGATTTCCCGTGCACTGGCCTGCTTTACGACCCTGAACCGCAGCCAGCGCGAGGCCAGGGTGAGTGAACTGCTGGCGCAGGTCGGATTACATGCCGAACTGGCGGCGCGTTTGCCTGCCGCACTTTCCGGCGGGCAAAAACAGCGCGTGTGTATTGCGCGGGCGCTGGCAGCGGAGCCAAAAGTTATCGTTTGCGATGAACCAACCTCGGCGCTCGACCCGTTAGTTGCCCGCGATGTGCTGGCATTACTGCGCCAGATCCAGCAGGACACCGCCATTTCTTACCTGTTTATTACCCACGATTTGCAGGTAGTGCGCGAAATCGCCGATGAAGTCGCGGTGCTCAGACAGGGTGTGATTGTGCGTCAGGGACCGGTCACCTCCGCACTGGCCGAACCGCTGGATGATTACACCCGCGAGTTGCTGCGATCCGTGCCTGAAATGCGGGTTGGCTGGCTTGAGGAAATGTTTGCCTGATAATGCTCCTCTCCTGCACAGGGGAGGAGCAAAAGCATTTATCCCTCTTTACACTTCCCAATATTCACATCACTAAAGATTCCCTTATTTATACCGATAACCTTTAAGAATTAATTAGATTATTAGAAAGTAGTTCCGCTATGTAATCAATATTTTGAATTATTTTTCATTGTATTAATTTTTAATGGCCAGGAAATAAGGGAAATAAAATGTGTAAACTGATCAACAGTATGCGTGTCGGCGCCCGTTTAGGGACAGCATTCGGCCTTATCATTTTGCTTTTAGTGATTGTCAGCGCTATCGCCATTACCAAAATAAGCAACATCAATAGCAGTATTGACCAAATAGTCAGTGACCGTTACGTCAAAGTCCGGCTGGCATTTGACGTCCGCGACGGCGTAAATGACCAGATTAAATATCTGCGCGGCATCGTCATTGATACTAAAAATCCTGAGCAGAATAAGAAGCGTTATGTACAGCTGGATGACACGGTTAAACAAACCAATGTCGCAATGGACAAAATCGCCGCTATTCAGACGACCATGACCGGCAAGCAAAAAATCAAAGCGTTGCAGGAGGCGGGGCAAACATTCGAAACCGCCAAAGAGCAACTGATTGCCTTAGCCAGTGCCGGTGATATGGAAGGGGCGACCGAGTTTGTTCTGCGTAAACTGACCATTTCGCAAAATGCGTATCTGGACCTGGCGACCGCGTTTGCTAACTCTCAGGATCAGCAATTACAGGCCGAAGGTAAAACAGCGCTGGCCGATGGTGCCACCGCCATTCAGCTGACGCTGATTTTCTCTGCGCTGGCCATTTTAATGGCAGCCGCGCTGGGTTATTTCCTGACCCGCTCAATCACCCGTCCGCTGCATACTGCGGTGAAAGTGGCAGAAAACGTAGCGGCTGGCGATCTGACCACGCAAATCCAGGTAACTTCCCAGGATGAAACCGGGCAGCTCATGCAGGGGCTGAAAAACATGAATGAAAATCTGCTGAGGATCGTGACCGAAGTGCGTGCAGGCACGAATGCCATCACCAGCGCATCCGGTGAAATTGCTGCCGGAAACCTGGATTTGTCTTCCCGTACCGAGCAGCAAGCCAGTTCACTGGAAGAAACCGCATCCGCTATGGAACAGATGACAGCCACGGTGAAACAGAATGCCGATAATGCGCGTCAGGCTAATCAGCTGGCGGCGCAGGCTTCCCGCGTGGCGGTGCAGGGCGGTGTAGTGGTCGGTGAAGTCGTGAACACGATGGAAGGTATCAATATTTCCTCGCGCAAAATCGTCGATATCATTGCAGTGATTGACGGTATTGCTTTCCAGACTAACATTCTGGCGTTGAACGCTGCTGTTGAAGCGGCGCGTGCCGGTGAGCAGGGGCGTGGTTTTGCCGTGGTGGCTTCCGAAGTGCGCAATCTGGCGCAACGCTCTGCCAGTGCCGCCAAAGAGATCAAAGTGCTGATCGATGATTCTGTGGCGAAGGTGGATAACGGCACGCAGCTGGTCGCCAAAGCCGGTGCCACCATGGCGGAAGTGGTGTCCAGCGTAAAAAATGTGACAGACATCGTCGGCGAAATTGCCATTGCCAGTAACGAACAAAGCACCGGGATTGAAGAGATTAACAAAGCCATCAACCAGATGGATGAAGTAACTCAGCAGAACGCCGCGTTAGTTCAGGAAGCCTCTTCGGCGGCGCATTCGCTCAACGAGCAGGCTGAGCGTTTGTCGCAGGCCATCAGCATTTTCAAAGTCAGCGCGGGTTCGGCGACAGCTGCGGTGCGCAAAGCCTCTCAGACGAAAACACCGGCGTTTCTGTCAAACCGTCAGACGATCCCCGGCGTTGAGGAAGGAAACTGGGAAACGTTTTAAGCGCGATATCACGGCTTTTTTCTGCTCAAAACCCGACATTCGTGTCGGGTTTTTTACTTTCTGCCCCTGCTTTTGCCATAATCCCTTCGCCAATATAAAGGAGAAGGCTTTGATGATGAAAAATACCCTGCGTAAAACCGTACTGATGGCGGCGGCTGTGGTGCCAATGCTCGCATTCAGCGCGGCATCATGGGCGCAAACGGCTACAAAAATGACGTCAGTGCAGCAGCAGCTTGCCGCGCTGGAAAAAGACAGCGGTGGCCGTCTTGGCGTGATGCTGATTAATACCGAAGACAACTCCCAGATTGCTTACCGTGCCGATGAACGTTTTGCGATGTGCAGCACCAGTAAGTTCATGGCCGCGTCAGCCATTCTTAAACAAAGTGAAACGCAAACGGAACTGCTGAACCGGCACGTCAGCATCAAAAAATCTGATCTGGTAAATTACAACCCGATCACCGAAAAGCACCTCGGTACGGGGATGACGATCGGCGAACTGGCTGCCGCCGCCTTGCAGTACAGCGATAATACCGCCATGAATAAACTGATCGGGCAGCTTGGCGGGCCGCAGAAAGTCACGGAATATGCCCGCACGCTCGGCGATAAAACGTTCCGTCTGGACCGCACCGAACCGACACTGAACACCGCCATTCCGGGCGATGACCGCGACACCACATCACCGCGAGCGATGGCGCTGAGTCTGCAACACGTCGCGCTGGGCAGCGCACTGGCTGAACCGCAACGTGCGCAACTGGTGGAATGGATGAAAGGCAACACCACCGGCGCGATGAGTATCCGCGCGGGGCTGCCTGCGACCTGGGTGGTTGGCGATAAAACTGGCAGCGGCGATTACGGGACAACGAATGATATTGCGGTGATCTGGCCGGAAAATAAGGCTCCGCTGATCCTGATTACCTATTTTACGCAGCCGGAGAAAAATGCGAAATCCCGTCGCGATGTGCTGGCTTCCGCAGCAAAAATTGTTACGCAGGGGTATTGATGACGTAAGCATCAGACGGCGGAAGGGGACTTTCGCCGTTTTCAGACTTTTAAGACACTTCCCCTTTCTGCCTGCCGCCCTGCTTTATACTCTTTCCCTGTAATCGGATGTTTTTATAAGAATTTTAAACACTTTTGGAAAGGGAGTTTATCCATGGCAGGTCCTTTATCCCGTTTGATCCGTATCACCTGTACTTCTGCATTACTTTTCAGCTTTGCCGCCGTTGCCGACCAACAAGGCAGACAACAACTGCAAGATCAATTCGCTGAGAAAAACCGGCAGCAGCATGAACAGATGTTACAGTCTGAGCGTCAATGGCGCGAGGACAGCCAGAAGTCTGCCAATGAATATCATGAGCAGATACAGCGACAGATAAAAGAGCAGGAAGACACCACAACCCGTATTCAGAACGAAGCCATCGCTACCCATGAGAAACGCGACGCTGAAGCCCGCGAGGCGGCAAGACAAAAACGTGAGCAGGCAGGCGATCCTGAGCGCAACTGAGCCTGACGGCTCAGGGACGGTTTAACGCCCGTTTTTCCCGTTAGTCACCTTGACCAGACATTTTCTTCTGACACGTCGTTTTTAAGAATCCCATAATCCTGAAATCATGAGATTTTGGGATTATCCATTGTCGCCAACGTTCCATGAGGGTGTCGCGCTGGATAAGCTTTACCATAATGTTTGACTTAATAATCTGAATAATGAGGTAAAGATCAGGGCGTATTGTTTATATACGCGTGAAACCTAATTCAGTATTATTTTTGTAATAACCGGACTCTATGCCGCTGTAATATATTTCAAAATTTATATCTGGCGGCTATTCAGCCATTTACTCCCTGATGCTTTAATGTCATCACTCATATCACCCCCTGCGCGCTATAATTAAACAACTTTCCTGAAAGACTGTTCACGCGTCGCTATCTGTGCAGCGACATCATGTTAAGCGGGTCTGCCGGTGCAACACCACTGCCCGATTTTAAGGCTGTCCTGTCGCGTGTTTACGGGGGGTTTAGCAAGCCGGAGGGGCTTTTTAGTGCTTTATTAATGACCGTGTAACTCAGTTAAGTCAGCATGATCGTTCATTAAATCAGCAACATATTGATTCATATAGGAAAGAATAAACAAATCTATACAAAATAAATTATTGAGG
>NZ_JAFMOS010000459.1 GCF_019049755.1 Rahnella perminowiae
CCCGTAATGAGTTTCAGCTTAAATCTGTCACAGGCTCCAAAGATAAAATTTGGATCTGTGTGCCTACCACCACGTGTTCTGATAAACATGGGACGACGAGGGACTGGGATCCAGCCAAAGAAGTTCCAAACGTCAACTGCCTTTAATATTCATTGATCTGGTGAATTTAAATGCGGTAAGTCGTTTTGTTGTACTGAAGTGAGTGTTATTTAAATCTATTTAAATTTTAATAAGGAAGTTAATCAATGAAAAAAATTACATCAGAAGTCGCGAAAAAAATCATCGGCGGCAGTGACTGCACCCTCTCTACCCGCTGGAATGGCAACCGTTGTGAACTCGTTAGCCGATGTACTGATAAACATGGAACGACGACTTCCGTGACTGAAGCTGGCACCACCTATTACTGCGATCCATCCAAGAAATAAACAAGAATAGAAAGACGTAAACGAAAGACATGGGAGAGCGATCTTCCATGTCTTGTTCTGAAACAGAGCGGTGAAACGAACGAAATCACACCACGCTGTTTGGCGGCAGCACCACCTGTCGGCTGCGCAGAAATACCACCACCAGTGCCAGCCAGGCGAGACCGCTTAACAAATTGAATGTATTAAACATCCCCGCACCGCCTTCGACATAAGCCACTTTTGCCAGTTCAATGCCCAGTGTGAAAATCAACATACTGATGACGCCCATGGCGGCGGAAACCGTACCTTTGCTCATGTCACTGGAGAACAGCGTCAGACGGTACAGACCGGCATTCGCCACACCAATCCCGAAGGCGTACAGGCTCAGACCGGCAGTCATCCACAGATACGCATGCGCGGAAAACAGCGTGGCCGCAGCTGCGATCAGCAAACCAACCACCATTGGGCCTGCGCCCAGTTTAATCAGATATTCGACGGTACGTTTGCCGGACAGGCGCGCCAGTGTGATGTTACCGATAATCAGTGCGCCGAAAATCGGTACCTGCAACAAGCCATAATCATAGGCCGCTAACCCTTCACCGCTGATTAAAATCACCGGCGACTGTGCAATCCACGTCAGCAATGGCAGGCTGGCAAAACCTATCGCCAGCGCACCACACAGGAACTGGCGGTTCTTCAGCACATGCTTGTAATCACGCAGCAGGCTTGGCATGGAGAACGGTTCGCCCAGGCGGGAAGCGGTCTCCGGCATCGATTTCCACAATCCCCACAGCGCAATGGCGGCGAGCAGGGCGAAGATCACAAACATTGACTGCCATGGCGCAACGTGGATTAGCGCCGCACCAGCCAGAGGCCCGAGCAGCGGCGCAATCAGCGCGACGTTAGCCATCATGGCGGTGATTTTAATACACACCGATTCTTCGAAAGATTCCTGTATAGCGGCATAGCCGACCGCGCCGATAAAGCACAGGCTGATGCCCTGCAGGAATCGCATCACCATAAATTGTTCTATATTTTGCGCAAACAGAATCGCCAGACAGGTGATGATGAAAAAACTCACGCCCGCGAGCATGACCGGACGACGGCCGCGCCTGTCGGACAGCGGACCGAGCAGCCATTGCAGGAACATGCCGCCAGCGAGATAAGCGGTCATGGATGTCGGCACCCACTCTTCGCCGGCATTAAAATTAGCCACGACGGCCAGCATGCCCGGTTGGATCATATCGTTGCCGATATAAGTCGCGAACTCGAACAGCACCAGGCACAGAGGGAACAAAAGCGCCTGCCGGCCCAGAAGGGAAGCAGTATTTGGAGAATTATGCATTGTAGTTATTTCACAGACGTAAGGCTAATTCTTTGAAAATTAGCAGAAAATAAGAGACTGTCCGGGCGGGTTTCGCAAGCGAGGCAGTAATAGGGACTATTTTGCCGATTATTTGAGCGCAACGCAATGTTCAGATTCACGTTCAGCACAATCTGAGATCGGCACTTTTGCCTTGTTAGCCGTCCAAAAGCTGGCTAGGCTGCAAACAGCCCATCGATAAGAAGGAAATTACCGGGAATGAGCCAAAAAATCAGCTGGATAGATAATCTGCGCGCACTCGCCTGCATGATGGTGGTGATGATCCACGCCAGCACGTCGCTGGTCGTCAATTTCGCTGCGGTAAATACCCCTGAATGGACGGCGGCAAACGTGCTCAATTCCGCTTCGCGCGTCTGCGTACCCCTGTTTTTTATGATTTCCGGTGCGCTGTTCTTGGGGGAAAGGAGCGCGCAAAAACGCCATTTTCTGCGAGTCACATTATGTTTGCTGTTCTACAGCGCCGTCTCGCTGATTTATATCCTCACGATGACAAAAATCGGGTTTTGGCCGTCTCTGCGTCTTATCATGGAAAAACCGGTGTTTTACCATCTTTGGTTCTTCTACGCGATTATCCTGATTTACCTGCTTTCCCCGCTGATTAATGTTAAAGCCGTATCCGGCAGATACCTGCTGATTGTCGCAATGCTGTTCGGCGTACTGGCAAATCCGCAGCTTCCTGCCGTGACGTGGCACAAAATCCATCTTTTGCCGCTGGATTTATACATTAGCGGTGACACTTTCTATTACGTGCTATATGCCCTGTTGGGCCGCGCCATCAGCCAGCTCAGGACTGAAAAAACGGCGATCACGCTCGTCGCCAGCGCCATGTTCATTCTCAGCACGCTGGCGATTGCCACCGGCACATACCGGCAAATGCAGATTAATCAGAGTTTCGCCGATACCTTTTATATCTACAGTGGTCCGCTGGTATTTATCTCTGCGATGTCTTTATTTGTGGTTTTCAAGAACACACTGGCACAACGTCTCCTGCCAGGATTTTCGTTAATCTCCCGCCACTCTCTGGCTATCTACGGCTTTCATGCGCTGATCATCACCGGCCTGCGCGGCCGGCATCTCGACTTTCCGCAATACCCGCTGCTGAACCTGGTCTTTTTGTTTATCTGCGGACTCGGCGGCGGATTATTTCTGGCGATGGGGCTGGGGAAAATAGACCGCCGGAACTGGGTGAGCTGAATACTTTTAACGCCACCGTTCCTGCGCCCGGCGTAATTGCCGTGCGGATGAGAAGCCCGCAGCGAGTGCGGCTTTTTCGATGCCGGATCCCTGCTGAAGGCGTTGTTGCGCCACGGCGATACGCAATTGCTCGTGGTAGTCACGCACGCTGATGCCCAGATGTTGTCGGAACAAACGGGTGAGGTGGCGTGCGCTGATGTGCGCTCTGGCGGCAACATCTTCCACCTGCCAGGCCGATTCCGGCTCGGCAGCAATCAGGTTTTGCGCACGGTGCACCGCGGGGTGCAGATGATTACGGTAACGCAGCCACGGAGAGAGTTGCGGATCATCACCGCCACGGCGGAAATAGACCACCATTTCGCGGGCAACATCCAGCGCGGCCTGCGGCCCAAGATGTGTGGCGATCAGATGTAGTGCCAGATCGATACCGGCGCTGATGCCTGCGCTGGTCAGTACCGAACGGTCTTCGACAAATATCCGGTTATCTTTCACCTGGGCAGCAGGTACCTGCTCGCGCAACCGTCCGATTACATCGTGATGCGTGGTGCACTGATAGCCGTCGAGCAGACCGGCTTGCCCGGCCAGCAGGCTGCCGGAACAGATGCATACCAGTCTTAAATTTCCTGCTTCAATGGCGCTTTTTTGCTGATGCAGCCACTCACAGGCGGTCTGTGCGACCGGTGAGGAGAAGTTTTCGTCGGATTCTGCCACACCCGGTATGATCACAATACTGCCCGGGGGCAGGCTTTGCGGCAGTGGCTGCAAATGGCTGACCATCAGGCCGGTTGACATCATCACTTCCGGCTGCGGCCCGATATAATGAAGCGAAAATTGCCCGCTCAGGCGCAACGCTTCCGCCGGGCCGGTAAGATCTAACGACATCACGCCGGGGAGCGTCACAAAGTAGACATTGCGCTGCATAGTGCTTCATCCGTCTGTGGGGAAAAACGCTATCTTCACACAGTGCGGTCGAGTTGCGCCAGCGCACCGGTCACGTCAGTGACAGTGGCAAAGCGGTCGGCGAGTACCAGTTCGGTCCGCAATTTGATCTCCTGTGCGCTCAGCGTGATACCACTGGCGTGCGTCATCGGAAACGTCAGTGTCGCATCGGTGACAAAGGTCACTGAATAGCCGAGGTCTGACGCCACCCGGGCCGTGGTTTCACAGCACTGCTCGGTGCGCATACCGGCGATAATCAGATGCGTGATGCCTTTTTCGCGCAACCAGCTATCGAGGCCGGATTCGGTCAGGGCATTGTGGACATGTTTATGCACAACATGCTGCGGCCGGTGTGTGAGAAAAGTCATTGGCGTGACCAGACCGGAGGCCAGCGAAAAGTCGCCATCAGGGTTGACGTGAAATACATCGATAACCGGTACATTGCGGGTCTGACAGCCATCGATCAGGCCGTTGAGGGCTTCGCTGAAAGCCGGTAAATCATCCTGTTGCCAGAAGTCTTTTTGTTCAAATGAACGCTGAACGTCGATATTTAACAGGGCGCTTTGGGTCATTTACGGACTCCATCTGGTGAGTGTGAAATCAGTGTGCGCCTGAATTGGAAAGGGAAGAATGCCAAAAACGGACAGGATACTGACCGGGGCGGACGACCTGCGCCATCTGCCCCGGTTCAACTTTTTGATCAACGCTTCTGGCCGGCGCGCCAGTGGTGATAATCGATGTGATCAGCCTGGAAATTGGTGGTTTCAGCATCGCCGGTCAGGCGGTACGCCAGCTGGAAGGCGAAGTCAAACGCCAGCCCTAATCCTTTTCCGCTGAGCAAGTTACCGTCTTCCACAAAGGACTGATTGACGTAAACGCCGTCTTTCACGTCCTGGTATAAATCGCCGGAACAGACGTAACGACGGCCTTTCAGCAGACCGTTCCCGCCCAGCACACGCGCGGCAGCGGAGCACAGCGGGCAGATCAGTTTACCGGCGTCGTCGTGACGTCGGACAAATTCCACCACCTCTTTACTGGCCGCCAGCGCCACTGAGCCTTCCGGTCCGCCGGGCATTACCACAGCATCAAATAAGCGGTCGCCCTGCGCGGACAGCAGTTCGTTGGCCTGCATCTGAATGCCGTGATACGTGCGTAGCGCCAGGCTTTCCTGGCAGGCCAGCGTGGTGACCTGAATCTCCAGCCGCTCAAGAATATCGAGCACAATCACCGCTTCGCCTTCTTCAAATCCGTTAGCCAGCAGCAGCGCGACCTGCTTTTTCGCCTTGTCCTTTACCATAATGCAAATGTCCTCTGAGGATAAAAATCAGAGGACATCATAAAATGAAACGGTGTTTTGATATTGTGACTGGTATTGCAGACCGGGCTAGAAGACCAGCTGCACTTTTGACGCTTTGGATTTATCCAGGGCGTATTCCAGCGCTTCCACCAGACTTTCCTGCGGGAATTCTGCTGACAGCAATGGCATCGGATCGACGGTTCTATTCGCCAGCCATTCGACGGCGGTATTGAATTCTTCTGTGAAACGGAAACTGCCGACCCAGTTTATTTCTTTGGCAATCAGCGACATCAGCGGGAATTCATTCACTACCGGCCCCATGCCAACCTGCACCAGGGTGCCGCGTGCGCGGGTCATTTCCAGACAACGGCGGATGGAAGACGGATGGCCGGAGGCATCGAAGGAGACATCGAAAAAGCCTTTCTCTGCCTGATATTCGCTGAAATCACCTTGTGCAGCGTCCAGTGCTTTATTTGCGCCAACTGCCAGTGCCAGCGTACGGCAACGTTCGCTAGGGTCGGTTACTATGATTTGCGCCGCGCCTTTGGCTTTTGCTGCCAGCACGATTAAGCAGCCAATCGGACCTACGCCGGAAACAAACACGGTTTTACCATGAATATCGCCCGCCTGGTTTACGGCATGAATGGCGACGGCCAGCGGTTCTGCGAACACCATCAGGCGGTCACTGACCTGATTGTCGTAAGGAATGCACTGGTCGCTGTCGACGATTTTATACTGCGTGAACGCGCCGTTGATGTGCGGGAAATACATCGCGCTGCCGAAAAATTTCATGGTGGTGCACTGGTTTTCGTCACCGGACAGACAGTACTTGCAGGCTTTGCACGGCTTACTCGGGTTCAGCGCCACTTTCTGACCGGGCTGCAAACGCGGGTTATCCGATTTCTCCACCACACCGACCACTTCATGGCCAAGCACCATCGCCTCGCGCACTCTGAAATCACCGACAGCGCCGTGTTCGTAATAATGCAGATCCGAACCGCAGATGCCGCCGCGGGTGATTTTCACCAGCGTGCCCTGGCCGGTATAGCTGAGGGTCTGGTGGATCACCGAGACGTCTTTTTTCCCGGTCACGACGCAGGATTGTGTGGCAATAGTCATGGGATTCTCGCTCTTTAAAGGGCCTGATTGCACCCAGTAAAGAGGGTTTACCGGTCAGAAAATGTGATCGTCGTCACCTTGTGCCGTGTTACGAAAACCTGTTACCCATAACTTGAACGGACTCAACTTTTCCCGGCGGATTTATCACGATTTCGCGCCGGCATGCTGAGGATCAGATGAGTTATCACACCGCCCGCCAGACCCCAGAATGCCGAACCGACACCCAGCAGCGTGACACCGGAAGCCGTGATCAGAAACGTAATGATTGCCGCGTCGCGCTGACGCTCGTTTTCCAGCGCGCGGTACAGGCTGCCTGCAATGGTGCCGAGCAACGCCAGCCCGGCGATGGTGTGGATCAGCGCCTGTGGCAGGGCGGTAAAGACCATGCCGATGGAGCCGCCAAACACGCCCGCAATCAGATAGAAAACGCCAGCCGAGACGGCCGCCATATAGCGTTTTTTAGGATCGGGATGAATGTCCTCGCCCATACAAATCGCGGCGGTAATGGCGGCGATACAGATGGTAAAACCGCCGAACGGCGCTAAAACTAACGCAGTCAGCGCCGTCCAGGAAATCAGGGGCGAAACAGGCAGATGATAGCCGTGCGCTTTCAGTGTGGCGATGCCCGGCGCATTCTGTGAGGCCATGGTCACCACAAAAAACGGAATGCCGATGCCGATAATTGAGGAAAGCGTGAAATGCGGCATCACAAACGCCGGTGCGGCGAAGGTCAGCGTCTGGCCGTGCAGCGCAATATCACCCTGTAATCCGGCGACGATCAGCCCGGCGGCCAGTGCGAGCACCACCGCATAGCGCGGCAGGGCGCGCTTTGCCAGCAGATACACCAGACACATGGTGCCTGCCAGGGCGAAATTGCTTTGCAGTGAGGTAAAGGCGTCCAGCCCGAAGCGCAGCAGAATGCCGCCGAGCATCGCCGCTGACAGCGCCTGCGGGATGTAATGCATCAGTCGGGCGAATAAGCCGGTCACGCCGCACAGCAGGATCAGCCCGGTGGCAAAGACAAATACGCCAATGGCTTCGTTAAGTGAGGTGCCGGGCAGGCTGGTGACCAGCAGCGCCGCGCCGGGTGTCGACCAGGCCGTCACCACCGGTGTGCGGTAATACAGTGATAGCCCGATGCTGGTGACCCCCATGCCCAGACCCAGCATACTCAGCCAGCCGCCAATTTGTCCCACGCTGGCCCCTGCCGCTTCCGCTGCCTGAAAAATAATCGCTGCGGAGCTGGTATAACCGACTAAAACCGCAACAAATCCGGCGATTACCGCCGAAAATGTCAAATCCTGCGGACTGAAACGCGAGGCCATAGGTGAAATTCCTTCTGGTTACCGCTTGCTGGCGGTATGCTGTTGTGCGTTATAGCGTACATCGGATGCGCTCAAAATATCATTGTGCGTTATAGCGCACAACCATGATCGCTAAAAATGATTGCCAGAGGAGTCAGGATGCAGGAGCTCACCCGCCATATTGGCAGCCAGCTGAAAGCCGTTCGCAGCGAACGTGGCTGGAGCCTCAGCCAGACGGCAGAACACACCGGTGTCAGCAAGGCAATGCTGGGGCAAATTGAACGCGGCGAATCCAGCCCGACCGTTGCGACGCTATGGAAAATCGCCAGTGGCCTGAATGTTTCGTTCTCGGAGTTTCTTGAAACCCCGCCTGCGCAGTCGGCGGCATTGCACCGGCACGGTTTGCTGACCACGTTTAACAGCGACAGCTCAGGAATGCGCGTGGTGCCTTTGTTTCCGTTTGACACCACATTGCGTATGGACATGTTTGTTATCGATCTTGAACCGGGTGGATGCAGCGAATCCACGCCACACGAAGCCGGTGTGATTGAGCATGTCATTGTTATCGAAGGAGAACTGACACTGACGGTGGACGGTATGACGCGCCTGCTCAGTGCCGGTGAAGCTTTGCGTTTTGCCGCCGATTGCCCGCACGCTTACCGCAATGAAAGCGGTCATTCCGTACGTTTCCACGACCTGATACATTATCCGCAGTCACGTCCGTAACGTTTTCATTTCCTCAGGAGAATGTCCCGATGAGCCAGCCGCAAGATGTGGTGATCCGTCCGTTAACGCCCGCAGACCGTCAGGAGTGGGAAATGTTATGGCGCGATTACCTGGATTTTTATCAGTCGACGCTCGATCCGGCGCAGTTTGATCACACCTTCCGGCGGTTATCGCAGCCCGAGTATGCCAGTATGTTTGGCTATGTGGCGGAGTATGAGGGGAAACTGGTCGGTCTGGTGAACTGTATCAATCACGATCATGGCTGGCATATGCAGCAGGTGGTGTATTTGCAGGATTTATATGTCGATGACGGCGCGCGTAAACTGGGGATCGGGCAAAAACTGATTGAAGCGGTTTACGCCTACGCCGATGAAAACAATAAAGCTAACGTCTACTGGACGACCCAAACCTCGAATCATACTGCCCGCAAACTGTACGATCGTGTGGGGCGGCTGACTGATTTTATTAAATACCAGCGCTGACCGGCGCTGTCATTCTGCGCTTAACGCTTTTACCATCGTCAGATTGGTCGGCGCATAGCCCAGACTGCTGTATAACGCCTGCGCAGCACTGTTTTTATAAAACACATTCAGGCCGACAGATGTCAAACCCAGTCCGCGCACTTTTTCTTCCAGCTGTAAAAAGGCTGCGCGGGCATGGCCCTGACGGCGAAATTGCGGAAACACTGACACTTCATAAATAAAAGCGCTACGCTCGCCCTGACGCTCACTGACCGCAAACCAAATATACCCCGCAGTTTCCCCGTCGGCCTCTGTTCTTATTTCAAACAAATAATTATCCGGTGTGGCCAGGCCCTGCGGCAGCAAACGCGTTATTTCACCTTGTGATCGTGTCAGCGCATTTTCCTGCTGCCAGCGGCCTGAACTGACATTTTCTCTGGCGTAATCGCTGACCAGCTGATCAAAAAATTGCGGGTAAAAAGTATCACGCATAGCGGATAAAAAGGTCATCAGAATCACTCCTTCGGCGATTTTTTATACGGCGTAACGTAGCATTCGCTGATGGTGGTGGAATGACTTTCCATCTGCGTGATGATGTAGCCTTTATCCGTCAGCGCCACCGAGCTGTAGGGGGTTTCATTATTTTTATCTGCAATCACGTCTTCAAAAGACTGAATGATTTTGGCCTTCTCACTGGCGCGTGTCGGATCATCCATTCCGTCGACCCGGATCATCGCCTGTTTAAACTGGTTACTGAATCCTGTTTTCCCCGCCCGGCTTTCAATCACGGCCTTAATGTTCACCGTGACGTCATTACCGAGCAGAAATAACGTGTTGCTCTGGTAAACCAGCACATTCTTGCGCTTCGAGACGACAAAACCGTTCTCGATCACTTTCATTTTGCTGTTGTTGGCGTAAGTCACGTCATCGAGGCAAATGGTTTTATCCCCGACCTTGAACTGGCTGAACCGTGCTTTGATTTCTTTCGGCGTGGATGCCGCCTGCGAGCAGAGCGGCGCAAGCAGCAGAAGAGGTAAGAGCCATGACTTCATAGGAGTTTCCTGAACAGGTGCTGAATCAGCCGACATAACAGCAGTATAGGGAGACCGGCGCAGGATGCGAATGTTTATCTTTGGCGGACCTCATCCTTATTCATTGTTACAATGAATAAGGATGAGCCGGGTTGGAGGCGTAAAAATGCCGACTTTATATGTCGTTTTTGGATTTCAGAAGCAGAGAGGGAGGCTGTAGTGGGTTGTCGCCGATCTATTAGGCGGTTATGCGTTCATTCCAGGTATCTTTATAAATGATATTCCCGTTTACATACTTCCATGTAATGCTTTCATAGCGTAGTGGGATAGTTTCAAAATGTGTTCCTGTCTGGGTGGGTGGGGATAAATGTGGGGCAATGGATGTT
>NZ_JAFMOS010000458.1 GCF_019049755.1 Rahnella perminowiae
CAGAAGATGCTCCTAAAGAATTAAACTTAGGTATTTTGGGCGGGCAGAATGCCACTCAGCAAATCGGTGATAATCAGTGTGTAAAAGATTTCTTCGATAAAGAATTAAATGTGGATACCAAACTGCGTAATTCATCCGATTATTCAGGTGTTATTCAGGGGTTGTTAGGTAAGAAAGTCGACATGGTATTAAGCATGTCACCTTCATCTTTTGCTTCGGTTTATATTAATAATCCGAAAGCGGTGGATCTGGTGGGCATCGTGATTGACGATACCGACAAATCTCGTGGTTATCACTCCGTTGTTATTGTTAAAGCCGACAGCCCGTATCAGAAATTATCTGACCTGAAAGACAAATCATTCGGTTTCGCTGACCCGGATTCCACTTCCGGTTACCTGATCCCGAACCAGACATTCAAGAAAGAATTTGGCGGCACCACGGATAATAAATATAACAATTTCTTCTCCAGTGTCACCTTCTCCGGCGGCCATGAGCAGGATATTCTTGGTGTGCTGAACGGTCAGTTTGAAGGTGCCGTCACCTGGGCTTCAATGATCGGCGACCGTGAAACCGGTTATACCTCCGGTGCGTTCAACCGAATGATCCGCATGGACCATCCGGATCTGATGAAGAAAATTCGTATTATTTGGGAATCTCCGCTGATCCCAAATGGCCCGATTTTAGTGCGTAGTGATTTGCCACCGGCATTTAAAGCTAAGCTGGTTTCCGCCATTAAGAAACTGGATAAAGATGACCACGCTTGTTTCGTGAAAGCAGTGGGAGGCAAACAGCATATCGGCGAGACGTCTCTGGCAGAATATCAGCAGATTATTGATATGAAGCGTGAGCTGACTAAAGGCGGTCGCTAACCCGTCATCTTTCACGTTGCAGCGGCGTTGGCTTCCCTCAATCACCCCGGTCACTTACTTAAGTAAGCTCCCGGGGATTCTTTCGGTTGCCGCCTTGCTGCACCATGAAATATTTAGGGTTTAGATTTTAAGATTATCTGCAAACCGGAAATATTATTTTGAACAAAGATTTCAATCGTTATTACCAGCAGATACGCGGTAAACAAAAGCGGGAGGCACTGATCTGGTCAGGGTTGATGCTGTTGTTATATCTGTGGTCAGGCAATGTTTCCGAGCTTAATTTAAAAACTATTTTTTTCTCCGCACCCAGCTTCTTTGATTATATTGGACAGACTGTACCGGTATTACACTGGTCATTATTGTTTGCTGACGGCCATACTGAAGGGTCACTGGCGTATTGGGGATACCGTCTCAATATTCAGCTGCCGCTGATTTGGGAAACTATCCAGCTGGCGTTGTCCTCGACGATATTGTCGACGGCGCTGGCTATTGTGTTGGCTTTTCTCGCCGCCGGTAATACGGATTCGCCTAAATGGGTGAAATTCAGCATCCGTACCTTTGTCGCTTTTCTGCGCACAATGCCGGAACTGGCCTGGGCGGTGATGTGTGTGATGGCATTTGGGGTGGGTGCCATTCCTGGCTTTATCGCGCTGACGTTACATACCGTCGGCAGCCTGACCAAATTGTTCTACGAATCCATTGAAACCGCATCGGACAAACCGGTGCGTGGTCTCAGAGCATGCGGCGCGGGCCGTTTGCAGCGTATGCGTTTCGCCATGTGGCCGCAGGTGAAACCCATCTTTTTATCCTACAGCTTTATGCGCCTCGAAATTAATTTCCGCCAGTCGACCATCCTCGGGCTGGTCGGGGCGGGCGGTATCGGGCAGGAGCTGATGACGTCAATCAAACTTGATCGTTATGATCAGGTCAGCATGACCTTACTGCTGATTATTCTGGTTGTGTCGGTGATGGATTTTCTTTCAGGTAAATTACGCAAACGCGTTGTGGAGGGCACTTTCTGATGTTAACTGATGCGCTCGAACCTCATGTCGTCAGCAGCATGAAGCAGCAGCACGGGCATTTGTTTGCCGCGCAACGCCGCTATCTGCGTTACCTTGCGATACTGGCTGTTGTTATTACGCTGTACTATGTCTATTTCTTCAGTTACTTCGGCATTCCCTGGAGTGAAGTGGTGCGCGGCAGCCGTGAAATCGGGCGTTATTTCCTGCGAATGTTTGTCTGGCATGACGTTTCCGAATGGCCGTTTATGTATTATTTTTCGCAAATAGCTATCACACTGGCGATTGTATTTTCCGGCACCATCACCGCATCTTTCCTCGCATTACCGCTTTCATTCCTCGCGGCGCGTAATGTGATGTCTACGCCGGTTCTCAGACCTGTTTCCATGATTATCCGCCGTCTTCTGGATGTTTTACGCGGGCTGGATATGGCGATCTGGGGGCTGATTTTCGTTCGTGCTGTCGGCATGGGACCGCTGGCAGGTGTGCTGGCGATTGTGATGCAGGATTTAGGCTTGCTCGGTAAACTTTATGCCGAAGGGCATGAAGCCGTTGATCGTTCGCCGAGCCGCGGTTTGCGGGCGCTGGGAGCTTCCCCGTTACAAACACACCGCTTCGGGATTTTCACCCAATCCTTCCCGACATTCCTTGCCTTGTCTCTGTATCAGATTGAATCTAATACCCGCTCAGCCGCCGTTCTGGGCTTTGTCGGCGCGGGTGGGATCGGTCTGGTGTATGCGGAAAATATGCGTCTGTGGAACTGGGATGTGGTGATGTTTATCACCCTGATACTGGTAGTGATCGTGATGATCATGGACAAAATTTCCGCCATGCTGCGCGCCAAATACATTCTGGGTGAAGAAATTGATTTGTTCGCACCGGAAGAGCGAAAAATGAAGCCGCCGGTCGAACTTTACCGCCCGTAGGTTAAGGGCACTAAACAGGCGGCGTCTTCAGGGACGCCGCCTTTTATCGTGACTGAACTCGGGGCAGGTTACGCGTCGAAGTACCAGTAGCCCTGATTCACCAGATCTGTTAACAGAGCGACAAATTCAGGATCCTGCAGGGCAGCCCCCAGTTCTGCTTTACCGATCAGCGTATAGCGGCACAGCGCATCAGCGGCGGCATACCGGGACGTTTCCAGCGGTTCGCCGTTGACAAAGAAACGTTCGCCGACGTTGAGGACTCGCAGGCCACTCAGGCGCACCAGGTTTTCACCCTGCATCAGTGCATCGACAATTTCATGTGATTCGTATGGCGGTTCGGCTGGCGCGATATCCAGTTCATGGCGCGGCGTGGTGGCAAAACGGCCAAACCATTGTTTGAAATCTTCCGGCTGGTTTAACAGCTCAACCATCATCTGGCGTACGCGTTCCAGCTCATACTCTTCCACTTTACCGACGTGGTCACGCAGCGTTAAATCCGGATCGCTGTAATGACTGCCGCCCAGATCGTTTTCCAGCGCGTAGTCAGCAAAGCTGCTGATGAAATCACGGCTGTTAGGGCCACGGAAACCGACGGAATAGTTGAGGGCGGTTTCATGGGTAAAGCCGTCGTGCGGAAAGCCCGGCGGGATATACAGAATATCGCCCGGCTCAAGATCTTCATCAATGATTGGCGTGAACGGATCTACATGCAGTAACGCCGGATGCGGGCAGAACTGACGCATCGGCAAGGCATCACCCACACGCCACCGACGGCTGCCCATGCCCTGAATGATAAAGACGTCATACTGATCGATGTGCGGGCCGACGCCGCCGCCGGGCACAGAATATGAAATCATCAGATCGTCTAAACGCCAGTCCGGCAACATGCGAAAAGGTTTTACCAGTTCAGCCGCAGGCAAATGCCAGTGGTTTACGGCCTGTGCCAGCAATGACCAGCCGGTTTCACCCAGACCGTCGAAATCTTCAAAAGGACCATTGCTTGCCTGCCATTCACCGTTCTTATGGCTCACCAGGCGGCTGTCCACTTCCGGTTCCATCGCCAGGCCAGCAAGTTCATCCGGACTTATCGGATCGACAAAATTCGGGAAGGCTTTTTTAATAACAACAGGTTTTTTTTGCCAGTATTTTTCGAGAAATTCCGGCCAGTTCAGATTGAGTTCATAAGCCATGTGATTTACCAGTGGGAAGACAAACGGGCCTGATTATAGAGAGGGTGCAAGTTACCGCGCTTTGTTGTGGGTCAAGGCTACCCATCATAATTCGAACCGCAGATGCGTTGGCTACGTTCAGTGACCCGAATTACTTACCTGAGTAAGCTCATCGGGATCCCTTCACTTGCCGCGTTACCCGGCAAGCCTTGCCCTATTAGGGCCAGCACAAGCGCTGCTCAAAAGCTGAAGTTTTTGTCCTGCAGCCCGAATTATTTTGGGTATAGAACTCTGGTTGAAATATTTATGACTTCGCGGCCAGCACGACCAGTTTCTGGTTCACAAATTCTTTGATACCAAGATCGGAGAGTTCGCGGCCGAATCCGGAGCGTTTCACGCCGCCGAACGGCAGTTCCGCTGCGGTATCTGTAGGTGAGTTGACGTATACCATACCGGTTTCAATCTGGCTGGCCAGCTTACGGGCGCGAGACAAATCGGAGGTGAACAGTGAACCGCCAAGGCCGTAATGTGAGTCGTTGGCCAGTTTCACCAGTTCCTCATCATTTTTCACTACATACACCTGTGCGACCGGGCCAAAGAATTCCTCAAAATAGGCCGGATTATCGCGGGTAATGTGCGTCAGAATCGTTGGTTCAAAGAAGTTGCCCGGATTGTCTGCCACTTTTTTGCCGCCAAAGTGCAGTTTCGCCCCGTGTTTCACAGCATTATCCACTTGTTCACTCAGCGTTTTCACCGCTTCTGCAGAGGACAGCGGCCCCAGCGTGGTGGATGTATCCAGCGGGTCGCCGGTCTTCAGTGCCTTAAAGTGTCCGGTGAATTTTTGAAGGAATTCATCGGCCACTTTTTCATGAATAATGAAACGTTTGGCCGCCGTACACACCTGCCCGGCGTTGGAGACACGAGCCTGCGCACCGGCTTTGGCGGCTTTATCGATATCGGCATCATCGAGTACGGCAAACACGTCATTACCGCCGAGTTCCAGCGTTGATTTCTTCAGCTTAGAGGCCGCCCGTGAAGCCACGATCGCACCGGCTTTTTCCGAACCGGTCAGCGCGACACCCTGAACGCGGTCATCATCAATGATGGCACTGACCTGATCCTGAGAAATAAACAGGTTGGTATAAGCGCCTTTTGGCGCACCCGCTTCGGTAACCAGTTTCTCAAAGGTTTCCGCACAATGGGGAACGATGCTGGCGTGTTTGACCACCACGCTGTTACCGGAGGCCAGATTCGGTGCCAGTACGCGCATTAACTGGTAGAACGGAAAATTCCACGGCTCGACGGCCAGGATCACCCCAATCGGGTGATGCTCGACCCAGGCTTCGCCGAGATCGGATTTATACGGCACAGGTTTGAGGAACTCTTGTGCATTTTCGGCATAGAATTTCGCAATATCCGCGCAAATCTGCACTTCGCCACGACTCTGACCGATAAGTTTGCCCATTTCTACACTGATCACTTCCGCCAGTTCATCAACGCGGGAAGCCATCAGTTCGGATAATTTATGCAGTACTTTAACGCGTTGCTTAATATCGCCCTGACCCCAGTCAGATTTATATAAAGCATGGGCTGCAGAGAGCGCCTCTTCAACCTGCTGATCGTTATGTGTTGGATATTCTTTGATGAGCTTATTGTTGAACGGATTTATTGTCTGATATGGCATGTGTTGCTCCTTGTTTTGTGGCGTGTCGTCGAAAACAACGGCACGTTGGAATTGAGGTGCGTACGCCTTTTGCGTTCTCAACAGAACATTAAGCATAGTCGAAAAAATGTGACCCCTGTCCCACAGACATCTCATGCAACACAACGGTATGACGCGTTCTGTCCTTTTTCTCACTGGCCTTGCCATACGCCTGCTGTCGACTGTCTCTAAGAACAATCGCCTTTACGTAACTTTGCGACTGGCAGTAAATGAATTGTTTTCAGCAAGCGATTGATAAATTTACCGCTCACTTTTATGCTGACTTTCCTTCCCTTTCCCGACACTGAGAAATTCATGAAGCTTGATGCGATTCCGTTTTGCACGACTGACTGGAGTGATGTCACGCCAACGCAACATCCTGGTGAAACCGGCATGGCGCTGTGGCGTACGCAAAAATTTGGCGATATCCGTGTGCGTATCGTTGAATATTCAGCAGGCTATGTGGCTGATCACTGGTGTAGTAAAGGCCATGTTTTGTTCTGCCTTGAAGGGGAGCTTCATACACGCCTTGAAGATGGACGTACGTTCACCTTATCGCCGGGCATGAGTTATCAGGTAGCGGACAATGCCGAAGCACACCGTTCATCTACACCGGTTGGCGCGAAACTGTTTGTTGTTGATTAGTCGTGTTGGTTTATTGCGTGGTTGTTTATAGAAACATTCGCCGTCTGCTGAGGCAGACGGCAAGGAGCAGCAGGTGAGTAAATTACGGGTTGGTATTATTTTTGGTGGTAAATCGGCAGAGCATGAAGTGTCACTGCAGTCGGCAAAAAATATCGTGGATGCGATTGATAAAGAACGCTTTGATGTGACATTACTGGGTATTGATAAGAAAGGGGAGTGGCACATTAATGACGCCAGTAATTACCTGATCAATGCTGAAAATCCGTCGCTGATTGCCCTGAATCGCTCGAATAACCAGGTTGCGCTGATCCCGGGCCAGACCGAGAATCAGCTAATCGAAACCCACAGCGCCAGCGCATTGTCGCAGGTGGATGTCATCTTCCCGATTGTGCATGGAACGCTGGGGGAAGATGGTTCCCTGCAGGGGCTGCTGCGTATGGCAAATATAGCCTTCGTCGGCTCCGGCGTACTGGGCTCCGCCGTCAGTATGGATAAAGATGTCACCAAGCGTTTGCTGCGTGATGCCGGTCTGGCCGTTGCTCCTTTCGTGTGCCTCACGCGAGTGAATCGTCAGAAAAATACCTTTGCCAGTGTTTCGCAACAACTCGGCCTGCCGCTGTTTATCAAACCGGCAAATCAGGGCTCATCGGTGGGCGTCAGTAAAGTCAGCGATGAAGAGAGCTATCAGCGTGCTCTGGATGAAGCATTCAGCTTCGACCACAAAGTGCTGGTGGAGTCGGCTATCAAAGGTCGTGAAATTGAATGCGCTGTATTAGGTAATGATCACCCGCAGGCCAGCGTGTGCGGCGAAGTGATCCTGCATGACGGATTTTATTCCTACGATACCAAATACATCAACGAAACTGGCGCGTCCATCGCTGTTCCGGCTGATTTACCGCAGGAAACCCATGATCGTATCCGCGCCATCGCCTTGCAGGCATTTCAGGTGCTGGAGTGTCGCGGCATGGCACGTGTGGACGTTTTCCTGACAGAACAGGATGAAGTCGTCATCAATGAAATTAATACCTTGCCGGGCTTCACCAATATCAGTATGTATCCGAAACTCTGGGCCGCCAGTGGTTTAGGTTACCGTGATCTGATCACGCGCCTGATCGCGCTGGCGATGGAGCAACATCAGCAGAATAATCAGTTGAAAAGTTCGGCTAACTGACCGGCTGGTTTAAGGCAATACGAAGAAGGCAGGGAGGAAATCCCTGCCTTTTGTGTTTTCTGATTACGTCCGGTAGCGCCAGAGTAAGATAACAACGCCGGTCAGACTGGCGAGAGAAATGCTATAAAGCGCGCCGGTTGCGCCGATATTTTCTGCCAGTAAACCGGCGGCGCCGGTGGCTAAACCCGCCACCATAACTTGTCCGCGCCAGGCCAGCGCGCTGGCTGTGGCGACCTGTCTGCCCGTAAAATTTTGCAGCACGCCGAAAGTGCCTAATGCGAACACCACATTTGAGGCCAGGTGAGCACTAAAAATTAACGCCAGACTGACTGCCGGCCAGGCTGACAGGGGGGAAAGCAGAAAGTATCCCCCCAGAAATAACACCAGGCATAACAATATTCGTCTGTTACTGGTGCTGAACTGCCGGAGTTTGTCAGCACTGAGCAGCAGCGGGCCGAATAGTTGCCCGAGGCTGCGGGCAAACAGCAAAGGGAGTGCCAGACCGGTGGTTTCTTCAGGGCGAATTTGCTGCACGAGTGCGGGTAATAATGCCATCGCGGGAGAACCGACAGCGGCGAGCGCCGGTAACAGCAAGATACTTCGTTTTTGCAGCGGGGAGTAATGTTTCCAATGCAATGGCAGGTGTGCAGGAAAATCAGCCGCCATTGTTTGAGCGTCCCTGACCCGAAATTTTTTCCGGGTGGTCAGAAGCAAAATAGCAGATGCGGCAAAACTCAGCGCATCGAGCAGTAAAATGCACAGCGGCGAAACAACATTGAACAGCAAAACCCCGGCGCCGGTGCCAAGCAAAACCTGCGCAGAAAAAATCAGCGTTTCCATTGCCGTCGCCGCCGGTAACTCCTCAGCGCTTAGCCCGCGTTTGAATAGCAAGGTGAGCGCCGGATAACTCATCCCGCTGAATAACGCTTCAGCAGACTGAATGACCAGCAGTGCGGGAATATGATGTGACAGCAGACCGTACAGTGGAAATACCAGTGCCACCATGCCAAATACTTCAGTCAGGATCAAAATTCGCAGCGGCGACATCTTTCTGCACAAACGTTCTCCCCAAACACTTCCGATAAAGCCGGGCAAGGTTGCCAGCATATAAGGGAAAGTCAGCGTGCCGGGGGAGGCATTCCAGCGCAGCAATTGGCCAAATACCATGACCTGCGTCAGGCCATTGCCCAGAGAGGATAAAATAAAGGCACAACCCAGCAACCGCAGCCAGCAATGGCTGCGAAGTGCGCGTACGAGCGCAATCAATAACGAATTCATTTGAAAGATTCTCATCAGAAATAACACAAACCCCGCCTTGCACGCAGGCAACGGGAGAAGAAAAAATGTTAGTGATGAGAATTCGTTACATTGGGAAGCAGAACCTGAAGGCAAAAGAAGAGGAAAATGTAGCACAAGGTCAGGCGGGCGGGGAAGCTTCCGGGAAATTTTCAGTAACACAGACACGAAAAAGGCGGCAAACGCCGCCTCTTCTGCTTACTGCTTTTTATTGCTTATTACAGCTTATTTATACAGTTCAGCTGTGCCGTACAGGTGGTTATCGCCTGAAGCACCGATGATACGGTAAGAGCTGGCACCGGCTTCGCTGGCTTTAGCATTCAGTTTGTTTTGCAGGCTGCTCAGGCTGTTACCGGATGTTGCACTGACAACACCAATCGGTTGCTGACCTGCCGGCGCTGACTGAACTTCTGTTGCAGCCAGAGTGGAGAATGAAGCGGTTGCCAGTGCGATAGCTGCAAGGGTCATTGTTAAGTTTTTCATGATATTTTCCTCATTTCGTATTTTTAAGCTTTGCCAGGCGTTGTCATCAACGTTCATTTAATGTGCAAAGCTCTCGTCTGTCCGATACAACATCTAGCTTATTAATCGTTAACTAAATGCCGTTTTACCCTAAAATGGCAGGTACTTTATGCTTATTTATACAGTTCAGCAGTACCGTACAGGTGGTTATCACCTGAAGCCCCGATGATGCGGTATGAGCTTGCACCCGCTTCATTGGCTTTGGCATTCAGTTTATTCTGCAGGCTTGATAAATCATTGCTTGAAGAAGCACTTACCACACCAATTGCTTGCTGACCTTCTGGTGCAGACTGAACTTCAGACGCAGCCAGAGTCGAGAAAGAAGCAGTAGCAAGTGCGATTGCGGCTAAAGTCATGGCGATATTTTTCATGGTAGTTTTCCTTTTTATCTGTTTATCAGCAGGTGATTATTCGGTCCGACTGTTATTTATTAACAGTTGATAAGTAAATGTTAGACCGGGATCACATTCTGTGCAACTCATTTATTTATTAATCGTTAACTTATTGTGCGGAACAATCTGCTAACAGCACCTTCAGAACTTATTTGTACAGCTCAGCAGTACCGTACAGATGGTTTTCACCAGAAGCCCCGATGATACGGTATGAGGTTGCGCCAGCTTCAGTAGCTTTTGCATTCAGTTTGGACTGCAATGTACTCAGGTTACCGTTTGAAGAGGCGCTGACAGTACCGATAGTTTGCTCACCTGCAGGTGCAGACTGAACTTCAGTTGCCGCTAAGGTAGAGAAAGAAGCAGTAGCCAGTGTCAGTGCAGCGATTGTCCTAGCGATATTTTTCATGGTGTTAATTCCTGTTCTTCAGTTTTTATTTGGGGTGCCTTCTTCAGGAACCTCAGTTTTGGGTCAACGTTATTTATTAGTTAACGTTCGATAAGTAAATGATAGGGAGTGTTGGG
>NZ_JAFMOS010000629.1 GCF_019049755.1 Rahnella perminowiae
TGAACGTATCGTGCTGTGTTAATGAATATAGCTTAATTCGGCGAATGTTAATTATTTAGCTTAAAATAAAAAAAGGCCACCCGAAGGCGGCCAACATGTCGAATCTTTTTTTATAAAAATTGACTTAACCCGTACCGGCGGTTTACCAATACGGGTGGGTAATACTTATTGCGGAAGCAGTGATTTCACGGCTTCGCCGATATCGGCCAGGCTGCGAACGGTTTTAACACCTGCGGCTTCCAGCGCTGCAAATTTCTCATCAGCAGTGCCTTTACCACCGGCAATGATGGCGCCAGCATGGCCCATACGTTTGCCCTTAGGCGCAGTAACCCCTGCGATGTAACCCACAACCGGTTTAGTCACGTGCGCTTTGATGTACGCTGCGGCTTCTTCTTCGGCGTTACCGCCGATTTCGCCGATCATGACGATCACTTCAGTCTGCGGATCTTCCTGGAACAACTTCAGGATATCGATGAAGTTAGAGCCAGGGATCGGGTCACCGCCGATACCGACACAGGTAGACTGGCCGTAACCGTAATCCGTGGTCTGTTTAACGGCTTCATACGTCAGCGTGCCTGAGCGGGAAACAATACCCACTTTACCTGGCAGATGAATGTGGCCCGGCATGATGCCGATTTTGCATTCACCCGGCGTGATCACCCCCGGACAGTTTGGCCCGATCATCACCGCATCGCTCTGATCCAGTTTCACTTTAACCACCAACATATCCAGGGTCGGAATGCCTTCAGTGATACAGATAATCAGTTTAATGCCAGCATCCAGCGCTTCCAGAATGGAGTCTTTGCAGAACGGCGCCGGAACATAAATCACAGATGCCGTTGCGCCGGTGCTTTCTACCGCTTCACGCACGGTGTTGAACACAGGCAGACCCAGATGTTCGGTGCCACCTTTGCCCGGTGTTACACCGCCAACCATTTTTGTACCGTATGCGATGGCTTGTTCGGAGTGGAAAGTCCCCTGGCTACCGGTGAAACCCTGGCAGATAACTTTGGTGTTCTTGTTGATTAAAATCGACATTATTTCCCCTCCACTGCCGCGACAACTTGTTGAGCCGCATTCGTCAGGCTGGTCGCTGCAATGATGTTCAAACCGCTGTCTGCCAGTTTTTTGGCACCCAGCTCGGCATTGTTACCTTCAAGACGCACCACAACCGGCACGCTGACGCCCACTTCTTCCACCGCACCGATGATACCGTCGGCGATCAGGTCACAACGTACGATACCGCCGAAGATGTTTACGAAGACGGCTTTGACTTTTTCATCGGACAGGATGATTTTGAAAGCTTCGGTCACGCGTTCTTTGGTTGCGCCACCGCCGACATCGAGGAAGTTAGCCGGTTCGCCGCCGTGCAGTTTCACGATATCCATGGTGCCCATTGCCAGACCGGCACCGTTCACCATACAACCGATATTGCCGTCGAGCGCAACGTAGTTCAGTTCCCACTGCGCAGCCTGAGACTCACGGGCATCTTCCTGACTGTAATCACGCATTTCACGCAATTCCGGCTGACGGAACAAGGCGTTGCCGTCGGCACCCAGTTTGCCATCGAGGCAGATCAGGTCACCTGCGGTAGTCACCACCAGCGGGTTGATTTCGATCAGCGCCAGATCGCGCTCAAGGAAAATGTTCGCCAGCCCCATGAAGATCTTGGTGAACTGCTGAACCTGCTTACCGCTCAGACCCAGTTTGAAAGCCAGCTCGCGGCCCTGATACGGCTGCGGACCTGCCAGCGGATCAAGCGCCACTTTGTGGATCAGGTGCGGGGTTTCTTCCGCCACTTTCTCGATTTCCACGCCGCCTTCGGTAGACGCCATGAACACCACGCGACGGGAGCTGCGATCCACTACCGCGCCAAGATACAGTTCTTTATCAATATCAGTGGCGGATTCAACCAGGATCTGGTTAACCGGCTGACCGCTGGCGTCTGTCTGGTAAGTCACCAGACGCTTGCCCAGCCAGTGCTCAGCAAAAGCACGGATTTCTTCTTTGCTTTTAACCACTTTCACGCCGCCCGCTTTACCGCGTCCACCGGCATGAACCTGACATTTCACCACCCACGGACCGGCACCGATTTTCGATGCAGCCTCTTCCGCTTCACGCGGGGTGGAACAGGCGAAGCCCGTTGGTGCTGGCAGGCCGTAGCGCAGGAACAGCTGTTTCGCCTGATACTCGTGTAAATTCATGATGTTCTATCCATTCTTATTCGGTAAATAGGAAGGCTTATCAGGGCACAGCGAACTGTGCCGCAGATTTTTCGATCTCTCATCTTTCGCTGTGCCGGGACTAGACGTCCAGCAGCAGACGAGCCGGATCTTCCAGCATCTCTTTAATGGTCACCAGGAAACCGACAGACTCGCGGCCATCCACCAGACGGTGATCATATGACAGTGCCAGATACATCATTGGCAAAATCACCACCTGACCATTCACTGCCATCGGGCGATCTTTAATGGCATGCATGCCCAGAATGGCGCTCTGCGGCGGGTTGATGATCGGCGTGGACATCAGAGAACCAAAGACACCGCCGTTGGTCACGGTAAAGTTACCGCCGGTCAGTTCTTCCACTTTCAGCTTGCCGTCACGGCCTTTGATGGCCAGTTCTTTGATTTGCTTCTCGATATCTGCCATGCCCAGCGTATCGACATCACGCAGAACCGGTGTGACCAGACCACGTGGCGTGGATACCGCAATGCTGACATCAAAATAGTTGTGGTAAACCACATCATCGCCATCAATAGAAGCATTCACTTCCGGATAGCGTTTCAGCGCTTCAACCACAGCTTTCAGATAGAAAGACATGAAGCCCAGACGTACACCGTGACGTTTTTCAAAACCATCACCGTACTGCTTACGCAGATCCATGATGGGCTTCATATTGATTTCGTTGAAGGTGGTCAGCATCGCCGTGCTGTTTTTGGCTTCAAGCAGACGCTCAGCAACACGTTTACGCAGACGGGTCATCGGTACCCGTTTTTCGCTACGTGAACCCAGAGCCGGTGCGGCGCTGGTGGCAGCCGGTGCCGCTGCAGGTGCCGCGGCTGGCTTCGCATCCTTGGCCTTCGCCAGGTGCTGTTCAATATCTTCACGGGTCAGACGACCACCGACACCGCTGCCTTTGATGGCGCTGGCATCCAGAGAATGTTCAGCAATCAGACGACGGATAGCCGGGCTGAGTGCGTCGTTGTTCTCTTCTTCCAGTGCTGCTGTGTGGCGTGCCGCAGGAGTCGCTTCTTTATCGGAGCTTTTCTCAGTGCTTGGCTTGCCGCTGCTGTTACCCGGACGAATACGCGCCAGGATCTGACGGGAAATGACCGTCGCACCTTCGTCTTCGATAATGCTGTCCAGAATACCGGCTTCACTTGCCGGCACTTCCAGAACCACTTTATCGGTTTCAATTTCTACCAGTACATCGTCACGCTCAACACTGTCGCCCGGCTTTTTGTGCCAGGTGGCAACCGTCGCATCCGCAACGGATTCAGGAAGGTCAGGGACCAGAATATCTACGCTACTCATTATCAATCCTTCTTATGTTCCATATAGTTAACTGACGCCAACGCGGTTATTTAACGTTCAGCGCATCGTTAACCAGATCTTGCTGTTGCTTCTGGTGAACGGACATGTAGCCCACTGCCGGAGAGGCAGAGGCCGGGCGTCCTGCGTAACGTAAAGAAGCCCCGAAAGGAATCACTTCACGGAAATTGTGCTGGCTGCAATACCACGCGCCCTGGTTCAATGGCTCTTCCTGGCACCAGACGAAATCATGAACGTGTGAGAATTTCTCAAGCACTTCCTGAATTGCCTTGTGCGGGAACGGGTAAAGCTGCTCGATGCGGACGATCGCCACATCGGTTTGCTCGTTTTTGCGACGTTGTTCCAGCAGGTCGTAATAAACCTTACCGGAGCACATCACCACGCGCTTGACCTGTTTTGGATCCAGTTCGTCGACTTCGCCAATCGCAGGCAGGAAGCTGCCGTTAGCCAACTCATCAAGCGTAGAAACCGCAAGAGGATGGCGCAACAGTGACTTCGGTGACATCACGATCAGCGGACGGCGCATACCGCGCAGTGCCTGACGACGGATCATGTGGTAAACCTGCGCCGGGGTAGACGGGATACAGACCTGCATATTTTGCTCAGCGCAAAGTTGCAGATAACGTTCCAGGCGCGCGGAGGAGTGCTCCGGTCCCTGCCCTTCGTAGCCGTGTGGCAACAACATCACCAGACCACACATGCGGCCCCATTTCTGCTCGCCGGAACTGATGAACTGGTCAATAACCACCTGCGCACCGTTGGCGAAATCACCGAACTGCGCTTCCCAGATAGTCAGGGTGCGCGGTTCAGCCGTGGCATAACCGTATTCAAATGCCAGCACCGCTTCTTCGGAAAGCACGGAATCCCAGACGTTGAACTCGCCCTGGCTGTTATGAATATTAGCCAGCGGCACGTACACGGAACCGTTTTTCTGGTTATGGACCACGGCATGGCGATGGAAGAAGGTGCCGCGACCGGTATCTTCACCGGAAAGACGAATCGGAATACCTTCATCGACCAGCGTCGCGTAGGCCAGGTTTTCTGCACCACCCCAGTCGAATTTCTTATTGCCCTCTGCCATCTCGTTACGGTCAGCATAAATCTTGGCCACGCGTGACTGCATTTCAATCGCATCCGGCACATGACTGACACGACGCGCCAGTTCCTGCAGACGTTTCAGCTCAACCTTGTTCGGGTAAGCTTCATCCCACTCATGGTTCAGATACGGTGACCAGGTGAAAGTGTGCATGTCATTCTGACGCCACTCTTCCACTACGCATTCACCAGCATCCAGCGCATCACGATACAGGTTGACCATTTCCGTGGCATCTTCGAGGCTGGCCACGTTTTGCTCAGTCAGGACATCAGCGTAGATTTTGCGTGGCGTCGGGTGTTTCTTAATCTTGTTGTACATCAGCGGCTGGGTTGCGCTAGGTTCGTCGGCCTCGTTATGGCCGTGGCGACGGTAGCAAACCAGGTCGATCATGACGTCACGTTTAAAGGTGTTACGGAAATCCAATGCCAGGCGGGTTACGAAAGCCACCGCTTCAGGGTCATCGGCATTGACGTGGAAAATCGGTGCCTGCACCATTTTCGCAATATCGGTACAGTAATCGGTAGAACGCGCATCTTTCGGATTCGAGGTGGTGAAACCCACCTGGTTATTGATGACGATACGTACGGTGCCGCCCACTTCATAACCACGTGCCAGCGACATGTTCAGGGTTTCCTGAACCACACCCTGACCGGTAATCGCCGCATCACCGTGAATGGTGATTGGCAGAACCATGTTGCTGCGCGCTTCGTCCAGACGATCACGACGGGCACGAACAGAACCGATAACCACCGGGCTGACGATTTCGAGGTGCGACGGGTTAAACGCCAGCGCCAGATGCACCATGCCGCCTTCGGTTTCCACATCAGACGAATAGCCCATGTGGTATTTCACATCACCGGTACCCAGATGTTCTTTATGCTTGCCGGAGAATTCGTCGAACAAATCCTGCGGCTTTTTGCCCAGCACGTTGATCAGTACGTTCAGACGGCCACGGTGCGCCATACCCAGCACCACTTCACGGGTTCCGTTTTTGCCGGCATGACGGATCATGTCTTTAAGCATCGGCACCAGCGCATCGCCACCTTCGAGTGAAAAGCGTTTTGCACCCGGGAATTTCGCGCCCAGATAACGCTCCAGACCTTCTGCTGCGGTCAGCTCTTTCAGGAACGTTTTCTTTTCATCATTGGTGAAGCTCGCACGCCCGGCCACGGATTCGATACGCTGTTGGATCCAGCGTTTCTCTTCGGTGTTGGTGATGTGCATATATTCTGCACCAATGGAACCGCAATAGGTTTGCTTCAGGGCTTTATACAGCTCGCCGAGCTGCATGGTTTCCTTGCCAATGGCAAATGAACCGACGTTGAAGGTTTCCTGGAAATCAGCTTCAGTCAGATGGTGGAACGCCGGATCCAGATCGGGCACGTCGTCCAGTTTCCACAGACCAAGGGGATCAAGGTTCGCGTTCTGATGACCACGGAAGCGGAAGGCGTTGATTAACTGCAGCACCTTGACTTGCTTGGCATCCGTTTGCGGATCGCTGATGGAGGAGTTGTAACGTGACGCGTCTTTCGCCAGGCGGCGGAAGTAGTCCCGTGTTTGAGAATGGAGTTGCTCTGGTTTCACACCCACTGTTGGTAGCTGTTTAAAAATCGAACGCCAGCTATCGTCAACGGAACCAGGATCGGTTAAGTAGTCTTCATAGAGTTGTTCTATGTAAGACTGGTTCGCACCCGCCAGATAGGAGGAATCCAGCCAGGCCTTCATTGCGCCGTTCTGCATCGTGATCCCTTAAGCTTTGAAGCTTTAGTTTTCGCCGTGGTTAATAATATTGACCGTGATACACCGCGGTAAAACGGTTTTCCTTACTAAAACAGTTCGTTGGTTGAGCATTTGGCTCTTCAAGGAACCTTCAAAAATCCGCCATGCGCGTGACTGATTTTTGAAGTTGCCCTGCTTTTTAGTGCTGCCTTTTCAGATGTTTTCTAACACCCTGATTTTGACCCGGCTATCTTACTCCTGTAAGGCGCAACTTTGTTGCACTTGTTGCTATTTTGTTATTAAAAATTTACTTATTTGCTATCAACGCCTCAGTTGCAACATTTGTAACTAAAGAAAGCGCAACGCACCTGGGGATAAATAACAGCGGGAACCTGAGTTCCCGCTGTGGCGTGGCATATCTTCTCAGGCACCGCGTTGTAGCAGCATCGATTTGATATGGCCGATAGCCTTGGTCGGATTCAGCCCCTTCGGACATACACTCACACAGTTCATGATGCTGTGGCAGCGGAATACGCTGAAAGCATCGTTCAGATCGTCGAGGCGCGATTGTGTCTCGGTATCGCGGCTGTCGATCAGGAAACGGTAAGCGGCCAGAAGGCCCGCCGGGCCGACAAACTTGTCCGGATTCCACCAGAAAGACGGACAGGACGTCGAACAGCAGGCGCAGAGAATACACTCGTATAATCCGTCCAGCTTTTCACGATCATCCGGCATCTGTAAATGTTCACGCGCCGGAGGATTTTTCCCATCATTCAACAAGTAAGGCTTAATCTTCTCATACTGCTTATAGAATTGCCCCATGTCTACTACAAGGTCACGGACAACCGGTAACCCTGGTAACGGACGGATAACAATTTTCTTGTTGCCGTTACGCAGCGTCGAGACGGGTGTGATACACGCCAGACCGTTTTTACCGTTCATGTTGACGCCATCTGACCCGCAAACCCCTTCACGGCATGAGCGGCGGAAAGCCAGCGTCGGATCCTGCTCTTTC
Organism: Rahnella perminowiae; assembly: GCF_019049755.1. Taxonomy (GTDB): domain Bacteria; phylum Pseudomonadota; class Gammaproteobacteria; order Enterobacterales; family Enterobacteriaceae; genus Rahnella; species Rahnella perminowiae. The sequence continues at coordinate 7,383 of NZ_JAFMOS010000629.1, forward strand.
AGCAAAATCAGCGCGTCGAGCAACATCATGTCGCGCCCTTCTTTGGCTTCCAGCACATAATCTTTCATGTACGGCACGTCATCGACGTCCGGGTTATAGCGATAAATCGAAAATTCAATTTTCATAATCTGTCTCCGCTCTGCCCTAGTATGTACGCGCTTTCGGCGGGAACGCTGCGCGAAGCTTAGGCTGCATGTTCACCTCACGGCGGGTCATGCTTTCTGTTTCCGGCTGATACAGCGTGTGGCACAACCAGTTCGCATCATCACGCTCAGGGAAGTCGAAACGGCTGTGTGCGCCACGGCTTTCGGTGCGGTAGTTTGCAGAGACGGCAGTGGAGAACGCGGTTTCCATCAGATTATCCAGTTCCAGGCACTCAACGCGCTGGGTATTGAATTCTGAGGACGTATCATCCAGACGGGCAGATTTCAGACGCTCGCGGATCACTTTCAGTTCTTCCAGCCCTTTCGCCATCGCATCACCTTCACGGAAGACCGAGAAGTTGTTCTGCATGCACGCTTGCAGATCTTTACGGATAGCCACCGGATCTTCACCTGAACGGGTGTTATTCCAGCGGTTCAGACGTTCCAGAGAGACATCAATGTCATCCTGAGAGGCATCACGGCTGTCACCCTGCTCTGCAATAGATTCCTGCAAATGCATGCCCGCTGCACGGCCAAACACCACCAGGTCCAGCAGCGAGTTGCCGCCAAGGCGGTTAGCGCCATGTACCGATACGCAGGCAATCTCGCCCACGGCGAACAGACCCGGGATCACTTCGTCCTGACCCTGTGCGTTAACACGCAATGCCTGACCGGTCACCTTGGTCGGAATACCGCCCATCATGTAATGGCAGGTCGGGATAACCGGGATCGGCTCTTTCACCGGATCGACGTGTGCGAAGGTACGCGACAGTTCGAGGATGCCAGGCAGGCGGGATTCCAGAACGTCTTTACCCAGATGGTCGAGTTTCAGTTTGGCGTGCGGGCCCCACGGACCTTCACAGCCGCGGCCTTCGCGGATTTCGATCATGATGGAACGCGCCACCACGTCACGACCCGCCAGGTCTTTGGCATTCGGCGCATAACGTTCCATGAAACGCTCGCCGTCTTTATTAAGCAGATAACCGCCTTCACCACGACAGCCTTCTGTTACCAGAACGCCTGCGCCGGCGATACCGGTCGGGTGGAACTGCCACATTTCCATATCCTGCACCGGAACACCTGCACGCAGCGCCATGCCGACACCGTCGCCGGTATTAATGTGGGCGTTGGTGGTGGACTGGTAAATACGGCCTGCACCACCGGTCGCCAGCACGGTCGCTTTGGCTTTGAAGTACACCACTTCACCGGTTTCAATACAGATTGCGGTACAGCCAACGATCGCGCCGTCCTGGTTTTTCACTAAATCCAGCGAATACCATTCTGAGAAAATTGTGGTGCCATTTTTCAGGTTTTGCTGATACAGCGTATGCAACAAGGCGTGACCGGTACGGTCGGCTGCGGCGGCGGTACGTGCCGCCTGTTCGCCGCCGAAGTTCTTCGACTGCCCGCCAAACGGACGCTGATAAATACGGCCATCGTCCAGACGGGAGAAAGGCAGCCCCATGTGTTCGAGTTCCAGAATCGCTTCCGGCCCGGTTTTACACATATATTCAATGGCGTCCTGGTCACCGATATAGTCGGAACCTTTTACGGTGTCATACATATGCCATTCCCAGTCATCCTCATGGGTGTTACCCAGCGCAACGGTAATACCGCCCTGCGCTGACACCGTATGGGAGCGGGTCGGGAAGACTTTTGAAATCAGGGCACAAGACAGCCCCATTTGCGAAATTTGTAACGCGGCACGCATACCGGCGCCACCCGCACCGATAACGACAGCATCAAACTCTCTGACTGGCAGATTCATTTACTACGCTCCCCAAACAACAATTGTTCCGTAAAGTAGGTAAACCACTAACACCACGACAATAGCCAGTTGCAGCACCAGTCGGACAGCCAGCGATTTCACATAGTCCGTTAACACCTGCCACATGCCGATCCACGCGTGTATCAGAATTGAGAGCAGCGCCAGCAGTGTGAATACTTTGGTGATGGAGGAAGAGAAGAAGCCATGCCAGACATCAAATGTCAGTTCCTGAGCCAGAACCACAAAGCCCAGAATATAGAGGATGTACAAGGTGAGGATAATTGCGGAAGCACGCAGTAACAGCCAGTCGTGCACACCATTACGCCCTAACGCAGAAACGTTGCTTACCATACGAGGACTCCAGCCAGAATTGACAGCACGACGGTCAGACCGATTGCCACCTGGGCAGAACGGGTACCGGCAGCCAAACTCTCTTCGATATAGCCAAAATCCATCAGCAAATGGCGGACGCCACCGCAAACGTGATAGGCCAGCGCAGTGAGTATTCCCCAAAAGATGAATTTTACGAACAAGCTATTCATGATGGCGGCAGCATGTGCAAACCCTTCAGGAGAAGAGAGAGACAGGCCTAACAGCCAGAGGAGGATACCGACGGCGACGAAGGTAATTACGCCAGAGACTCGGTGTAAGATGGACGCTATCGCAGTAACAGGAAATCGGATCGTTTGCAGATCCAGATTGACAGGTCTTTGTTTTTTCACGGTTTTGCCCACACAGCTCTTATTATTTTCCCTCCGGTCCGGAGCAGTATGTCAGACAGCACCCTTTCCTTTGTTCTTGTCGCTGTGGGTGCGTTGGCTGCGCGCTCACCCTAATCACTAACCTGTGTCAGCTCATAAGGATTCGGTTGCTTGCCGCCTTCCCACAACACCAATAACTTTGGAAAGCTGAGCTAAAAGCTCATCATTTTTCGCGCTCAAAGGACGACATCCAGTGTGCTTAAAAGGCGCGATAAAAGTATTTTCGTAGCCGTAACGTGAAGGGCGAAGAAAATGATGCTGGGTGCTCCTACTTCGGATTGTCCGGAGACCTTGTAGGAGTATAGGTTGATCACATTCTTATTACAATTGCCCTACAAATGCTTTATTCACATTTCTGCGAAACAGTGAGTTATCTCTCACTTTTCATAAAAGACACAAAATAAATTATCTGGTTTGACATTTGATCAACATTTCTATTACAAAAGAACTATTCCAATAGGACTGTGATTCTGAGCACATACCGGCTTCGCCTTCACGCACCAAAATAGTGAAAGTTTCTGAAGAATCAGCGGATCACACAATCGCATGCGGGGTCTTCCCTGATGGCCCAAGTTATGCAAAAGTGGTGATTGTGTAAATCCTCATACTCTTCACCGGTACTGAGTGACAGAACAGTAATGATTTACCGAATCGTTAACAACGATGAAACGCCGCTTGTTTGTCACAGAGCAGTCTGAGACTGCACTTCGACTCAGCTCTACGTTCCCTTCCCATTCGATCGCAGAGCTAAGGCTGACAATAATAATGACCTTACAAGGCGTCGCTTCCAGGCATTTCTGTTGTTACTGATTTTTAAAAATAAGGCGCTAAGGAGACTGTAAATGGCTGATAAGAAAGCGACACTTACCCTACAAGGTCACGACCCGATTGAACTTAATGTGCTGTCCGGCACACTGGGCCAGGATGAAGTGGATATCCGCACCCTCGGTTCCAAAGGTCTTTTCACTTATGACCCCGGCTTCACCTCTACTGCATCCTGCGAGTCCAAAATCACCTATATCGATGGTGACGAAGGCGTTCTGCTGCACCGTGGTTTCCCGATTGACCAGCTGGCACAAGAGTCCACTTTCCTTGAAGTGAGCTACCTGCTGCTGAATGGCGAAGTGCCGACTCAGAAACAGTATGATGAATTCAAAACCAATGTTACCCGTCACACGATGGTGCATGAGCAAATCACCCGTCTGTTCCACGGCTTCCGTCGTGATTCTCACCCGATGGCTGTTCTGTGTGGTGTCACCGGCGCACTGGCGGCGTTTTATCACGATTCGATCGATGTAGAAAACGAACGTCACCGTGAAATCGCTGCTTACCGTCTGCTGTCCAAAATGCCGACCGTTGCCGCCATGTGTTACAAATATTCTATCGGCCAGCCGTTTGTGTATCCGCGCAACGACCTGTCTTATGCCGGTAACTTCCTGCACATGATGTTCTCCACCCCGTGTGAAGAATACAAAGTGAACCCGATTCTGGAACGCGCAATGGATCGTATCCTGATCCTGCACGCTGACCACGAGCAAAATGCTTCGACCTCCACCGTGCGTACCGCCGGTTCTTCTGGCGCTAACCCGTTTGCCTGTATTGCTGCGGGTATCGCATCCCTGTGGGGACCGGCCCACGGCGGCGCGAATGAAGCTGCACTGAAAATGCTGGAAGAAATCAGCAGCGTTGATCACATTCCTGAATTCGTGAAACGCGCGAAAGATAAAAATGATTCCTTCCGCCTGATGGGCTTTGGTCACCGTGTTTATAAAAACTATGACCCGCGCGCGACCGTGATGCGTGAAACCTGTCATGAAGTCCTGAAAGAGCTGGATCTGAAAGACAACCTGCTGGAAGTGGCGATGGAGCTTGAGCATATCGCGCTGAACGACCCTTACTTCATCGAGAAGAAACTGTACCCGAACGTCGATTTCTACTCCGGCATCATCCTGAAAGCGATGGGTATTCCGTCTTCGATGTTCACCGTGATCTTCGCGATGGCACGTACTGTCGGCTGGATTGCTCACTGGAGCGAAATGCATCAGGAAGGCGTCAAAATCGCCCGTCCGCGCCAGCTTTATACCGGCTATGACAAACGCGATTTCCATTCTCAGCTGAAAAAGTAATCTTCCTTTTCAAGGATGACAAAAAGGCTCCCGGGGGAGCCTTTTTCATTTCGGTGCGTTTGCTATACCTGACACACCGGACACCAGAAGAACGGTCGCGATGACACGCTGGTTTTCATAATCGGATCGCCGCAACGTTCGCAGGGTAAGCCTGTCCGGCCAAACACCTTGAAACGAAACAGCGCACCGTGATGCACATTTTCATCCATCGTGCCGCGCGTGGCATACGATAAGCGCGCAACAGATAAACAGGCATCGGCCAGCGCCTGCAGTTCCGTTTCGTTCAGCTCTTTGGGTTTATGATCCGGCAGCAGTTTCGCCAGCCAGAGAATTTCCGCCCGCAGATAATTGCCCAATCCCGCCAGAAAGGCCTGATCCAGCAACATTCCGCCTAACTGACGGTTGCAAAATTTAGGGGACAATAACCGCTCACGTACCTGCTCGACAGTCAGACGCTCATCCAGCACATCCGGGCCGATACGCTGCAGGAACGGATGATTTTCGATCTCCGCCGTATCGTAAATACTGATTTCGGATGCACTGTACAGCAGGATCGCCGCCTCCGTGGTTTCCAGCATGACCCGCAGCGAGCGTTTGGTTTCCCTGGCGACTTCGCCGGCCTTCACTACCCGCCAGACCCCGTAAAGCTGATTGTGACTATAAAGAGTCAGACCGTTGGAAAAGTGCGTCAGCAGTGCTTTTCCGCGTGTTTCAATTGACGTGATTTTCGTGCCCCTGAGCGCTGACTGATAGGGTTTGAGTGCCGGAAACGCAAACCAGACATCGGTCAGGGGCTTATTCACTACCGCAGCAGCCAGCACATCAGCTGCGCGGCGGATTTCAGGACCTTCAGGCATCAGTGAGTTGCACCCCCGGCAATTTTCAAATCCTGCTCCGTATGCAGCGCGATGGCGATAGTCAGCTCAAGGGCGTTCAGAACAGTATGTACTGACATACTTGGCGCACCCGGATGATGTGCGGCCTGTTCCGGCAGATAAGGAATATGGATAAAACCGCCCTTCACCACTTTGCAGGCAGGCTGCGCCAGACGATGTAACAGGCCGTACATCACATGATTGCAGACATAAGTACCGGCGGTTTGCGACACCGATGCCGGGATCCCTGACTCGCGCAATCCGTTGACAATCGTCTTGATCGGCAGGGTGGAAAAATACGCTGCCGGGCCCGCGCTGACGATGGTTTCATCCACCGGTTGGTTACCCTCATTATCGGCAATACGCGCATCATCGACATTGATCGCTACGCGTTCGATACTGAAATCACTCCGGCCACCGGCCTGCCCGACGCAGATCACCATTTCAGGCAGCACTTCATCAATGGCCGCATTGAGTGCATCAATGGCTTTGCCGAACACGCACGGCAACTGACGCACCACAATCTGCGCACCCGACAATTCCAGGTCACCCAGTTGCCTGACCACTTCCCATGACGGATTAACGCGCTCGCCGCCAAAGGGCTCGAAACCGGTGACTAAAACTTTACGCATAGATGCTCCTCAGATTCTGCCAAAATCAGCCTGCGCTGATCTGAATATCCTGTTCAACAAACGCATTCCTCAGCCGCCGGGCAAACGTCAGTGCATGTTCACCATCACCATGCAGACAAACAGTGTCAGCTTTAACCGGCACCCAGACGCCTTCACGGCTGAGTACTTTCTGTTGCTGTACCATCGACAGCGTCTGGTCCAGCGCCAGTTCATCGCTTTCGATCATTGCATCCGGCTGACTGCGTGGCACCAGCGTACCGTTGCTCTGATAACGCCGGTCAGCGAATACTTCCTGACGGGTTTGCAATCCCAGGCGTTCACCGGCATGAATTAATTCGCTGCCCGCCAGCCCGACCAGACGCAATGCCGGATCTACCGCATGCACCGCCCGGGCGATAACATCCGCCAGTACGGGGTCGGTTGCTGCCTGGTTGTACAACATGCCGTGCGGCTTCACATGCACCATATGTCCGCCTTCGGCACGGGTGATGGCAGCCAGTGCACCCAACTGATACACCACCTGGGCATACAGGGTTTCGGCAGGCACGTTCATGGCAGTGCGGCCAAAATTTTCGCGATCCGCAAAACCTGGGTGCGCACCAATTGCCACACCGTATTTCAGCGCATGGCGTACGGATTGCCGCATGGTCTGCGCATCTCCGGCATGAAATCCGCAGGCAATATTGGCCGAACTGACGAGTTGTAACAGTGCCTCATCATGTGCACAGCCTTCGCCTAGATCGGCATTAAGATCAATGACCATGCAGCCCCCGTTTAATCTGTTCGATAAAGAGCGATTGCTCACGCAAGGCTTTCTGCGCCTCTTCCGGTGTGCATTTGACGAAATGCACCGGTTCGCCCAGCCGGATTTGCGCCAGATTATACAAATCCGCCTCAATGACACAGGCAATACGCGGATAGCCGCCGGTGGTCTGGGCATCAGCCATTAGCACAATCGGCTGCCCCCCGTGCGGCACCTGAACTACGCCCGGCAATAAGCCGTGCGACAGAATTTCACGGTCAGTTTCGCGTTTCAGTGTGTGACCGTGCAGCCGGTATCCCATACGGTTACTTTGCGGGCTCAGCTGCCAGGCGGCGCGCCAGAACTCCCCGCGCGACGTCTCGCTGAACTCCTGATACTCCGGCCCCGGCAATGCACGAATACGGTTACCAAACAGTAGCTGTTTAATGCCACAGGATTTTTTCGGCTGCCCAAACGAATCGCCGGTGGGCAACCTGTCACCGTCTTGCAATGCCCGCCCGTGAAAGCCACCAAATTTGGCTTTCAGATCGGTACTGCGCGATCCCATGACTTCAGGCACATCAATGCCGCCGGAAATCGCCAGATAGCTGCGCATGCCACGGGTGGGCATTTTCAGGGTCAGTATCTGGCCCGGCTTCACTTTGTAACACCAGCCGGTCCATACCTCTTTCCCATCAAGCTGTGCATGACAACCGGCCCCGGTCAGCGCTATCCAGCCTTCACGGTAAAATTCAGCACTGAACTGGCCGAGTGTGATTTCCAGCGCCGCCGCATTTTCGTCATTGCCGGCCAGCAGATTGGCAGACCGCAGTGCCGGGGCATCCAGCGCACCGGACTGACTCACGCCCTGCTGGCGGTAACCGTTGCGACCCAAGTCCTGCACCGTGGTCAACATCCCTGCGCGTAAAACCTTCAGCATACGCCCTCCTTCTGTGGCACGAAGCGTACGCTGTCACCCGGCAGCAGTAATGTCGGTGATGCACGCAGGGGATCAAACATCGCGACTGGCGTCTGACCGATCAGTTGCCAGCCGCCCGGCGTCGAGAGAGGATAAATGCCGGTCTGACTGCCACCAATGCCAACCGAGCCCGCAGGCACCGACAGACGCGGTTCGCCGTGACGTGGCGTGGCAAGTTTCGATGGCATGCCGCCCAGATAAGGAAAACCGGGCTGGAAGCCGAGAAAATAAACGGTGTAGTCAACACCCGCATGGCATTCAACCACCTGACCCGGCGTCATACCGGTATGGCGTGCCACGTTGTCTAAATCCGGCCCCTGCAGACCGCCGTAAATCACAGGAATTTCAACCAGCCGCGATTCCGGCTCGATGGCTTCGCTTTCTTCCCACCAGTTTTGCAGTCGCTCAATTGCATCCAGCGCCGAACTTTGCGCCTCGGTGAGTAATACCGTCAGATTATTCATACCGGGAATGACTTCACGCACGCCCGGATACACGGCGCGATCCTGTAAACGTTGCGTCAGTCCCCAGATCCGCTGCTGGCTTGCCAGCGACACCGGGGGGTCAAGTTCCAGCACTACCGCGCGTTCGCCCAGCAGGTAACATCGTGCTCGTTGCACTCAGATACTCCTTAAAGAAGGGTTGTGGATCATCGGGTTATTCATCGAATCAATAGCGTGAGATTTGTTATCAGTTATGCGTGAAACAGAGTACTGATGTCAACTCATCTCCCTGTTGTGCGGGACACTGAGGTTTCGCCCGCCGCCTTCACCTGCTACTCTCAGAAACGTTGCTGTTTTTTAGCGTTTGGATAACGCCTTCGTTACACAATAGGGATGGCCTGTGAGAAAACCATTAGCACTCTTTTTTCCGCTTTATACCACGACATTACTGATGTTATTGGGCTCCGGCCTGCTGACGACTTACATTTCCCTGCGTCTTTCCGCCATTCATGTCAGTGGTGCGATGATCGGGGCGATCATCGCGGCTAACTACATCGGACTGGTGATCGGCGGCAAGGTTGGCCATATCCTGATCGCCCGCGTAGGTCATATTCGTGCCTACGTTTCCTGCTCCGGTATCATCACCGCCGCCGTGCTGGGGCATGGCCTGACTGACATCATCCCGGTCTGGGTGGTACTGCGTCTGATCATCGGCTTATGCATGATGGTGCAATATATGGTGCTGGAAAGCTGGCTCAACGATCAGGCTGAAGCCAACCAGCGCGGCGTGGTATTCGGCTTTTATATGGTGGCCTCTTATCTCGGGATGGCGCTCGGTCAGGTCGTACTGATGCTCAACAGCGATTTAGGCGTGAGTACGCTTATCGTTATTGCCCTGTGTTTCGCCCTGTGCCTTGTGCCGATTGCACTGACCACGCGCACTAACGTCGGCCATATGTCTCCGGCACCGATGGAGCTTAAATTCTTTATCGGCACGATCCCCAAGGTGCTGGCGATTACACTGGTTATCGGCATGGTCGTCGGCTCGTTTTACGGGATGGCACCGATTTACACCAGTCAGCAAGCGCTGACCACTCAACAAACCGGTCTGTTTATGGCGCTGGCGATTTTCGCCGGTCTGCTGGCACAGTTCCCGCTCAGCTGGCTTTCCGACCGCTATAACCGCAACATGCTGATGCGCATAAACGCCATCCTGCTGGCCATTACCGCCCTGCCGCTGGCGTTGTTCAGCCACATTTCATTCCCGCTGTTGCTCGCCATTGGTTTTGTCGTCAGCCTGATGCAGTTCACGCTGTACCCGCTGATTGTCGCACTTGCCAATGACATGATCGAACCGGAGCGTCGTGTCTCGCTTTCAGCCTGTCTGCTGATGGCTTTTGGCGTCGGTGCCTGTATCGGCCCGCTGGCGGTCGGTGCGCTGATCCAGCCATTGGGCGGCAACATTCTTTACGCCTTTTTCGCGCTGTGTGGTGTAGGTATTGTGGCGCTGAGCCGCACTTCCAGAAAAGAAGAAGCCATGCAAATGGCCACCGATGCGCCGGTTCCGCACATCGCCATACCTGACAGTCTGAGCAGTTCCCCGCTCTCGCCTGCCCTGAACCCGGCGTTTGACGAACAGATGATTCAGGAAACCATGCCCGCGCCGGAAAATGTGGTGGAACCCGTGGTTGACGAAAGCGAAGCCACAGAGGAAGAAGAGGAAAGCAAGTACCCACCCCAGGGCGCAGACCCTGAAGTGGATACCGGATTACAGCGGGCATTTACCCTGCTGGAAGACAGCGTTTCTGAAGAGACTAGCGAAAAGAAAAATTAGGCCGGGTTATCGATATCGATAAACATGACATCAAGATTATGCTCAGCAGCTAACCATTCGCCCAGTGCTTTCACGCCATAACGTTCGGTGGCGTGATGGCCTGCGGCGTAGAAATGCAGCCCCATTTCGCGGGCAATGTGAATGGTCTGCTCGGACACTTCGCCGCTGATAAAGGCATCGACGCCATATTCTGCCGCTTTCTGAATGTAACCCTGACCACCCCCGGAGCACCATGCGACACGGCGGATTTCGGCCGGTGCATTCTGTGAACTGTGCAACACGTTGCGATCCAGCGTGACTTCAATGCGCTGGCGGAATTCTTCACCGGTCAGCGGTTTTTCCAGTTCTCCCCAGGGCAACAGCACCGCAATTTCGCCCTGTACGTTAATACCGAACAATTTCGCCAGCTGCGCGTTATTCCCCAGTTCCGGATGGCCATCCAGCGGCAGATGGTAGGCGTACATATTGGTATCCGTTGCCAGCAATGTTTTAAGACGGTTACGTTTCATGCCACGGATTTCAGCCGGTTCGTCTTTCCAGAAATAACCGTGATGCACCAGAACCGCATCGGCTTCGACAGCAATCGCAGCATCCAGCAGATCCTGCGACGCCGTTACGCCGGTCACCACACGCTGCACTTCACGCCGTCCTTCGACCTGCAATCCGTTCGGTGCGTAATCTTTGTAATTGCTGATATCCAGTTTCTGATTAATCAGCTTTTCAAGCTGGAGGTTGTTCATGACGTTTCTCGTTATTAATGGATGGTCTATTTGATCTCTAATTTATCACCCTGCGCCATCCGCACAAACTTCACGCCCAGATTATTCCCTTTTTCCAGCTGCGCCATGATCTCTTTTTCAGGATCAGCACCGGCTTTCAGGCTCGGTTTAACGTGGCTGATAATCACCGTGATGCCGTTCAGCGCCCCTTCGCCTCCGGCATATTCCTGCCACCGCCCAAGCTCTTTGAGCAACCAGTCCGGCGTCAGATGTCCGAACAGTTTGCTGTCAGGCACACCATCCGGATAAGACGTTTCGATGATGATGCCTTTCAGCCGTTTAGCTTTCACCTCATCGCCCAGCACGCGCCACACGGTATCGAGATTTTTTGATTTTTCGACTTCATCCGGGCCGGTATCGCCGAAGAAGGCAAACGACTCTTTATTACGGCTCACCAGAATCATGGCCGAGGGTGTGCCGCCGTGGCTGAGCGGGTAAATATTGCCGTCCAGGCCGGTCAGGCCAAGGGAGAACCGTTGCGCCGGGCGCTGCTGGTTCAGGCGATAGGTGCCGATGCGTAAACCACTGCCGGAGTCGGTGAAGTTAGGCCAGACGCGGCCGTTGAAGTAATGCTGACGCAGCGTGCCAATGGTATCCGCTGTGCCGTAAATCGGTTTTTTGCTGTCTTCCGGGGAACTGATGATCAACCCCGCCAGATGGTCGAGATGGCCGTGACTGATAAAGTATCCGCCAATCAGGTTGCGGAAAACCGCGCCCTGCGGGGTCAGCGGCGCAGCAGTTTCAGCCGTCACCTGTGGAAAACTGCCTTTCTCCAGCGCCTTGCGAATGCCGGGCAAAACAGAGCCGGCATCCAGACCGAGATAGAGTTTTTGATCATCACTGCGGATCAGGTACGAGGTGAGATTGCCTTCTTCGACGCCGCCATTCACACCCAGCGCCACGACATCAAACCCCGCACTCGCCTGACCCGTCCAGCATGCCAGCATCAGCGCCAGCAGGTATTTTTTCATCACATCGCTCCTTGTCGTGGTGAGAGAGTAAAGTCAGTCTGACCGGTTTTTTGCCGCCTCAAAGGCTGCAAGCGTGTCTTTTCTCGCCCGCGCGTGATCAATAACCGGCAGCGGATAGTCTAACACGCGCCGGTATTTTTCCGCCCAGCGATGCGGTTGATGGATGTCTCTTTCCGGCACATCCGACAGTTCCGGCACCCAGGCTTTGATAAAGCGTCCGGCTTTGTCAAAACGTTCGCCCTGAGTTGTCGGATTGAAAATACGGAAATACGGCGCAGCATCTGTGCCGGTAGAAGCGCCCCATTGCCAGCCGCCGTTGTTAGCCGCCAGATCGCCATCCAGCAGTTGCGACATGAAATAGCGCTCGCCTTCGCGCCAGTTGATCAGTAAATCCTTCACCAGAAAACTGGCGACAATCATCCGCAGACGGTTATGCATCCAGCCCGTCGTATTCAGTTGCCGCATGGCCGCATCCACAATGGGATAACCGGTTTTTCCTTCTTTCCACGCCTGTAAATCATCCGGGGCGTGACGCCACCGCACGTTATCCGTCCATTCAAGGAAGGGCTGATGTTTGCAAAGTTTCGGCCAGGCGACGATCAGATGACGATAAAACTCGCGCCACACCAGTTCATTCAGCCAGCCAAATGCGCCGCTGTCGGTTTTCTCCAGCACCTGCGGACATTCCGTTCGCAGACGGTTCAGGCACTGGCGCGGCGACAGCACACCAATCGCCAGATACGGCGACAACGAACTGGTGCCAGCGGCGGCCGGCAGATCGCGCTGACTGAGATAATCCTGCACCTGCTCCCGGCAAAAACGGCGCAACTGGTTGCGCGCCGCTTCCTCGCCGACAGCAAAATCATCGCCGATATCTTCCAGCGGATAATCGAACGGCATCAGCGGATGGATGACCACTTTTCCGGTATGCTCACGGATTTGCGGCGCAGGCAGCGAACGGCCGTCAGATTCAGTGAGACGGGATAAAAACGCCCGACGAAACGGCGTGTAAACCTTATACATCTCCCCGTTTCCGGTGGTCACGGAGCCGGGTGGCAACAGCAGGCTGTCATCGAAGGCCTGGCACACTACCGACCCGCAGACCGCCTTCTCCAGCGCGACATCCCGCTGGCGCTCATTGATTTCATACTGTTTATTATAAAACAGCGATTCCACCTTTTCGGCTTTGCAGAAATCTTTCAGCCACGCCACGCTGTCGGCAAAATCGTCACACTGGTGGTAATGCAGGGGAATACCACGTTCAGCCAGCGCATGTTGTAACACCTGAAGGTGCTGATAAATAAACATAGCCTGTCGCGGCGCCATTTCATGTCGTTTCCACTGCTCCGGTGTGGCTATAAATACGGCAATAATACGCGCCTGCGGATCTTCACAGGCGGCATGCAACGCGCGATTGTCGGTTACCCGTAAATCATTACGAAACCAGACTAAATGCGTGGTCATAATTTTCCTTTTAATGTCCGTATCGAAGCTTTAAGGCTTCCGGATAAGGCTCGAAATAACGCTGGTCAGCCAGGTAGGCGTCCGGGTATTCAGACATATAATGTTTCAGCAAGGTAATCGGCGCCAGCAACGGCTGCATTCCCTGACGGTAACGATCAATAAGCCCGGCAAGTTCTTGTCGTTGTGCCGGACTCAGCTGTTTACGGAAATATCCCTGTACGTGCATCAGCACATTGGTGTGATTACGGCGCGTAGCTTTGTGGCTCATCAGATTCATCAGCCGTAACCGGTATTCGGTGAAATAGCCCTCAAGGGAATCCCATTCAGCCATCGCAGCCACAAAGCGCCCCAGCTCACGATATTCGGGCTGAGAATGGGCCAGTAAAATGAGTTTATAACGACTGTGGAAGGCCATCAGTTTGCCACGTGTCAGGCCACCTTCGCGAAGCTGATTCAGTTCAAACAGCGCAAAAACGCGCTCAACAAAATTCTCCCGCAGTACGGGATCGTTTAACCGGCCGTCTTCTTCCACCGGCAGCCACGGATGCTGTTTCATCAGCTCGGCGGTATACAGCCCGACGCCGCATTTTTTGGCATCTTTACCGTTGGCGCTGTATACCCGGACCCGCTCCATCCCGCAGCTCGGGGACTTCGCGCAGACGATATAACCGCACAAGCCGGTCAGCGGTGCCACACGTTTTTCGGCGTAATGCTGCATTTTTTCGGTGACGTCAACGGTCTCGTCGTTACTGAAACGCATCACGATGCTGTCGTCCATTTTAACCAGACGCAACGCCGGGCGGGGCGTTGGCAGGCCGATCGCCATTTCCGGACAGATAGGTTCGAAGCGCACATAAGGCGCCAGTTGCTCTACGGCAAACGCCAGACGTTTATGTCCGCCATCAAAGCGGACATTTTCACCCAGCAGGCATGCACTGATACCAATCGGAATTGTTTTCGTCATTGTCGGCACCTTGCATTGAAAGAAGAAAAGAGAGGCGGCATTGATTCATCACCCTTACGTATAATCTTAGCACAACTTATACATAAAAATAATCTTGTACAGGTTTATCGGCGGGCAATAAAAAACCCCGCTGGAGGAACGGGGTTTCTTTTGGCCCCTCCCCTTCGCAGGGGAGGGAGCTAAATTAATAAAAGTCTTGTGTCGCCATCTCGGCATGACTCAGCCACACCGGCTTATCGCTGGTTTTCATCCAGACGCGGTGTAAATAGCTGTAAAAACGGGCGCGGTCAGCGCGGAACAGCATGACCGGCAGGGCCAGAACTCCGGCGGCAATAACAAAAGCGCGGCGGGCCAGTATGCGGGTCATCGTGTATGGCGTGTAATCATTCATCGCGTTGCTCCTGTGAAATGTGGAAAGTTTTTGAACACTGTAAGTTGCGAAAAATATACCGCAATTGATGAAATTTTACTACTCATCTGACCACTTTTACGTGTAAATCTTCGCCAATTTCACTCTGCCTCCGTAATTTAGTTACAGAATGGTTAAATAAATACGCAACTCAAGTTTCTTTTAGGTTTCATTTTTGCGCATTTTTATACTTTTTTTACACTGTTCAGCTCTTTCTTTTCAGGATCTTTTCCCGACTTTCCTTATTCTCGCCACAACATAAAAACACACCTGTGGAGGTGGATTGTGACTGTTGGCGTAATCTGCGGCGCATTACTGGTTCTTCTGCTGCTCGGCTATCTGGTTTATGCCCTGCTGAATGCGGAGGATTTTTAAATGGCCGCAACCGGATTCTTACTGATTGCCAGTTTTATGCTGGTGCTTTTGCTGCTGGCAAAACCACTGGGTAACTTTATTGCTCAACTGATTGAAGGACAGCCCGGCGCATTTATTCAGCGCATAGAAAACGGTGTTTTACGCACGTCTGGCAGCAGTAATGCTGAAATGAACTGGTGGCAGTACGCACTGGCGATCATGGTATTTAACATCCTGGGCATTGTTGTGCTGATGACGATGCTGATGGCACAGGGTGTATTGCCGATGAACCCACAGCATTTTGGCGGGCTGTCATGGGATCTGGCCTTTAACACCGCAGTGAGTTTCGTGACCAACACCAACTGGCAGGCTTACAGCGGCGAAAGCACACTGAGCTATCTCAGCCAGATGGTCGGGCTGACGGTGCAAAACTTCCTCTCCGCAGCGACCGGTATCGCCGTGGCATTTGCGCTGATCCGTGCTTTTGCACGCCCTTCAGCACAGACCATTGGTAATGCGTGGACGGATTTATGGCGCATCACGCTGTATCTGTTGCTGCCAGTGGCTTTCCTGCTGGCACTGTTTTTCGTCAGTCAGGGGGTACTGCAAAACTTCGAAGCGTATCAGCACATCACCACGCTGGAAGGCCTGCAACAGACCTTACCGATGGGCCCGGTGGCTTCTCAGGAAGCGATCAAAATGCTCGGCACCAACGGCGGCGGCTTCTTCGGTGCCAACTCAGCCCATCCGTTTGAGAACCCGACCGCACTGACCAATATGGTGCAGATGCTGGCGATTTTCATTATCCCTTGTGCATTGTGCTTCGCTTTTGGCCGCGTGGTTGGCGACAACCGTCAGGGCCACGCACTGGTCTGGGCGATGTCGGTGATCTTTGTGGTGTCGGTAGTGGTGGTGATGTACGCCGAACTCAAAGGCAATCCGCATTTCACTGCATTGGGTGCAGGCAGCAATTTTAATATGGAAGGAAAGGAAAGCCGCTTCGGCATTCTGGCCTCCGCGCTGTACGCCGTCGTCACCACGGCGGCCTCGTGCGGTGCGGTTAACGCCATGCACGATTCCTTTACCGCACTCGGTGGCATGGTACCGATGTGGCTGATGCAGATTGGTGAAGTGGTATTCGGCGGCGTGGGTTCCGGTCTGTACGGCATGCTGCTGTTTGTGCTGCTGACGGTGTTTATTGCGGGACTGATGATTGGCCGTACACCGGAATATCTCGGTAAGAAGATCGACGTTTACGACATGAAGATGACCGCACTGGCGATCCTGGTGACACCCACGCTGGTGCTGCTCGGCACCGCACTGGCGCTGGTCACCGACGCCGGCCGCGCCGGGATTTTAAACCCCGGCGCGCATGGTTTCAGCGAAGTGCTGTATGCGGTGTCTTCCGCCGCCAATAACAACGGTAGTGCGTTTGCCGGGCTGAGCGTCAATACACCGTTCTACAACCTGTTGCTGGCTTTCTGCATGTTCTTTGGCCGCTTCGGCGTCATCATTCCGGTGCTGGCGATTGCCGGTTCGCTGGTGATGAAAAAACGCCAGCAGGCCGGCAATGGCACCCTGCCAACGTCTGGCCCGCTGTTTATCGGTCTGCTGGTCGGCACCGTGTTGTTAGTCGGCGCACTGACCTTTATTCCGGCGCTGGCGCTGGGACCGGTGGCAGAACATTTGCAAGTCTGGTCAGCACAGTAATGCTGCGTAACTCGTTGAACTGATGAATATAGAGACTAAAAAGATGAGTCGTAAACAACGTGCGTTATTTGAACCCCGTCTGATCCGTACTGCCCTGCTGGATTCGGTGAAAAAGCTCGATCCCCGCGTTCAGTGGCGTAATCCGGTGATGTTCGTGGTGTATCTGGGCAGCATTCTGACCACGCTTATCTGGCTGGCGATTCTGATGCACCGCACCGACGGCAGTGCGGCTTTTACCGGCAGCGTATCCCTGTGGTTGTGGTTCACCGTGCTGTTTGCCAACTTCGCCGAAGCATTGGCTGAAGGCCGCAGCAAGGCGCAGGCGCAGAGTCTGAAAGGCGTGCAGAAAACCAGCTGGGCGAAAAAAATCTACGAACCGCGTCCTGAATCACCGGTAATTAAGGTTGCCGCCGATACCCTGCGCAAAGGCGATTATGTGTTGATCGAAGCAGGCGATACCGTGCCGTGCGACGGGGAAGTGCTGATCGGCGGTGCGTCAGTGGATGAGAGTGCCATTACCGGCGAATCTGCGCCGGTGATCCGCGAATCCGGCGGGGACTTCTCCTCAGTGACCGGCGGGACGCGCGTTTTGTCAGACTGGCTGGTGGTCGAATGTTCGGCTAACCCCGGCGATACTTTCCTTGACCGGATGATTGCAATGGTCGAAGGGGCGAAACGCCGCAAGACGCCAAACGAAGTGGCGCTGACCATTTTGCTGGTGGCACTGACGCTGGTGTTCGTGCTGGCTACCGCGACACTCTATCCGTTCTCGCTGTTTAGCGTCAGCGCAAGCCATGCAGGTATCCCGGTCACCGTGACCGTGCTGGTCGCGCTGCTGGTGTGTCTGATCCCGACCACTATCGGGGGGTTGCTGTCGGCTATCGGCGTGGCGGGCATGAGCCGCATGCTGGAAGCTAACGTTATCGCGACCAGCGGCCGTGCGGTGGAAGCCGCCGGTGACGTAGATGTGTTGCTGCTGGATAAAACCGGCACCATCACGCTCGGTAACCGTCAGGCATCGCAGTTTCTGCCCGCGCCGCAGGTAACGGAACAGGAACTGGCCGATGCCGCGCAGTTATCCTCTCTGGCCGATGAAACGCCGGAAGGTCGCAGTATCGTGGTGCTGGCGAAGCAACGCTTTAACCTGCGCGAACGCGATATTCATTCACTGAATGCGACCTTCGTGCCCTTCTCCGCGCAAACCCGCATGAGCGGCGTCAACGTGGGTGAACGCAGCATCCGTAAAGGCGCGGTGGATGCGATCCGTCGTCATGTGCAATCTAATGGCGGTACCTTCCCGAAAGCCGTCGATGGTCTGGTGGAGAATGTGGCGCGTAAAGGCGGCACGCCGCTGGTGGTCGCCGAAGGCGCAAAAGTGCTGGGCGTGGTTGAGCTGAAAGATATCGTTAAAGGCGGCATCAAGGAGCGCTTTGCCGAGCTGCGCAAAATGGGCATCAAAACGGTGATGATCACCGGGGATAACCGCCTGACTGCTGCGGCCATCGCCGCCGAAGCGGGTGTGGATGATTTTCTGGCAGAAGCGACGCCGGAAGCCAAACTCGCATTGATCCGTCAGTATCAGTCAGAAGGCCGTTTGGTGGCGATGACCGGCGACGGCACCAACGATGCGCCCGCGCTGGCGCAGGCCGATGTCGCAGTGGCGATGAACTCAGGGACGCAGGCAGCGAAAGAAGCCGGGAACATGGTCGATCTCGATTCCAACCCGACCAAGCTGATTGAAGTGGTGCATATCGGTAAACAGATGCTGATGACGCGCGGCTCACTGACTACCTTTAGTATCGCCAACGACGTGGCGAAATATTTCGCCATTATCCCGGCAGCGTTTGCAGCCACTTATCCGCAACTGAACGCGCTGAACGTCATGCACCTGACATCGCCGTCTTCAGCCATTATGTCGGCGGTTATTTTCAACGCGCTGGTGATTGTGTTCCTGATACCGCTGGCGCTGAAAGGTGTGAGCTATAAAGCCATGAGTGCCGCCGCGCTGCTGCGCCGTAACCTGTGGATTTATGGTGCAGGGGGTCTGCTGGTGCCGTTCGCCGGTATCAAGCTGATCGACGTGATCCTGACCGTTTTACATCTGAGCTGATTTTTGAGGAAGACCATTATGTCCGTAACAAGAATGAACTATGTACGCCCGGCTCTGGTGATAACGGTTCTGCTGACGCTGATAACCGGCGTGGCGTATCCGCTGCTGACCACCGGCGTTTCAGAGCTGGTATTCCGCCAGCAGGCAACGGGTTCGCTGATAAAAGACGGCGGCAATAAAGTGATTGGCTCAGAACTCATCGGGCAAAATTTTACCCGCAATGATTACTTTTGGGGCCGCCCGTCGGTTACCTCTGATTCACCGTATAACCCGATGGCGTCGGGAGGGAGCAATCTGGCTGCCAGTAACCCGGCGCTGGATCAGGCAGTGAAAGACCGCGTGGCGATGCTGCGAAAAGCCAATCCGCAAAGTCCGGCGGCCGTGCCGGTGGATCTGGTCACCGCCAGCGCCAGCGGGCTGGATCCGCAGATTTCGGTGGAAGCGGCACAGTGGCAGGCTCCGCGCATTGCCACCGCGCGCGGGCTGCCACTGGCGCAAGTGAATAAATTGATTGATGATAATACCTCCTCACCACTGATTGGTTACCTCGGCCCGGACGTCGTGAACGTGCTCGGACTGAACTTAGCGCTGGATGAACTGAAAGCAAACTAACTTATCAACCAACCTGACAGGATGATATGACAGACGAAAGACCCGATCCCGACAGCCTGCTGGCGCTCGCCAATGAGAAGCCACGCGGACAACTGAAAGTCTTTTTCGGCGCCTGTGCAGGCGTCGGGAAAACTTTTGCCATGTTGCAGGAAGCGCAGCGCCTGCGCGCCACCGGCCTCGACGTGCTGGTTGGCGTAGTGGAAACTCACGGACGGCAGGAAACGCAGGCGCTGCTGCCGGGGCTTTCTCTGTTACCGCCGAAACGTATTCATCATCGCGGACGTCAGGTTCAGGAGTTTGACCTTGATGCCGCCCTGGCCCGCCGCCCTGCCCTGATCCTGATGGACGAACTGGCGCACAGTAACGCCGCCGGATCGCGCCATCCGAAACGCTGGCAGGATGTCGAAGAGTTGCTTGATGCCGGTATCGATGTGTTTACCACCGTGAACGTTCAGCATCTGGAAAGCCTGAACGATGTGGTCAGCGGCGTCACCGGTATCATTATTCGTGAAACGGTTCCCGACCGTTTGTTTGATGATGCCAGCGAAGTGGTGCTGGTAGATTTACCGCCTGACTCCCTGCGTCAGCGTCTCAAAGAAGGTAAAGTTTATATCCCCGGTCAGGCCGAACGCGCCATAGAACACTTTTTTCGTAAAGGCAATCTGATTGCCCTGCGGGAGCTTTCCCTGCGTCGTACTGCTGACCGGGTTGACGACCAGATGCGCGAATACCGCGATGATCAGGGTGTCAGTCGTGTCTGGCATACCCGTGATGCACTGTTGCTGTGTATCGGTCACAGCGGGGGGAATGAGAAATTAATCCGCGTCGCCTCGCGCCTCGCAGCGCGCCTCGGCTGTGTCTGGCACGCCGTATATGTTGAAACCCCGCGCCTGCACCGTTTACCTGAAGGCCAGCGCCGCGCCATTCTGCATTCCCTGAAACTGGCGCAGGAACTGGGGGCAGAAACTGCCACGCTCTCCGATCCGCAGGAAGAACAGGCGATTTTGCGTTACGCCCGTGAACATCGTCTGGGCAAAATCATGACCGGCCGGCGGCGGGAAAAGCGCTGGAAATTTAGCGCCAGCTTTGCTGACAAGCTGGCGGAAATCGCCCCCGATCTTGATTTAATCGTCGTCGGCCTGGAAGACGCGCCGGTAACACCTCTGCGTAAAGAGCAGGACTTACGCACTTTCGCCGATCGCTTCAGCCGCCAGTTATGGGGCTGCGCTCTTGCCGTGGCGCTGTGCGCGGTGATCACCATGATGTCGCAATGGCTGGTGCCGACTTTCGATCAGGCCAATCTGGTGATGGTGTATCTGCTCGGCGTGGTGATTGTTGCCCTGTTTTATGGCCGCTGGCCGTCGGTGCTGGCGGCGGTAATCAATGTCGTCAGCTTTGATCTGTTTTTCGTACAACCGCGCGGCTCGCTGGCGGTGACTGACGCGCAATACCTGGTGACCTTCGGCGTAATGCTGATTGTCGGCATTCTGATCGGGAATCTGACCGCAGGCGTCCGTTATCAGGCACGTATCGCGCGTCACCGTGAAAAACGTGCGCAGCATTTGTATGAAATGTCCAAAGGACTCAGTCAGTCGCTGACGCCGGAAGCCATCGCGCAGACCAGCCGCCACTTTATTTCTTCCAGTCTGAACGCCAAAACCGCCATTTTGCTGCCACAGGAGAACGGCGAACTGATGCAGCCGGCCGGCGAAATGACTTCGATTGTGGTCGATGATGCTATCGCCCGCTGGAGTTTCGACAAGAAACTGCCAGCCGGTGCGGGCACGGATACCCTGCCCGGCGTGCCCTACCAGCTTCTGCCGCTGGTTGCATCCGGTGAATCGCGTGGCCTGCTGGCGGTCGAACCGCCGAATATCCGTCAACTGTTAGTACCGGAACAACAGCGTCTGTTACAGACCTTTACCGTGCTGATCGCCAATGCACTGGAACGTCTGCATCTGGCCGCCAGCGCAGAAACGGCGCGGCTGGAAACCGAACGCGAACAACTGCGTAACTCATTGCTTTCTGCGCTTTCCCACGATTTACGTACACCGCTGACGGTGCTTTTCGGCCAGGCGGAAATCCTCACGCTGGATCTTGCCGCAGAAGGCTCAAAGCATGCACCGCAGGCCAGCCAGATCCGTCAGCAGGTGCTAAGCACTACCCGGCTGGTCAACAACCTGCTGGATATGGCGCGTATTCAGTCCGGTGGATTTAATCTGCGTAAAGAATGGCAGTCGGTGGAAGAAATCACCGGCAGCGCATTGCGGATGCTCGAACCGGTGCTGGCGCACGACAATATTAAAATCGATTTACCCCAGGAAATGGTCCTGGTTAACTGCGACGCCAGCCTGATCGAACGGGTGCTGATCAATCTGCTCGAAAACGCCCATAAATATGCCGGAACCGGTGCGACAATTGGCATTAAAGCCACGCCGCTGGAGGAGTGGCTGGAGATGGAAGTCTGGGATAACGGTCCCGGTATTCCGGCTGGCGCCGAGCACACTATTTTTGAAAAATTCGCCCGCGGTAATAAAGAATCCGCTATTCCGGGCGTGGGGTTGGGATTAGCGATTTGTCGTGCCATTATTGAGGTGCACGACGGACGGATCTGGGCGGAAAATGGCCCGAACGGCGGTGCGCGTTTTCGTTTCAGGCTGCCGCTCGAGGCGTTGCCGGAGATGGAAGGTGACATGGAAAAAGACATCGACGAGGTATCGTGAGCGCATCCCCGGTAAATATTTTAATTGTTGAAGACGAAAAAGAGATCCGCCGCTTTGTGCGTACAGCACTGGAGGCGGAAGGCTTGCGGGTGTTTGAGAGTGAAACGCTGCAACGCGGGCTGATTGAAGCCGGAACCCGTAAACCGGATCTGATTATTCTCGATCTCGGTTTACCGGACGGTGACGGCCTGACGTATATTCGCGATTTGCGTCACTGGAGCGCTATCCCGATTATCGTCTTGTCGGCGCGCACCCGCGAGGAAGACAAGATAGCGGCGCTGGATGCCGGTGCCGATGATTTTCTTACCAAGCCGTTTGGCGTAGGTGAACTGCTGGCGCGGGTTCGTGTGGCCCTGCGCCGCCATACCGGCAGCGCACAGGAAAGTCCGCTGGTGACGTTTGCAGATGTGACGGTGGATTTGATCAACCGGCGCGTACAGCGTAACGGTGAAGATTGTCATCTGACGCCGATTGAGTTTCGCCTGCTGGCCGAACTGCTGGCCAACAGCGGTAAAGTCATCACTCAGCGTCAGTTACTGAGCCACGTCTGGGGCCCGAATTATGTTGAACACAGCCATTATCTGCGCATCTACATGGGACATTTGCGGCAGAAACTGGAGGCCGATGCCACCCGGCCACGTCATTTACTGACCGAAACCGGCGTGGGCTATCGCTTTATGCCTTAGGCCGGTCGGTCTCCGGTTTGGCCTCACCAAATTCGGCTTCCAGACTTTCAGCGGCTTGCTGCAAAATCGCACTCACACGCACCACCTGTTCCGACGTTAAATCCGCCCGCATCATGTTAGAACGCAGCGCGTGACGCAGGCGGTGCATCGATTCATGAATACCTTCTGCCAGGTTGTTTTCACGCGGACGCTGCGCCCCCGCCAGACGGGCAAAAATCATATCAACCGTCGCCTGATGCTGTGCCAGTTCCGCTTTACCGGCTTCCGTTATCTGGTAGCTTTTCCGGCCGTTGCCCGTGGCGACAGGCTCAAGGAAGTCCTGCTCTTCCAGCAGTGTCAGCGTCGGATAAATCACGCCCGGGCTTGGCACGTAAAGACCGGAAGAGGCTTCTTCAATCGCTTTGATCAGTTCGTAACCGTGGCTCGGTTTCTTCGCCACCAGCGCCAGCAGTACGCGGCGTAAATCGCCATGTTCAAACAGACGGTGTGCACCGCGTTCACCACGGCGGCCTTCACCACGCCCGCGATGTTCACGCCCTTCTTCACCACGATGGCGACCGTCACGACGTAACATGTGACGCTCGCTGTGATCGCTGTATTCTGATTCATGACGGCAATGGCCGCGATGCCCTTCTTCACGACTACCGTGGCCGCGATGGCGACCCTCAAACATTTTACTAAACATAGTGCATGTCCTATTTAGATATATCGAATTATTTCGATATATCTAAACTAGATCGGTTTTCAGAAACTGGCAAGACCGGGAAGCGAATTTAGATATATCTTTTTATGTCTGAACTTCCGGCAAAAAACGGGCAAAAAAAAAGCGCTGAATAATCAGCGCCTTTGATGAGATAAAGAAAACGGCTTATTTCGCGTCAGCAAGCACTTTACTGACGATTTCTACCGCTTCTTTCTCGATTTGCTCACGATGTTCAGCACCGAGGAAGCTTTCACAATAGATCTTGTAAGCTTCTTCCGTACCGGACGGACGCGCCGCGAACCAGCCATTTTTGGTCATCACTTTCAGACCACCGATAGACGCGCCGTTACCCGGTGCGTTGGTCAGACGGGCAGTGATCGGGTCACCGGCCAGTGTGTCAGCTTTCACCTGTTCAGGAGAGAGTTTAGACAGTGCGGCTTTCTGCGCGTGCGTCGCAGGTGCCTGAATACGGTTGTAGCTTGGTGCACCAAAGCGCGCAGCCAGTTCGTTGTAATGTTCCTGCGGGTTCTTGCCGGTGACGGCAGTAATTTCCGCCGCCAGCAGGCACATGATGATACCGTCTTTGTCGGTAGACCACGGTGTGCCGTCGAAACGCAGGAAAGAAGCCCCTGCACTTTCTTCGCCACCAAAACCAAAACTGCCGTCAAACAGACCATCAACGAACCATTTGAACCCGACCGGCACTTCCACCAGCTTGCGGCCCAAATCTTCTACTACGCGGTCGATCATGGCACTCGATACCAGCGTTTTACCGACGGCAACGTCTTTGCCCCATTGCGGACGATGCTGGAACAGATACTGAATCGCCACCGCCAGATAATGGTTCGGGTTCATCAGACCGGCAGGCGTCACAATACCGTGGCGGTCATAATCCGGGTCATTGGCAAAGGCCAGATCGAATTTATCACGCAGCGCCAGCAGACCGGCCATTGCAGATTCAGACGAGCAGTCCATACGGATCACGCCGTCATGGTCGAGATGCATAAAACGGAAAGTCTGATCGACTTCATCGTTAACCAGCGTCAGGTCCAGTTTGTAATGCTCAGCAATACGCTTCCAGTATTCGATACCGGAACCGCCCAGCGGATCGACACCCAGTTTCAGACCCGCTTTCTGAATCGCGGCCATATCCACGATGTCGGTCAGCCCTTCGATAAACGGCTGAACCAGATCTTTCGCTTGCAGATGGCCACTTTTCCACGCCAGATCCAGAGACTGACGTTTCACGCCTGCCAGTTTTGCGGCCAGCAATGCGTTAGCACGTTTCTCAATCACGGAAGTCAGATTAGTATCTGCCGGCCCCCCGTTGGTCGGGTTATATTTGATGCCGCCATCTTCCGGTGGGTTGTGCGAAGGCGTGATGACGATGCCATCCGCCAGCGCGCCGCCGTGACGGTTATGCGTCAGAATGGCGTGCGACACCGCTGGGGTCGGCGTGAACCCGTTATCTTCCTGAACAATGACATCCACGCCATTGGCGGTCAGCACTTCCAGCACAGAGATAAACGCCGGTTCGGACAACGCATGGGTGTCTTTACCCACGTAGCACGGGCCGGTGGTACCCTGCTCTTTACGCACTTCGGCAATCGCCTGAGCAATTGCCAGGATGTGCGCTTCATTAAAGCTGTGACGCAACGCACTACCGCGATGGCCGGACGTACCAAATTTCACAGCATGTGCCGTGTTTGTCGGATCCGGTTGCAGAACGTAATACTGTGACGTTAACTGCGCCACATTGATCAAATCGCTTTGCTGAGCAGGTTGCCCTGCACGGGGGTGATTAGCCACTGGCGCTTCTCCCTTACGCTGAAATTAGAGGGTGCCGCATACTTTATCAGTCAGTTCCGCCGGGAACTGCATGAGCTGCATGATGTGTTCGATCATGCTGCGTTTGCGACCTGTGTTGGTATTCGTAATAACCCAATACGGCGTTCCGGGAACGTGTTTAGGTTTGGTATGTATGCCGTTTTGCAGCAAGGTTTGCTGGTCACCGGCAAAATAAGTCCGCGTGCGCCCGGTCAGAGAGTCGGTCGCTGTCGCAAATTCTTTAGGGTTCAGGGTATACAAGGTCGAGAGGATCAGCATAAAACGATTAACCGCTTTAGTCTGTTCTGCGTATTCGTCGGACAACAGCAGTTCACGGACGGCGCGGACTTTATCACGCGACGTCGGTGCCGCTGCGACAGCAGGTTTTTCCTGCGCAACAGTTCCGGCAATAACAGAAGTCGTCGCTGGCGCGTCAGGAGCGGTCTGACCGGCAGTAAACTTCAACATACGGCGTAAAATATCAGACGCACTTTCACCGATTGCCTGCGTGTGGCTGGCAATGTAGCGGTAGAGTTCTTCGTCAACCTCAATAGTTTTCATCTTTATCCAGTACTGTTCTTCTACTTAATTCATTCAAAAGGATTATACAAATTTCTACGCAGTAACAAACAGGGGAATTGCGCTGCAAAGTAAAATCCAGACAACTTCCCGATTTTGCTGCATGCAGGCTCCGGCCCGTTCTGTTCTTGGTAGTCAAATCCCGCTCAGGCATCTGGCAGACACTTTCTGTTTTAAAAAATTATCCGCAAGTCATGATAACCTAATGAGATTGTTTATCTGTATGAACTTCTCTATGAAATTACATTATCGCCTGCAGGGATCTGAAGTGACTGGCAGCACTGCACTGCCGGTTTTGCTTATCCACGGATTGTTCGGCACCCTGGATAATCTGGGTATTCTGGCCCGTGACCTGAGACAACAGCATAACGTGTTACAGGTGGATTTGCGTAATCATGGCCAGTCCGGACGTTCTGATGAAATGTCTTACGCCGCCATGGCACAAGATTTAGAAGAAACGCTGGATGCTGTTGGTTTCCAAAAAATCATCGTTATCGGCCATTCGATGGGCGGCAAAGCCGCGATGGCGCTGACGGCACGGATCCCCGATCGTATCGAAAAGTTGATCGCCATTGATGTCGCCCCCGTGGATTATCACGTCCGTCGTCATGATGAGATTTTCGCGGCCATTAACGCTGTGACCGACGCAAGACTCCGTGACCGCACGTCTGCCAGCGACTGTATGCGCCAGTATATAAAGGAAGACGGCGTGATCCAGTTTTTGCTTAAGTCCTTCCGCCAGGGCGAATGGTACTTCAACGTGCCCGTGCTGCTCAGTGAATACGAAACCATTACCGGCTGGGAAGATGTGCCAGCATGGGATCATCCGGCGCTGTTTATCCGCGGGAGCTTATCGCCGTATGTGCAGGATGAATACCGCGACGCGATTGCCCGCCAGTTTCCACAGGCCAAAGCACATGTGGTGGCGGGAGCCGGTCACTGGGTGCATGCGGAAAGACCCGATGCGGTACTGCGCGCTGTGCACCGTTTCATCGATGTGGCCTGAGGTTTAACATCCTGGGGATAAATTGTGCAAAAAGTCTGCACAACTTAAGAAGTTATCATGAAATCAGGGCAATCAGGCGTTGTGAACCCCTGGGGCGCCAGTGTATGATTGCGCGCTATAATTTTGCCGCCCCGTTTTACTCACAGTGAGTCGCGGGGGGTGAATTGGGTCAGGGTTTCTTAGCCCGAAATGTGTGAAACGCTCGTCAGGAACGGCTTGCCGTTTCCCGATGTAAAAACTTCCCTGGTTGTACCTCTACCTATGGCAAAAGAACAACTGGATCGCACGACGATTGATCTGTTCGCAGATGACCGTCGTCCGGGGCGTCCAAAAACAAATCCGCTATCCCGTGATGAACAGCTCAGGATCAATAAGCGCAACCAGTTACGCCGCGATAAAGCGAGCGGCCTGCGTCGTGTGGAGCTGAAAATGAATGCCGATGCTGTTGACATGCTCAATAAGCTGGCAGAAGAACGCAATATCAGTCGTAGCGAATTGATTGAAGAGATGCTGCTGTCGCATCTTAACGGTCATGAAGGTTGATTGAAAAGCGGGTAACCCGATAAGGCTACCCGTTTGTTTTTCTTAATTATTCCACGCTAATTTACGCCTTCCCACTCAGAACGTTTCC
This sequence comes from Rahnella perminowiae, assembly GCF_019049755.1. Classification (GTDB taxonomy): domain Bacteria; phylum Pseudomonadota; class Gammaproteobacteria; order Enterobacterales; family Enterobacteriaceae; genus Rahnella; species Rahnella perminowiae. Next base: position 35,214 of record NZ_JAFMOS010000629.1, read on the forward strand.
CAGTTTTCAGCACTTTTCGCCGAAAGCCTGCCGGTATCAGGACGCAATAATGGCGCAGAAACCGACTTCGCCGGACGTGAACCGACGCTGGTCACACTGTCTTTCAGCTTGAAGGTGGCGACGGCGTTGTTGAGCAACGAAGCCTGTTCTTCCAGCGATACTGCGGCCTGTGACGCCTGTTCTACCAGTGCGGCGTTCTGTTGTGTAACGCTGTCCATTTCTGTGACCGCTACCGCTACCTGGCTGATTCCTTTACTTTGTTCGTCAGACGCAGACGCAATTTCCGCCATGATGTCGGTGACATGCGTAATTGAGCGCACCACTTCATTCATCGTCTGACCGGCGTTTTCAACCAGTTTCGAGCCGCTGTCGACGCGGGAAACCGATTCGCTGATGAGCTGTTCGATTTCTTTTGCAGCCTGCGCACTGCGTTGTGCCAGGCTGCGCACCTCGCTGGCAACCACTGCAAAACCACGCCCCTGCTCGCCTGCACGTGCTGCTTCTACTGCGGCATTCAGCGCCAGAATGTTGGTCTGGAAAGCGATGCTGTTAATCACGGAAGTGATTTCAGCAATTTTCTTCGAACTGCCGGAGATATCTTTCATGGTGCTGACCACATCCGCCACGATGTTGCCACCTTTCTGCGCAGTGGTAGAAGCTTCCATAACCAGCTGGCTGGCATGATGAGCGTTATCAGCATTGTGTTTCACGGTAGCCGTCAGTTGTTCCATGCTGGCAGCGGTTTCTTCCAGTGCAGATGCCTGCTCTTCCGTACGGGAAGATAAATCGTTGTTTCCGGCTGAAATTTCTGACGCGCCCTGATAGATGTGATTGGTGCAGTTGCGGATGGTCTGAACGGTATTCACCAGGCTAGACTGCATCAGGTTCAGTAACGGAATCAGCTTACCGGCGCAGTTTTTACCGAACTCATCCAGATAAAGTGTCAGATCGCCGCTCGCGATCACCGCGAAGTGATCGCGGATTTTATCCAGCGGTTTCACCAGCGCCATCACCAGATAACGGTCAGTCAGCAATAAAATCACCAGCCCGATACCAAATGCCGTCAGCAGAATCACTTTGCTGAATGAGGTCAGATGGGTAGATTGCCGTTGCGCCGCGTCAAAATCTGTCGCGATCTGAGCGCTGACTTTTTCCATGGAGGTGGCAAAGGTGCGGCTCAGCGCAGGCACGGTGGAATTGGCCAGTTGATTATAGGATTCCGTGTTTTTGCTGCGGGCTGCATCAAACAATGGCGTGACGCCCTGCGTGATCAGGTTATCCCAACTGGTGATTAATTCCTGCACGGAAGCATCTTCCAGCCCCGGATGCGGTGCGGCTTTAAAATTGGTCAGCGCCTGCATCAGCCCGCTGAGTGATTGTTTTGCGCTATCAAAAATTTCCGGGCCTTTTGACGGATCGGCCTGAAGCTGTGCGACGGCGCGGCTCATGCGCGTCACGGTACGGAAATACTGATCATTTCCTTTATTGATCAGCGCCATATTATTGACCAGCTCGGTACTGTTTTTGGTATTTTGGGTCAGTGTGTCAAGGGAGGTAACGGTGTATAGGGAAACACCCGCCCACATGACACAAAAAATGCCAAGAATTGTTAACAAAGCGGCCCTGATGGTAATATTTTTTAAAAACTGCACGATATGCCTCTCTCGAAACATGACTGTTTCTGGCCTGAGGATTGAGGGGGATGCGGAGAATCAAGACAGGTAACCAGCAGGCAAGTGCCCCAGGACATGTTTGAACACCTCTCCGGGCATCGATTTCTTTATTATGTTGAGATTGCTCTCGCATCATCTATCGGCGGAATATTCTCGAAATTTAGTATTGTGACGACTTATTTCTTCAATTTGCGTTTGACCTTATTCAGCCTGAGGTTAACGCACCCTGCGTGAAAGCACACAAAGGCGATAACACTTAAAAATATTGCCCGATAAACTTATTTCCCAGCTAAGAAGGCGAGCAGAAGCATATTCTCCGCCGCACGAGTTTGCTATCATCTGCATTATTATTGCCTGCGTTGCAGAGCACTTCATTGAGAACAAGAGGTTAGGTAATCTTATGGCCGTTGTAGGTATCTTCTTTGGATCCGATACAGGTAACACCGAAAACATCGCAAAAATGATCCAGAAACAGTTGGGTAAAGATGTTGCAGAGGTGCATGACATTGCGAAGAGCAGCAAAGAGGATCTGGAAAAATTCGATATTTTGCTTATCGGTATTCCAACCTGGTATTACGGTGAAGCGCAGTGTGACTGGGACGACTTTTTCCCAACGCTGGAAGAGATAGATTTCGAAGGTAAGCTGGTTGCACTGTTTGGCTGTGGTGACCAGGAAGACTATGCCGAATATTTTTGCGATGCACTGGGCACCGTGCGCGATATCATTGAGCCACGCGGCGCAGTGATTGTCGGACACTGGCCTACCGAAGGGTATCACTTTGAAGCCTCTAAAGGCCTGGCTGATGATAAGCATTTCATAGGACTGGCAATTGACGAAGATCGCCAGCCGGAACTGACCAGTGAACGTGTTGATGCCTGGGTGAAACAGATCACAGAAGAACTCAGCCTTTCTGAAATTATTGGCTAAAAACCCTGTTGGCCCTGAGGATTTATTCTACAATTGAAGGGCCAAACTATTACTGAAATTAACAATTTAACTGCTACAAAATTGTAACTTTCGGTCGTATCAAGGTACACTGAGTTCCTCTGTTTTTTCTATCGATCAAGTCGTTGCATTACCAATGTGACCGGCAAATTGTGATCTTTATTAACAGGCTATCGTTGACGACAATTGGCACACTTGCGTAAACGAAGAGACTAAACGAATAATTTGTGCCGCCGATGCCACAGGCTGCATGCCTCAACTTGATTAGCACATAGTAACAGGACTGAATCCGCATGACTGACAACAACACCGCACTGAAGAAAGCTGGCTTAAAAGTCACGCTTCCGCGCCTCAAAATCCTGGAAGTGCTGCAAGCGCCGGAAGGTCATCACGTTAGTGCGGAAGATCTTTACAAGCAATTAATTGATATGGGTGAAGAAATTGGCCTGGCAACGGTTTACCGCGTTCTGAACCAGTTCGACGACGCCGGTATCGTTACCCGTCATAATTTCGAAGGCGGCAAGTCCGTATTCGAACTGACTCAGCAGCATCACCACGATCACCTCATCTGCCTGGATTGCGGACGTGTAATCGAATTTCGTGATGAGTATATTGAAGGCCGTCAGCGTGAGATTGCTAAGAAACACGGCATCAAACTGACCAACCATAGTCTGTATCTCTATGGTCATTGTGAAGCAGGTGATTGCCGCGAAGATGAGTCTTTGCACAACGATAAACCTGCGCACTAATATGGCATGTGGCAACC
>NZ_JAFMOS010000457.1 GCF_019049755.1 Rahnella perminowiae
GGCTATAGCCTCCGCATTACGTAAAGATGATTATGTGAAAAACCAGGCTTTATTTTAAGAAATTACGCAGAAACGACATACCCCATCACACGCTTCCAGCCAACCGGTTTTTTCTCGATATACACCCCCTGCAATTCCGGCGAGAAGCCCGGCAGCAGGTTGATACCTTCTTCCAGCGCCATAAAGTAACGCTGAACCGCCCCGCCCCATAATTCACCTGGCACGACGCACAACACGCCCGGAGGATAAGGCAGAGCGCCTTCCGCAGCGATACGGCCTTCGGCATCACCAATCGCCACCAGTTCGATGTTATCGCGGATAAACTCATTGTGAGCATCCTGCGCATTCATCACGACCTGCGGGAAACTCTTCTCGCGGAACATCTCTTTCTGCAACTCTTTCACATCAAAACTGACGTAGAGGTTATGCATTTCCTGACACAACTGGCGGATGGTGTAATTCCGGTAGCGGTCTTCATTTTTACGATATACCGTCGGCAGTACTTCGCTGAGCGGCGCATCTTCTTCAATGTATTGCTCAAACCGCACCAGTTCTTCCACCAGCAACTGCATTTTGGCCGGTGTTTCCGCCGGAGTGAGCAGGAACAAAATCGAGTTAAGGTCACATTTCTCCGGCACGATGCCATTCTCACGCAGATAGTTCGCCAGAATGGTTGCCGGAATGCCGAACTCCGTGTACTTACCGCTGGAAGCATCAATGCCCGGCGTGGTCAGCAGCAATTTGCAGGGATCAACGAAATACTGTTTCCCGGCATAACCGTCAAATGCGTGCCAGCGCTCGCCCGGCACAAAATCAAAGAAACGCACATCGTTAGCCATCTCATTGGTTTCATGATCCTGCCAGCGTTTGCCACCGACAGTCGGGGGAACGAACGGCAAAATCATTGAGCATTGATCAAGCAGCATTTTGCGGGTTTCGATGCCGAGCTTCACACACTCCATCCACATATGTTTTCCGCTGCCGCCGGCATGAATGCGCGCATTGACATCCAGTGCGGCAAACAACGGATAAAACGGGCTGGTCGAGGCATGCATCATAAACGCATTGTTGAGCTTTTTATGGCTGCAATGACGCTTCTGGCCTTTGATGTGATTGTCTTTTTTATGGATTTGCGAGGTCTGCGAGAACCCGGCCTGCTGCTTATGAACAGACTGCGTGACGATAATGCCAGGGTCGTTTTCGTTAAGTTCCAGCAACAACGGCGAGCATTCTTTCATCATCGGGATGAATTGTTCATAACCCACCCATGCGGAATCAAACAGGATGTAGTCGCACAGGTGACCGATTTTATCCACGACCTGACGGGCGTTGTACACAGTGCCGTCATAGGTACCAAGCTGGATAATCGCCAGACGGAACGGACGTTTTTCGGCCGCGCGATGAGGTGCCACCTGTTTGATTTGTTTACGCAGATAGGTTTCATCGAAACAGGCAGCATCGATACCGCCGATAAAACCGAACGGATTACGCGCAGTCTCGAGATAAACCGGCGTTGCACCCGCCTGCAGCAGCGCACCATGATGATTTGATTTGTGGTTGTTACGGTCAAACAGCACCAGATCATCGCGCGTCAGCAGTGCATTAGTGACGACTTTATTGGCCGCAGACGTGCCGTTGAGCACGAAATAGGTTTTATCTGCGCTGAAGACTTTAGCTGCATACTTTTGGGCATCTTTCGCCGATCCTTCGTGGATCAGTAAATCGCCCAGTTTGACATCCGCATTACACATGTCGGAGCGGAAAATATTCGGGCCGTAAAAATCATAAAACTGTCGCCCTGCCGGATGACGTCGGAAAAACTCGCCCCCCTGGTGCCCCGGACAGGCGAAAGTGGCGTTCTCCATCTCGACATACTTTTTCAACGTATCGAAAAACGGCGGGAACAGCGCTTCTTCATAAGCCTGCGCGGCAGATTCAATCTGCGCGGCATAAAATGCCTGATTGGCGTCCGACAGTGTGATAACGCCTTTCAGCAATGGCAGAAACTCAGGTGACACCTGCTCCGTACCCTGCACCGCAACAAACGCGGGAATACCAAATCCCAGCGTTTCAATCTCCGCCAGCCTGCCGTGGTTCAGGTCACCGACAGAAATAATGATGGCCGCAATGTCCGCATAATCGGCGCGGCGCAGGTCAACGACCAGACGTGCAGTCTGGAGATAAGGGGCGACGGAAGCGCTTGCTGCAAGTTTTAAGTGTTTCATTCAGACTCTCAAACGGTTAAGTAAGAGGGTGTGCCAGATGGCACGGCAATGAGCGGGATCTTACGGCATAAAAGGTAAGCGCAGAGTCCGGCCCGGCAATTGACGTTGGCTAAGCGAGATATCGAGTGCAACGGAGCTATGCCGGTGGGGCAAAGCGGTGACAAATCGGGTTTCAGGCCACGCCACGTCGGATAGACAACAGTAAAATCAGAGAGCTGCTCTGTTTTAATCTCTGTTTTTAATAATGCCTAACAGCGAGCAAACGGTAGCCTTACCGCATGAAAGAGACGACAAAAGGAGGAAAACTGAAATCGTGGTGTTTACAGCACCCGGAGATCATCATCAGATTGTTTTTGCACTGGCGAACAGCGCGATGTGATAAACCAGCCATGCCGCAACCCTCTTGAGCTGTCGCGTGAAAACGGGATCAGAGTTGTTTAATAAATCGGCGCAATAATCGCATCTTTTACCCCCCGGTTCAACCCTGAACATACGGCGAATTTCTTACAGAATGCGACAGGGAGCATGTCCCGGAACCTCCACCTTTTTCGGGCTTGTTGTCGGGTACAAACCTGGACAGGTGGCCTGGGCCGTAAGTTAAATCGACAAATCGTCGTAAAAAGCATCAGTCAGGTGACGAACCCCGCTGTTGTCACAAAAAGCCGTTGACGGCACATGCCCGATACGGTTTAATGCGCCCCGTTGCCCGGATAGCTCAGTCGGTAGAGCAAGGGATTGAAAATCCCTGTGTCCTTGGTTCGATTCCGAGTCCGGGCACCAATATTTAGAAGAACCCGCCTATGGCGGGTTTTTTGCTTTCCGCTTTCCGGACTCTCCATCGAACTTCGTCCGATGATTCGCCTTGCAGGATCACCCTGCCAGGCCCTTACTGCCGTATGAGCCGTACAGGGGAAAAGCGTTGGGCGCAAATTGGTCCGGTGGCGGAAGGTAAAATTGGTTAAAAATTTCAGATTTGTGAGCGCCTGCGCCCTGCTTTTCGGGCATATCCTCTACTCAGGTTATTCTTTTAAAGTTTATTTGTTCAATGCCGATAAGTGCTTAATTGCTTTTATTTAACGGTAATACAATATGGATAATCCTCTGGTCAGCTCCGCAAGTAATAAAGTTACAGGCTATGAACATTTGAAAGAATGTTTAAGAATAGAAGTGATAAAAAGAGATGGGGGCAAAAGATTCTCATGGCTAAAAGTATTTCACCGCGTAGCTTTTAATCGCAAAAAACGCTTCTACTTTTGGTGGCGGATTGCAAACTATTTGTATAAATCCTCATCATCTCGCCAGCGAAAAATCGCCAAAATCATTGGTGTTAACTTAGCCAGAAAGTATGGCGCAGACATAAGCATTGCTGCACATATCGGAACCGGTATGAAAATAAACCATTACGTGGGGATCGTAATCAGAGCTGAATGTGTGATTGGTGACAATGTGAATATCCGTCAAAACACGACTATTGGAAGGAAAAAATCAACGCCTGATATAGGATATATCACAATCGGTAATAACGTCGATATCGGTGCTAACTCCTGCATTCTTGGGGACATCGTTATTGGAGACAATGTCACTATTGGGGCAATGTCATTTATCAATAAAGATATCCCCGCTAACACCCTGGTTTATAGTCAAAAAACTACTCAGATCGTAATTAAAAACATCGGGTCTACGATTCAGCATTGATATTGTATTAAGCAACACGCCAATAAAAAAAGCCTCTTCAATAAAGAGGCTTAACTTTTGCTTACTCATCACTTAATTTGTCTTTCTGAGACGAAATGACTCGTTGGGGAAATTCGCCTGCAGACGAACGAAGCATTCGAGGCGAACATTGCCTTATATGCAGCGCCAGAATATGAAATCGATAGACGTGACCAATTCATGGGTGGAAAGACCGTCTTTATGAGCAAAAAATTGTAGCGGTTACTAAAACCGCCCCCGAAACAAAGATTCCTTGAATCATTTTAAGCTGCGTAGCTACTCAGACCTATCCGCTAAAGGATCCAGGGCAATTATGAGCGAGGGATAGTCATTCGCAGTTATTCTCATTACTGATGAAGGTATTACTTAAATCGCGGTGTGTAAATCAACCGGGGATTAAGTCATATGGCCTGAGATGTTTCACGGTATTGACGACAGTGTCGTTCTGGCAAGCTTTATCGCCGTCAGCCCAGCGCTTGATATCACTTATATTTGGCGACCTGATGCCCACACTCAAGATGTTCTTGGTTGTGTATAGGCTGACCTGTGCTTTGTCCCCATCATGTCTTTCTATTTCAATTAGCGTGTTGTTAATCAACAGTCCCTGCGCAAGGAGCTTTTGATTGATTTCACCTTCATTGCGCTCACCGTCAAACTCGCTTAATACGATGACCGGATTTCCTGAATATGCCTCATATTCCAGGCACTGCCTTGCCATGTGCCTTAAAGTTCGATACGTATCTGAGGGCTCTGTCTTGCTCGTAAAGCTGCCGTCATAAGAGGATTGACTGTTTTTTAATTCGCTGACGGTTATGGCGCACCCGCTGATCGAGATAGAAAATAATAGTGTAGACAGGGTCAAATATTTCAATTTCAACTCCATTGTTCTGACAGAGGCTCTCCGCTGGGCTGGTATCAAAATTATGTTTTCTTTCAGGCTGACTTGTGGTTTGGAAAGTCAACAGTAACCATGAGCCCACCTTCTGCAGACGTATTTAGGCATACGCTGCTGTTGTGTTGCTGCGCAACCGCTTTGACTATTGCAAGTCCCAATCCACTCCCGCTTTGCATCTGATTGGGATCGCGAAAAAACCTATCGAACACGCGCTCCCTCAATTCAAATGGAATGCCGGGCCCTGCATCTGAAACACGTAGCTGAGTAGATTTATCAAGTGATCCTACATCTACCTCAACCCGTCCGCCCTCAGGGCTGTACTTCACGGCATTTTCAATTAAATTATCAATCAGCGACATCAGGCGTTCCTTGACGCCTGTGATCCAGATTTCATTATCAGAGTAGAATTCGAGCTCAATCCTGCGCTCAGCCGCTAGCGGTGCCAGTGCAGCCATTCGCTCTTGTATGAGCGTTGTCAGCGGCACAGGCTCCATAACAGTGTCAATACGCACTTCGCTGTGCATCATCAGTAGCAACTGATTGACAAGACGCGCTGCACGGCTATTGCTGCGAATAATCCCTGCAAGCAACTCCTGTTGATTATCGCTGCTTACATAGGACTGCAAAGCCTCCACATTGATTCGCATCGCAGCCAGTGGGGTACGCAGTTCGTGGGCGGCATCTGCAATGAAAACCCGTTCCCTATCAGAACTCTCTCGCACCCTGGCAAGAAATAGATTAGTAGCGTCCACCATTTGGCGAAGCTCCATGTGCTTTGGCACTTCTTTTAAGGGAGAGAGATCTTCTGAAGTTCGTAAGGAAATTTCATTTACCACCTTGTTCCAGGGGCGCATTGCAATACGGATTGACAGCCACGCAGGAAACAAAAGAAAAGGAATGCACACCAGTAGCGGCAATATGTAGTATCCCCGCGAGTTCAGGTATATAAAAAAGTTCCAGCCTCCGGCAGGGGTGAAAAGTGTTACCTCCGCATCGGATCTCCCGGACTTGAGAGTACGGCTAGTCCAGGTGCGCCCCCCACTCCGGATGCTCTGAATTTTCCCATACCTGGTGTTTGTCACCCCTGCCGGAGCGCCATCAGATGAATAAATTATCTCTTTATTCTTCCGAACGATTAGGCTGATTGACAGTTTCGGATCTTCACCTCCGCCATAACCTTCCCGCAACGCTGTGCTGAACTTTTTCAGCACAGCGGTGAGATCCTGCGGGCGATCATCCATACGATCAACCAATGTAAGAATGGTTTCGTAAGTATTGTTGCCCGTTAGCATAGGGGGGCTACGCAAGTTCTCCCACAAAATGTAGGTCAGAAAAAGACACCAAAGCAGTGTAAGCAGTAGCATCTGGGCGATCATAATTCGCCGTACGAGCGTTGGAGTTCTCAGGTGGTGCCAAAAATTTCGCATCAACCAGCCCCTTTCTGAATCGGCACAGTATCAATGACATACCCTACGCCTCTCACCGTTCGTACATAGCCGTCGCCGATTTTGCGACGTAAATTACCCATATGCACATCGAGTGCATTGCTCATATTTTCTTTTGCGCCGAATATCCTTTCCTCCAGAAACCTTCGTGTAAGCACGCGATCAGTGCGCATCATTAAAGTTTCAAGCAGCGCGTATTCACTTGCCGTCAACTCAACATTCCGCGCGCTCACCGTCACGCGACGAGTCGGCACATGGAGAGATAACCCACGAATTTCTATCACCTCATTCTCAAAACCGTAACTGCGTCGCGCAAGGGCTCTCACTCTGGCCAATAACTCGGCAAGAATAAAAGGTTTGACGAGATAGTCGTCAGCACCGGCATCCAGCCCGCACAGGCGATCCTGCAGAGTGCCCCGCGCGGTCAGAATGATGACGGGGATCCCCTTGAGCTGCTGGCGCAAGTACGCCATCAGGCTCATGCCATCGCCGTCAGGCAGTCCGAGGTCGAGCAAAACTAGTTCCGGCAAGCAGGCATCGAGTTGATGCAGCGCATCCACTTTGCGGCGAACCCATATGACATCTAATCCCTGATCTGCAAGGGCAATACGTACGCCGTTGCCGAGATCCAGGTCGTCTTCGATGAGGAGAATTTTCACAATAGTTACGTTATCAACAGTGAATGAAGAACGTCTGAAGAAAAAAACGGTATCAGGAAATTTATCAGGTTTGCGTCACCGGCACGTGCTTAAGTATTTCTTCATTTTTAGCTCATGAGAACTTTAGGGTGCGTATTCAAACTGAGCGTTCTGGCGTTTAAAACCCGCTTGTATCGTAATCATTTGAATCCATAAGGACTTCTTTAATGAGCAACTTCGAACTGCGTCATAAGTTCCCCTATTTACTCTCAGAACGCACCCTGAAAAAAATGCTGCCGGGTGCGCTGCTGGCGTTACTGACCAACCCAACACTTGCGGCAGAACCACAACAGGGTAACGCCTTAACATTGGGAGGAGGCGTGGATGTTACGCCACTTTATTCTGGTTCGGATGAAAACCGCGTCACGACAGCCCTGGTGCTTGATTACTCGATGCATAATGGGTTCTTCGTGAGTACCATGCGGGGTATCGGTTATGGCAACAGCTCCGGCAAGCTGGATTACAGTACTGCGCTGAGCTATCGCGCAGGCCGTAAGGATCATGACGTGGACAGCGACGCAATGAGCGATGGCAGTGACGACTTGCGGGGTATGGGCGATGTCAAAGGCTCGGCTATCGGGGCATTGGGTCTGGGATATAAGGTAACCGACTGGCTTCATTTGCAATTGCAGGCTGAGGTGCCGTTTTCTCAGCGGGACAATGGCGCGGCCCTGCATTTCGGCATTATCAGCCCGCTTTATAGTTCATCGGAAAATACCGTGACGATGGCGCTGACCAGCAGCTGGGGAACAGACAACTATATGCAAACTTACTACGGGGTAAGTTCATCACAGTCAGCCGCATCGGGGTTTACTCAATATGATGCCGGTTCCGGGATTTATGCCTATTCAATGAATATGGACTGGACGCACAAGTTCAACCAGAACTGGAGCGTAGTGGCCGCTACAGGCTTTACGCAGTTGGCTGGTGATGCACGCAACAGCCCGATTGTGCAACGAAAAGCATCGCCCAATGGAAGCTTGAAAGTGACATATAGCTTCTGAACATTGTTCGATTGCACTGTCAATAAATACACACTTGATCCGCCCCGATACAGATGATGGGGCGGTACTCACAAAGGACGTAAGGACATTCATTTTCAAAATTAACAGATATCAAAACGCATTAAAGCAATGTATATACAGACAGTATTCTAAGTAATTGGGCAATCGCTACATGGGCCGTGACAGATATAATCTATCCATAGCAGTATTCGTCTTGCTTCTAAAAGGGGATGAACTCTGCATGCTCCGAAGGTCTAATACGGGCTGGATGGATGGTGGCTTTAGCTTACCGGCCGGTGGGCTAGAAAAAGGCGAAACACTCTCCACCGCTGCCGCCAGAGAGCTAAAAGAAGAGACAGGGGTGGACACAATTCCTTCAGAGTTGGCCCTTGTGCATACCATGCATGTGTGGACGGAAAACCGTTCATGGATAGGACATTATTTTATCTGCCGAGAATGGAGTGGTGTACCCTTCCTTGCAGAACCTGACAAGCATGCCGAAGTAAGCTGGAAGAATATTTCGGATCTGCCAGAAGAAACAATACCCTATGTAAGGCAGGCTATTGAAGCCATTAATGCTGATGAGAGTTACTCAGAGTACGGCTGGGACACAGGTGAGTAACCTCTGCTACAAAGCAATATTTCCGCTCCTTGTCAGTATGCATATGCAAAAGGGTTGCTATGCGCGAATAGCAGCCCGAAATTTTTGGGCCGGAACACCTCTGAAATGTCCGTACAGCCTAAGACTTCACCAGATAAGGCAATAGAAAACTCTCTACTTCTCGTTTTCCAATTCCCAGCGTAAAGCTGACCCCTGCATTTTTTAAAATTCTGAGTCCTTCTCCACTGTTTCTAGGATGCGGATCTTTAATGGCTACATAGACATGACGTGGTTTCAGCTCAGCAAGTGTCAAGGCACAGGAGGGGGTTCTTCCTTGATAGGAGCAGGGTTCAAGTGTGACAAATATTTCACATTCACCAATTGGAACCGTTAGTTTTGAAATGGCGTCTATCTCTGCGTGATGATGGCCTGGAAGTTGAGTGAAGCCTTCGGAAACCACCTCCCCCTTATGGACAATCACGCACCCTACAGGTGGATTTGGTCTGCAGCCAGGTAAGGCTTGACGTGATTTTTCAAGCGCTAACAGCATGAATTTTAAATTTTCGCTCATCCGCTTTTATGCCCAAATATGTAAATCATAGACTTAAGATTTTCAAACCACCCGGCATGAATGTCCATTATTTAGATTAATTACTCATCAGCTATGACCAACCTTCTTGTTGGCTAACTTGTACTGACTTTTGATACCTCCGATTTTGGCACGAAGCAGAACGGCTGAAGGTTCGTTAGGTCTGCTATGCGCGAAAAGCGGAATTACGAAATCGTTCTGACCACTGAGGGTGTATTTCAAAACATCGCCGTGTGTTAATCAACGGGGATAAGGTCATGCGTTCAAACCTCCCCCTTAGAAGATATTGGCATGCCCATCTCCAGCGCACGAACCTCAAAGCCAAATTCCTCGTACAAGCGGATTGCTGCCTTGTTGAAATGCCAAACAGCCAGTCTGAGTTCCTGCGAGTTACGTGCCAGAGCCCATTCACGCACTCTGTTCATCAATACCTTACCCACACCTTGCCCTCTGTGTGTTTCAAGAACACATATTGAGCAAATCCTGCAACCAGGGACTGGCTTCAGAAGTGGACTTGTTGGTATTGATATGTTCGCTGCAATAAACCCGATGGGAAGAGAGTTATGCCGGGCTATAAACGCAACATGATCATCAGTTTCAATAAATCCCATCCAATGGGGTTCATCTGCTCCCTCATTCAAAGTCACATCAGCATAAATATCTGGGCGCGCTTTATGATGGATGATATTGAGCTCGCGAGCCAAATCACTCATGATCGCAAGATCAGAACGGATTGCTTCCCGGATACTGAGTTCCATATCCAAATTTTCTATCTCCAATGAGGATCCTCAACCGTGCCTGTCAGCCAGTCGCATTAACGATAAAAGCAGTTACGAAGATAATGCATTACAACAAATTTGCACTTTTCGTTGAATCCTGCGGACCTGGATTGCATTGTTCTTTTGTTCCCGGGAGATAAAAAAGGCCGTTCTCAGCAGGATCCGTTCCTCCCGGGCATCCTGCCATGCCTGGTGAATTATCTGAACTGCCCCCGTCAGAGCCCCTCCCGCCGTCTGCACCTGGTTTACCAGGT
>NZ_JAFMOS010000456.1 GCF_019049755.1 Rahnella perminowiae
CTGAAACAGCGGTAAAGTAAGATTAGATAGCGGTAACGTTAGCCGCAGACGGACCTTTAGCACCGTTCTCGATAGTGAACTGTACGTTCTGGCCTTCAGCCAGGGTCTTGAAACCTTGATCCTGGATAGCGGAGAAGTGTACGAACACATCTTTGCTGCCGTCAGCAGGAGTGATGAAGCCAAAGCCTTTAGACTCGTTAAACCACTTAACCTGACCTTTCATCATTGACATAGGAATTACCTTTTAAAAATAAATTTCGCCACCATGGGCATGTTATAGCCGGATTTCAGTCGTTACTTATGGAGGCACTAAGAAGGAAATTCGTCAGAGCAGGGTTATCATGGATAACGCTTTAAATTGGAACAACTTTACTCAGGATGTCGTGCATAAATAGGTCTGTACCACAGGCCGGTATGTATTTACTCATGACTGCCCCTTAATAGCAACTCTTTTTAATGCAATGCGGCGGTAAAGCGTGAAATTAGTCATTTTTTGTACCAGACAGTACAATTGGCGTACAATTATCAGGCTACTTTTCAACGGGTTGTGGATTATCTGCTGCCAAAACCGCTCCACAGTGCGCGCAAAATTTTGCATCAATTTCGTGGCCGGAATGCAGACAAGTCTGACAGGAACGGGCAGCACGCCCTTTTTCCAATTCTTGTGACATATAAGCCGTTAAAATCCCGGTCGGCACGGCGATGATAGAGTACCCCAGCAGGATCAGCACCGACGCAAGCATTCTTCCCAGCGCGGTATGCGGCGTAATGTCACCGTATCCGACTGTCGTCAGTGTCACCACGGCCCAGTAAACAGATGCGCCCAGCGAGGTGAATCCGTCACTGCCGCCTTCGACTGCAAACATCAGCCCGCCAAAAAGACAAAGAATGATGGCGACAAACCCAAAGAAGATGCTGAGCTTACGTTTCGCGCGCATCACGCTGCGCCATAAAACCCCGGCGTCGCTCATATAGCGCAGCAGCTTCAGCACCCGCAGCACACGTAAAATTCTCAGCAGGCGGATCAGGATCTCCAGATTCCCCGCCCCCGCAAAAGAAGGCAGCATCCACAGGATGTACATGGGCAGAATGGTGCAGAGATCAATAATGCCAAAAAAACTCACCGGATAGCGGGTTTTGCGCGGCGAACAGATCACCCGTAAAACGTATTCCAGCGTAAAAAGCGCGGTAAACCCCATTTCGACCAGGCCGAACAACGGGATGATCTCAGGTGTCGCCGGAAATAAGTCACGTGCACTGGATTCGATAAACAACACCAGCACGCTGAGCAGTGACAACAGGATCCAAAATATTTCCATCCGTCGTCCAGTGCGGGTGCGGTGTTCAAATAAAAGGGCATAACAACGGCGTCGGGCTGACGCGAAAAAACGATAATCCTGAGACATAACCGGCACCGGCAAAAAGGAATTATGGCAAGAATAGACGCTTTTCATTGCCGCGCCTACGGACAAACAGCCCATAAAAAAGCCGGTCACACAAAGTATTGGTGCAATACGCTGTGTGACCGGCTTTTAAGGGTGGGTCTGCTGGCGGAACGACGCATTAATCCATTAATTCAGATACCGCGTGGCGAACATACGCCGTAATTTGCGCGACGTCTTCTGCGTCCGCACTGCCGCCGCCAATCGACCGCACGGTATTCTCGAGATGGCCGATATCCTGCTCAACTTTCTTCGCAATCTGCACTTTTACGATGGTGTCGACTGAAGAGATAAAAGCCCGCATGACAGCCTTCAGCGCGAAAATCTCACCGAAAGAATCGTACGCAGGTTTGTCAGAGACCGCTGGTTGAGCAGCCCGTGGGGGCAAGTTTTTCAGCCTGTCCACATGTTCAATCATCAGATCCATATCTCTGATGAGTTCGTCAAAACTCTTAGCCACTGGTTTTCCTTCGCCCGGCGAAAGGCAGCAGGATACCACCGCGCTTTCAAGCCGAGAAGTCACAGAAACGTGTAAAGAGTAAATTTCGCCACAATGCGCCCGCCCTGCCGTGTTCTTTCACTCAAAGAGTGATAAACCGGGCAGGCGCATCAGGTCGCTATTTAATCCATGTGATTCAATACGGCCTTCAGGCGTTTTTCAGTGACGCCATATCAACAACAAAGCGGTATTTCACGTCGCTTTTCAGCATACGTTCATACGCGCCGTTGATATCCTGCATGTCGATCATTTCCACATCACAGGAAATATCATGGGCGGCACAGAAATCCAGCATTTCCTGGGTTTCAGCGATACCACCGATCAGGGAACCGGCAACCGTTTTACGCCCCATAATCAGTTTGCCGCTGTGCAGCGCAGGTTCGATTGGTTCGATCAGACCGACCAAGATATGGGTGCCGTCACGTTTAAGCGTATCCAGGTACGGGTTCAGATCATGTGGGTTAGGTACGGTGTCCAGAATGAAATCGAAGTGGCTTTTAACTGCCGCCATTTGCGCTTCATCGGTTGACAACACGACGTGGTCAGCGCCCAGACGGTAAGCTTCCTGCTCTTTACCTTTGGAACGGGTGAACAGCGTAACGTCTGCGCCCAGTGCTTTGGCAAACTTCAGACCCATATGGCCCAGACCGCCCAGCCCCACCACAGCCACTTTGTGACCTTTACCGACTTTCCAGTGTTTCAGCGGAGAGTAAGTGGTAATACCCGCACACAGCAGCGGTGCCGCAGATTTGATGTCCAGCTTTTCAGAAACGCGCAGAACAAATTTTTCTGAAACCACAATTTGTTCAGAATAACCACCATAGGTCATCATGTTGTCATGACGATCATGGCTGTTATAAGTCATGGTAGCGCCTTCTTCACAGTACTGTTCCAGGCTTTCTGCACAGGATTCACAATGCTGACAAGAATCGACCATACAACCGACACCGACGGTATCGCCCACTTTGAAACCCGCGACTTTCGCACCAATCTGTTTCACGCGTCCGATAATTTCATGCCCCGGAACCATCGGATAAATGCTTTGATGCCATTCATTACGCGCCTGGTGGATGTCGGAGTGACAAACACCGCAGTACAGAATGTCGATCACAACGTCGGTATCACGCGGGTCACGGCGAACAAAATTATGAGGCGCAAGAGGCGCATCCGCTGAAAGTGCAGCGAAACCACGAACGTTAAGCGTCATTTTTATCTCCTGATTGGATTACGGAATACTGCATGCCCGCAGAAAAGGCAGGCACCGTAAAATTATGACGGCTTAAGGTGACTCACTGATATAACGATCCTCGCCATTACTTGCCTGAATCTGTTTTTTTCAGGATTTTTAGCATGGATTGTACAGAGACTAAACAATGGCGCTCTGCCCGCGAAGCGCCATGCTTTCAGAAAGGATTAAATCAGACCCGCTTCTTTCAGTTCGCTTTTCAGGTAAGCGTAATAGATAGGCGCCGCGACGACGCCGGGTATACCGAACGCCGCCTCGAAGATAAGCATCGCCAGTAAAACTTCCCAGGATTTCGCCTTGATACGGCTGCCCACAATACGGGCATTAAGAAAGTATTCCACTTTATGAATGATAATCAGATATGCCAGCACCAGCGCACCGACCCACAATGACAGCGACAGGCCGACAATGAAAATCAGTGTATTCGAAATCAGATTACCGATAACCGGCAGCAGTCCGCAGACGAATGTCACGACAACCAGTGTTTTCGCCAGCGGCAGATGAATGCCGAACAACGGTAAAATACCGAACAGGAAAATGCCGGACAGTACGGTATTGATCAGGGAAATCTGGAACTGCGCAAAGACTACGTTACGGAAGGCTTCGCCCAATAAATGCATCCGTTGCAATAACTCTTTTTTCAGTGGCGCGTGCAGTTCCCCCTTACGCGGCTGCTGAAGCGAGATAATCGCCCCGAGGATCATACCGATAATCATGGTCAGGAAAACATGGGCGGCGTTCTTGCCAACGGCCTGAATCATCACAATATGCTCACGCAACCACAGCAGGAAACTACGCTGCAACTCTTCAATATTCGCCGGTAAATAATGCAGTAACACGGGCGATAAGCGGCTTTGCGCGTCTGTCAGCAGACGCGATACCATGGCGTTAAATGCCACGGGATTACGCATATCTTCCATCAGAAAATCGGCAATGCCCGCAATCGCCAGCGTCAGACAACTGATAACCAGGGTCGCAATAATGGCCACCACTAGCCAACGTGCACGTTCGCCACTGATAATTTTTTGAAAGTACGGAGTAAGCGCATTGATGAGTTCAAACACTAAAAAACCGGCAATAAAACATGCCAGTAAATGAAGAGGAAGAATCAGTAACAACCCGCCCGTCACAATCACCACACTGAGCCAGCGAATTTGATTCGATCTCATAATTTGCATTGCCTGTATCCTTAGATCTCTGTGTACCGGGCTTCCCCCGGATCGGGTCATATCATAGCACTGAAGTCCGGCGCACAATCCTCTGACAACTTAACCCGTTAAGAAAATTTTGACAGACAGAGAGGTTCTTCTATCATCTCCCCCTGAAAAGATCGTAAAGAAAATCCGAGAGTCTGGAGAATAATATGTCTGAAGTAATGCGCGAGAAACTGGCCCTGCCTGCCGGACACGATAAATTATTACTGCATTCCTGCTGTGCGCCCTGCTCAGGCGAAGTGATGGAAGCCATTCAGGCATCGGGGATCGACTATACGATTTTCTTCTACAATCCTAATATTCACCCGCAGAAAGAATATCTGCTACGTAAAGAAGAAAATATGCGTTTTGCCGAACAGCATGGCATTCCTTTTATCGATGCCGATTATGACACCGATAACTGGTTTGCGCGGGCAAAGGGAATGGAAAATGAACCTGAGCGTGGTGTGCGCTGCACCATGTGTTTTGATATGCGTTTTGAACGCACGGCATTATATGCCTTTGAACATGGTTTCAGCGCCATCACCAGTTGTCTGGGTATCTCCCGCTGGAAAGACATGAAGCAAATCACAGGCAGCGGCGAACGTGCCGCGGCACCTTACCCGGGCATGATTTACTGGGATTATAACTGGCGTAAAAAAGGCGGATCGGCGCGCATGATTGAAATCAGCAAGCGCGAACGCTTTTACCAACAGGAATACTGCGGCTGTGTTTATTCCTTGCGCGACAGTAACTTACACCGCAAAGCACAAGGCCGCGGGCTGATCAAACTCGGCGTCAAATATTACGGCGACGAAGACAACGAATAAAACTGCCTGAACCCTCTCTTTTTGTTATATCCGGTCAACAGGCCGGGTTAATTATTCTGTTATTTCGCCCGCCTCCTGTCAGATTCGCCAGTCATAATTGACACGTTAGTTATTTATTTTGCCAGCCCCTTAAGCCTGAGTTTTCTAGAATAATTTCCTATGACCTGCCCCGCCTTTGTGCCTTGTATTCACCGCTGTTGCTTGTTACTTTCCGTCTCATATTTTTATATATATGCATTTAACATAAGAAATAACACCCGGTTATTACAGGTGTATCAACATTATTCAGGTTCATTAAAAATATAAAGCAAACACGTCATTATTGAGGGACAAAATATGTGGGTATTAATAGGTATTCCGATCGTTGTGCTGGGTTTTGCACTGCGGTTTAACTCTTTACTGGTGGTGACGGTCGCCGGTATTTCTACCGGCCTGGCGGGCGGAATGCATACCGTTGATATCATCAGCGCATTTGGCAAAGCGTTCACCGATAATCGCTATATGGGGTTGATATGGCTGACACTGCCGGTGATTGCCATCCTCGAGCGCAGCGGCCTGAAAGAACAGGCGCGTCATTTAATTTCCAAAGTACATGCTGCCACCACCGGTCGCGTGCTGATGCTGTACTTTTTCCTGCGCCAGATGACCGCAGCACTGGGGCTTAACTCGCTCGGTGGTCATGCGCAGATGGTACGCCCGCTGATCGCGCCGATGGCTGAAGCCGCAGCCACCACCAGATACGGCGATTTGCCCAATGATATCCGTCAGAAGATCCGGGCTCATGCCGCCGCAACCGATAATGTGGCTGTTTTCTTCGGCGAGGACATTTTCATTGCGGTGCAATCTATCCTCCTGATTAAAGGCTTTCTGGAACAGTACGGCATTAACGTTGAACCGTTGCACCTGTCTGTCTGGGCGATCCCGACGGCTATTGCTGCGCTGATTATCCATTTTATTCGTCTGTGGTTACTTGACCGTTCGCTGGCTAAGCGCTTTGACGTGCAACACGGGAGCGCGGCGAAATGATCACCTTGCAGACTGTTTATATTCTTGCGGGACTGATGTTCTGTGCTTATGCATTTTTCAACGTACGCGACAAAAGCCACTCACGCCGTTATGTCAATGCGCTGTTCTGGGGGATTTACGGCATAACTTTCCTGTTTGGTGCGCAATTGCCACACTTCATTACCGGTTGTATGGCGATTCTGCTGGCGATCATCGCCGGGAGCGGAAAACTGGGGAAAGGCAAATCAGAAAGCGGACAGCCTGATCAGGTTGAAAAGCGTGAAGCTGGCTCAAAACGTTTTGGCAATAAACTGTTTATTCCTGCCCTGTTGATCCCCCTGGTGACCCTGGCCGGCACCCTGACGCTGAAATACACGCCGCTGGTGGAAGCCAAAAACGTCACGCTGATTTCGCTGGTAATCGGCACGCTGGTGGCCTTCATCGTGGCGCTGATTATGCTGCGTGATTCGCCGGTCAAAGCAGTGAAAGCGGGTGGACAGACAATGGATACCGTTGGCTGGGCAGCTATTTTGCCACAAATGCTGGCCGCTCTTGGCGCGCTGTTTGCACTGGCGGGAGTCGGCGGCGTGGTGTCGGACCTGGTCAAAAATATCATTCCGCTCGGTTCACCGCTGGCGATTGTGATTGCCTATACCTTCGGCATGGCGCTTTTCACGATGATCATGGGAAACGGTTTTGCCGCCTTCCCGGTCATGACGGCGGGGATCGGGCTGCCACTTATCGTCAACCAGCTGGGCGGAAATCCGGCGATTATGGGCGCGATCGGCATGTTATCCGGTTTCTGCGGCACCCTGATGACCCCGATGGCAGCCAATTTTAATATCGTCCCCGCGGCGCTGCTGGAATTGCAGGATAAGAATGGCGTGATTAAAGCGCAGTGGAAAACCGGTGTATTACTGTTGCTGGTCAATACCGCGTTTATGTATTTCTTTGTGTTCCGTTTCTGATAAGGAAAGACGATGACGACGCAACAACATAGTGTACTGACGGCAGAGATGGCATCCCGTTTTGCTTCACTGGCACTGAATCACTTAACACGCGAATACCCGAATAAACTCATGCATGCCATGAGCAGCGCAGCGGATGCGCAAACGCCACGCCAGTTGCATCCGATCTTTTACGGCAGCTATGACTGGCATTCCTGTGTGCACGGATACTGGTTATTGCTGCGACTGCTGGATCGTTTTCCACAACTGCCGGAAGCAGAAAAAATCATTGAGGTGGCCGGCCGGCATTTCACGGCAGAAAATGTCGCCGGTGAAATGGCCTATCTGCAACAGACGCAACATGCCGGATTTGAACGGCCGTATGGCTGGGCGTGGTGTCTGGCGCTGAGCCAGCAATTGCATGAAATGACCCTGCCACAGGCTGCGGAATGGGCGAAAACGCTCGCGCCCATGAGCCGGTTCTTCGAAAAGAGTTTTAGCACGTTTCTGCCAAAGGCAACCTATCCCCTGCGGGTCGGCAGCCATTTCAACACAGCTTTTGCCCTGGCGTTAACACTGGATTATGCCCGCTGTGTTAAGCATCACAAACTGGCAGAATTGATCGAAGAAACGGCATTGCGCTGGCATCTTGAAGATGTGCATTGTCAGGCATGGGAACCGGGCGGTGATGAATTCCTTTCACCTTCCCTGATGGAAGCTGAACTGATGCGCCGCGTTTTACCGCCCGAAGCATTTGTGACCTGGTTTGGCCGTTTTTTACCGGATCTGGCGCACAGCCAGCCTGCGACACTGTTTATCCCCGCCACGGTCACTGACCGCAGCGACGGTAAAATTGGCCATCTGGACGGGCTGAATCTCAGCCGTGCCTGGTGTCAGCGTTCGCTGGCCTCTGCGCTGCCAGCGGGTGATCCGCGTGCGGTCTTGCTACGTCAGACGGCAGAAGCCCATCTGCACAGCGCGCTGAACCATCTCGACAGCACCTATATGGGCGAGCACTGGCTGGCAACCTTTGCCCTGTTAGCACTCGAAGCCTGACAGCCCGTCACCTCTGTTCAGCCGCAGGATTACCGTAAACCCGTTAACGAATGATCCCGCGCGCTGAATGAAGGAAAAAAGCATTGAAGTGGCACAGTAACGGATATTCCGTGCTGAGCCGCTCAATTTCTGACTTTACCCGTTCAATCGTTTCCTGCCGGTGATAAAGCAAATCGTACAGATAGCGGATGATATTTTGCTGCGAACTGCCAGCCCGGCAAAATTCTGCTGTCTGCTCGTTTATCCCTTTAGGTACCGCGCGGTTTCCGCCTGCCATCACAAACGGCGGCACATCCTGCACCACACACGTATTGGCAAGCAAACGGGCTCCCGCACCAATAATACAAAACTGATGCACTGCGCACAGGGCATCAATCCGCGCATCATTACCTAATAAAACATGCCCTGCCAGAGCACTATGTTCGCCAATGAACGTGGCATTTCCCACCTGGCAGTCATGGCCGAGATGGACACCCCGCTCAAAAATATTCAGATGCCCTATCCGGGTCATACCGCCGCCCTGTACAGTGCCTCGATGTAATGTGGCATGGCAGCCAATCTGGTTTCCATTGCCGATTTCCAGCCCGGTAGGTTCTCCGGCGTATTTCAAATCCTGACTGATTTCGCCAATGGAAGAGCCTCTGCCAATCTGATTATCCCTACCTATTTTGGTATTGCCGTTGATGATGACATGCGAAGAAATGCATGTTCCTTCGCCAATTTGCACACCCGCTGAAATAACACAAAAAGGCCCGATAACCACTCGCGGCCCAATAATCACACCGGGTTCAATAATGCTGCTGGCCGCAATGATGGCCGAAGATGAGATCAACACGAATATCCTTCTGACAGCCCGCAGACAGTCAGTGATGAATTAAACCGGTCAGGCATAATCAGGGAAAGACAAAATGAGCGGAGGGAAACGCGCTCAGAGAGGTTTAAACAAAGGGTGTTTCGTTGAACATCCACATCGCTACGCCGGTGAGCATAAGGCTTCATGCAAGAAAAGGCGGTCTCTTATATTTTATATATTTTCTGAACTTTTTCAGAAACGCTGCAGGATGAAGGATTTATGACGGGTAGATTAAGGCTTTCTTAAGCTTGGATGAATATTCTTATGAATATTCATTTCCGTACGTTATCTTTCCCTCACATTAACCCTGCTACCGTCATTTTGTTGGGAGTTTTCATTGCGCTATATATTTCCGAAGATCAGCTACTTTACGCTGACTTTATTGCTGACTCTGTATTTTACCTTTGTGGTTAACTTACCTATTTTGTTGCATTTTTACCGCATCTTAAATGCACTGCCCGCATACAATCTGGCTTTCGCCCTGAGCATTCCGGTCGCGCTGTTTGCCGCACTGAACTTTGTGTTCACCCCTTTCAGTTTTCGCCCGTTGCTTAAGCCATTCTTCATTATCGTGCTCCCGGTCAGTGCCCTCGCCAGTTTCGCGATGATGACCTTCCAGGTCGTTTTCGATCGCGGCATGATCGAGAATATCCTCGAGACGCAATCTGCTGAAGCATCCTCATACCTGAATCTGAAAGTGGTGCTGTGGTTTGTCTTCACCGGCGTTTTGCCCGCGATTTTGCTTTTCCTGACACCGGTCAGCTATGAAAAAACACTGCTGCGCCGTCTGGGAGTACGCCTGGTGTCAATGGTGATTTCATTGCTGGTCGTTGCTTCCATTGCCGGCGTTTTTTACAAAGATTATGCTTCCGTTGGCCGTAACAACCGCACTCTGAATCTGGAAATCGTACCGACCAACTATCTTTACAGTGCGTTCCAGTACATGAATCACCGTTACTTCACACCGAAAATGCCGTTCCGGTGACCCTGACCCAAAATCCTGCTCCATTCAGAAACAGAATTCCGGCATGATAAACACTCCCCTGAACGGAGGTGGTGCCGATGAAAAAGTCACGATTCACCGAAGAGCAGATTGTTTTTGCCCTTA
>NZ_JAFMOS010000455.1 GCF_019049755.1 Rahnella perminowiae
CACTGAGAATACTAGGGTTGCCCCCTAAGGGATCCCCACAAATAATCAGTAAAGGATTATCATTTCTGAATATCGCCGCTGAAATGTTTGCAGTGGCTTATCCAGTGACAGGGCTTTCAATATATCCGATATGTGTCTGATGAAATTTTTTGCCAATGCTAAACCGGCGACCACGGAGTGTGTTGGCCTGATACCTTACATGTATCCCTTTGTTCTCTAATGCGTCAGCCACATGATCCCTTCCCAATATTGATGCCAGGATAAATCAGAGATCCGGGCCTGTTTGCAGGCTTCGGGCAAATTCTGCCGGAGTCTGATTATTTAACGAGGAATGTGGCCGGTACTGGTTATATTCCTGCCGCCAGTGCTCGATCTTATCCTGAGCATCTTCCAGTGACAGGAACCAGTGCACGTTCAGACATTCATCACGCAGGCTGCCGTTAAATGACTCAACCAGGGCGTTATCTGTGGGCTTCCCGGGGCGTGAGAAGTCCATCGTTACCCTGTTTCCATACGCCCAGCGATCCAGCCTTTTCGAGATAAATTCGCTGCCGTTGTCCGTCTGTAGCCGCTGTGGTACACGCGGCTGTGTCTGCCTGATCCGTTCCATCACGGCGACCACTTCGTCACCGCGAAGTCCCTGGCCTACCTCGATCGCCACGCATTCACGACTAAAATTATCGACTACAGTCAGGGCTCGGATCCGGCGTCCGTTGAACAGATTATCAGCAACGAAATCCATGCTCCAGCACTGATCCACAGCGGTCACGGCCGGGCGGATATGCCGGTGCCTGGCCGTCACGTGCCGCCGCAGGCGTTTTGACCGCAGGTTCAGCCCTTCAAGACAGTAAATCCGATGGGTTTGCTTGTGGTTAACCCGCCAGCCCTCGCGCCGCAGCAGGATATGGATCCGCTGCACACCATAGCGAATGCGGGTTTCTGCAATCTCCCGTATCCGCTGCGTGAGGGCCCGGTCATCGCGGCAGCTGCGGTAGTGGTAGACCGTTCGGCTCTGCATCATCAGCCGGCATCCCCTGCGAACCCCGATGCGGTACGCCGCCAGCAGGTATTCGACCGCCTCGCGTTTCTGCACCGGCCTCAGAACTTTTTTCGGATGACGTCCTGCAGCATTTCCTTGTCCAGACTGAGATCGGCGACCAGCCGTTTCAGGCGGTGATTCTCTTCCTCCAGCTGGCGCAGCCGACGCAGTTCCGTCACGCCCATGCCGCCAAACTTCTTCTTCCAATTGTAAAAAGTAGCCTCAGAAATCCCCATCTTTCTGCACACTTCCTCCACCCGAGTGCCGGTTTCGGCCTGTTTAAGGGCAAAGGCTATCTGTTCTTCGGTATAACGGGTCTTTTTCATGGTTGATATGCCTCTCAGTGAGATGAAAGAAAGACCGGATACTTCAGTTTAGACTGGCACTGTTTTCAGGGAGGAGATCACAAGGAGATCAATAGGTATTTTCATGCTGGCGGCTGTCAGCGGTAGCCGGCTCAGGCAACCCCCGCTGACACTAATTTTAGTGTTCTACCTAAGCGAGACCACTACAGAATTGCACGCTAACATTGTCGTGAAAGACAGAGGTAAATTTCTCCTTAATTACTCGATAAGGCAAATGACTGAGCAAGTTTCGGGTTAAGTTCAACATCAGAATGCAACCTATATTAGTGCTTAATTTCTCCATCAAGTTTAGCCTACAATTATATTATCTATCTTAAGAGTCGGTTGTCCCACACATACTGGCACATTTTGCCCGGATTTACTGCACACTGCGGTACCGCGATCTAGCGACAGATCGTTGCCCACCATACTGATTAACCGCAGCGTTTCCGGGCCATTGCCTGTAAGTGTGGCGCCTTTAACCGGCGAAGTGATTTTGCCATCTTCAATTAGATACGCCAGAGCGCTCTGGAAACTGTACTGGCCGCTGACAATATCTACCTGACCACCGCCCAGATCGGCCAGATATAATCCACGTTTGACCGAGGAGATAATTTCCTCCGGCTCATAGCGTCCGCTGCGCATAAAGGTATTGGTCATACGCGGCATAGGTAAATGAGCATAGGACTGCCGGCGGCCGTTGCCCGTGGGCGACTGCTTCATTAAGCGCGCGCTCAGGCTGTCGTGCATATAACCTTGCAGGATACCGTCCTCAATAAGCGTGGTGCACTTCGCCGGTTCCCCCTCATCATCCACATTTAGCGTCCCGCGACGCCCCGCTATAGTGCCGTCATCAACGATATTAATACCGGGTTGAGCCACCCGTTCCCCAATCCTGCCGGAATATACTGAGGTACCCAATCGGTTAAAGTCACCTTCGAAGCCATGCCCCATGGCCTCGTGCAATAACATGCCTGGCCAGCCTGCGGCAATAACCACCGGCATACTGCCGGACGGCGCGGCTCGCGCCTCCAAGTTAATCAGAGCCGTATTGACCATGACGCGCAGCGCATCCAGCAAAGCCTCATCGTTAAACATACTGAAGTCGCCGCGTCCGCCAATACCGGTACTGGCTGTTTCTTTGGCCCCCCGTTGTTCGACAACCACGCTGACGTGCAAGACCAGCATCGGCCTGATATCCGCCGCCTGATAGAAGTCGTGACGCAGAATGTAGTTTACTGAATGGTTTAACTCCAAACTAGCCGTGACCTGGCTCACTCGAGGATCGACAGCCCGGGTCATGCGATTGATTTTCTCCAGCAGGCCGATTTTTTCCTCCGTGCTACAGGCCAGTAGGGGGTCGGCAGCGATAAAATGCAGACGGTCAGCGGGGGATGCGACCGGCGCAGATATAGACAATCGGCCCGGCGCCGCAATGGTTTTTACCGAACGGGCGGCATAATGCAAATGCTTCTGGTCAATATGCTGGGAGTAGGCGAACGCGGTGGTGTCGTGCTCCACCGCGCGCAAGCCAAAGCCTTGATCGACGTTAAAGGAACCGGAGTTCACCACGCCATTTTCCATTACCCAGTTTTCCCGCCTCAGACTCTGAACAAATAAATCGGCATAATCCACCTGATGTGACAGCACGAGATCCATCATGTCATGCAAATCATCATCGGTAATACCGTGAGCCGCCAGTAACAACTGTTTGGTCTGAGCCAAGTGGTTAGTGATTATTTTCTCATTCATGGTAATGATCCTCTAGTTTAGCGTCCCGCCACCTGCAGGCCGTCGATTAACACAGACCCGCTGCTCAGCGCCCCCTGTGTGAGTCTATCGGCACCAACGGCGGCGATATTACGGAACATATCCGCTAGGTTGCCAGCCACAGTGACGCCGTCAACAGGATGGAGAATTTCTCCGCCTTCCACCCAAAACCCACGGAGACTGCGGGAATAATCACCGTTTATCAGGCGTGGCCCACCGCCGCTGAAGGCTGTGACCAACAGGCCTGTATGGAGTTTTTTCATCATGGCGGTTAAACCATCACTGTCCCGGGTGAGACTGCTGCAAAGGCTCAGGTTGCCCGGCCCCCAGCCGTTGCCGGTGGGTGCCATTCCTAGGCGCCGCGCCGCATAGGCGGACAGGAAAAAACCTGACAGCCGGCCGTTATCTACAATCCGCCGCGCCGCGCCGCTGATGCCGTCGCTGTCAAATGACCGGCTGGCCAGTCCCTGCGGCACGAACGGATCTTCATCTATACTGATATGCTGGCTAAAGACGTCCCGGCCGAGTCCATCGGCAAGAAAACTATTTTGGCGATACAGCACCGCACCGCTGGTCGCCTGCACCAGATGTTCAAGCAGCGTTAAGGCGCAACTGGGGGCGAACAGTACCGGGCAGTGTCGGCTACCGGTTAGCGGTGCACTATCAAGTGCAGCCAGCGCGCCGCTTCCCGCTGTGTAGCCAATGCCTTCCGGCGCCATCATTGAGCTCGCGAGATGAGAGTGTGAACTCCAGAAATCCAGTTGGCTGCACCCCGGTTTTTTGGCCAGCGCCTTGGCGCTCATTACATGGTTAGTTTGTCGATCGCCCCGGGCAAAACCCCGGCTGTTCATCAAATACCATCCAGATTGGCTGGTACTCACCCAAGCGCCGTCGCTAACCACGTCTTGACCGGCTGAGATTATGCCGTTCTCAATGCGATGGGCCAGCAACTGCGCGGCAGTTTCGTCCAGATCCCAGGGATGCCAGAGGTCAAGATTGCGCGACGCTTGGCACAAGTAGGACTCCGGCGCCAGGCCTATAAATTCATCTTCGCCGGTATAACCGGCGATGCGACAGGCCGCTTGCACGGTTTCCCGCAGGCGGGCGGATGAAAAATCAGTGGAGCTGGTGGTCCCCTGATGCCGTCCGCGATAGACGGTAAGCGACATACTGGACTGGGTGTCGCGGGTGCGGGTGCGTAGCCGACCCTGGCGCATTTCAATCAGAAGGGTGTTGCTCTCGAAAAAAAGGACCTGAGCGTCGGATGCACCTTCCCGGATGGACTGCGAAATAACGCTTTCGGCCAGTTCAGCCAATTGCTGCTGATCATGCGCAAAAGTAGTCGACATAAATGCTTCCTAATTATCGATTATGGCTTAAAAGTCCGGCGCTTCGGCCAGCAGTTGATTCAGCGTCTGCTGCATCCGCGCGCTCACCGGCAGGGCGAGCTGCGGCAGGTTATGATGGAAAGCGTTTTCCTTGGCGATAAACTCCGGGTTCCGCGCCAGCCATTCCTCTCTGAGCAGAGTGATTTCTTCTTGGGTCAGCTTGCCCGCCGGACTTTGACGCTCTTTATCCTTAAACCAGTCCAAACGTATGTCAGGAGTCGCCCGATCCTCATCACTCCAGCCCGACAAGATCTCCAACTGCTGGAACTGCGCCCAGTTCATGTTGAGCGCAATATGGCTCCATTTATCACTATCGGTAGAGATCGGCGACGGCGACAGATCTCTTAGCAGAACGGCAAAAATTCTTTCCAGTTGGCGGTCAGGCTGCTGATAACCTTGCAGCAGCGATACCGCCTGTTCGCCTATCGCCGACCAGCCTTCCGGTTCAGTCTCCCTGCCGGCAAGTTGGGCGGCGCATAATACCTGCCAACGGGAGAGCAAATGCACCAGTTGCGGATCGCGCAGGTAGTCGGTCCATGGCGCTGATTCCGACCCAAGCCACCAATACATAAACCGCTGAGGTACCAGCCGGTAATCTTTACCGGCACGCAGCGCCGTGAATAATGTGCCTACCTGTTCCGCCGACAGATATCCGCAGCGGTCCAGCAATCGGGCTAGGGCAATTGGCAGCCCGGTTATCCGTTCAAATGCAATGCTGTCGGGCTGGTGTACCATGGCCGCAGAGGTGGTACCTTTACCGCCAAGCCAAAAACTGTCTAAACCAATCGTGATATCTCCCGCCTCCGCATGGCGAATGGTCCGCTGCGCGATAAAATCATGCAGTCCCTCATCGCCATAAAAGCTGGCACAATCCAGCGCTTTGGCCTGCTGCATAGGCACTTGCGACGCTATATCCACTTGGTGTTCGGCCAGCCAGATGTTAAGTTGTCCCGAGGACAGGGCGCCGACTTGACGCGCCGCCTCCGCTCCTTCCCGGAACAGCAGCAAGGTGGGTATGCCGCGCACACCATAGCGATTCATTATGTTCGGGTATTTTTCAACATCGATCTTCGCCACCAGCAATTTGCCATCACTGTTCTTGGACATTTTATCAATAATCGGCGCCATGGCGTGGCAAGGTACGCACCAGGGTGCCCACAGGTCCACCAGTACCGGCAACTGTGCGTTCATCAAAAAGCTATCAAAACCATCATCTGTTAATTCTTCGGGCTTATGCGACATACGGGTTCCTATGAATATTAGTGATCCTGTTCAGGCATCAGGGTGAGAATATGCTGGTGGAAGTGCGTCAGTTCTTTGCGATGGGCTACGCTGATGATTGTACTGCTGGGCAACCGATCAAGGAGCGCCTGGTACAAACGGCCCTCGGTTTCCGGATCCAGGGCGCTGGTCGCTTCATCAAGAAAAATAATATCCGGACGGTGCAGCAAAACCCTCGCCATCGCCAGTCGCTGCTGTTCGCCGCCGGACAACACCTGCTGCCAGCGATCGGATTGAGTAAGAGACCCTATTCGTTCAGCTAGACAGCAATCCAGCAGCGCCTGGCGGTATTGCAGGTCGGTAAAGGTGTCAGGCCCATCGGGATAGGCTAACGCACTCTTTAACGTGCCGACCGGTATATAGCTTTTCTGCGGCAAAAACAGTGTACGTACCGTCTGTGGACGGGTGATGGTTCCTTCCCCATAAGGCCATAGTCCTGCGCAGGCGCGCAGTAGCGTGCTTTTGCCGCTGCCCGAGCGCCCCCGCACGACCCAACGCTCGCCAGCCTTAACCTGCCAATCTGATAACCGCGAAAGCACCGTGCCGTCCGGGCGCAGCAGGGTTAACGCCTCGCAGCAAAGCGCGGTGCCTCCATATGCCAACCGGATACCGGCGGGCATATCGCGGGCCTTGTTTAACGCCCAGAGCATATCCCGTAGTCGATTGGCCAAGGCAATCCATTGAGTAAAGGATTGATAAGCTTGGGGGAAAAACGCCAGCGTATTAAGCAGCATGCCATAAGCCATGGTAATCTGCGTCAGGCCGCCCATGGTGATTTTCCCCGTCAGCAATAAAGGCAGCGCCAGCAAGGTCGGCAGCGGTGAAAAAACCTGGGTGAACATACTTTGAAAAAAATTCAGCTTAAAGGTTTTACGCATCATTAATAGCGTATTGTTTCGCACCCTCGTAAAACGGGACAATAGTCGCTGACCTTCTCGTGCACCTCCGCCAAAAAAAGCGATTTGCTCAGCATTTTCCCGCACCTGCATACCAAGGAAACGGAAATCCGCTTCCACCGTTTGTTTATTCATGGTAATGCCAATTAACACCTTGCCCAACCAATGAGCCAGGGCGAGATGAGCAAATGAATACAAATAGACGGCAAACACCATATAGCCTGGAATCGAAATCGTCCCGCTACCCAGGGGGATAGACAAGGCGCCGGATAATCCCCATAACAGAATGGTAAACGTCACGACATTAACCAATACATTAATAATATTTGTAGACAGGTTAATTGTAACTTCTGTAAACAGATTAATGTCTTCCGCAATACGCTGATCGCCGTTACTGATTAGATTATCCCGCTCCAGCTGATAATAAGCAGCGCCATGGGTCCATAGCTCAACATAGCGATTAGTCATCCAGGTACGCCAGCGCAGGGTCAGATAACTAATCGCCAACACGCTAATCAGCGGTAATAACGTTGATATCGTACCGATGGCCAGACTTTTAACCATGGTATTTCTGATAAGCGGCCAATTAAGCCCCACGAGCGCATCGGTTAATTGGCCATGCAATTGATTCAGGGCAATTAACGCATACGTGGTAGTAAAATTAATCGTCAGGATGATAGCAATTAATAAACAAGCTCGCCATTTTTCCGAGGATACCCAAAAAGGGCGAATTAATTGCCATACTCCTGGCCGATAATTATTGCTGGATGACGTTTTGTTGCTAGGTTGTGCCTTCATATTTCCCACAAATCAGAACGTGTAGGTCAACGATAACCGTGCAGTACGGCCAGGCTTGACGCCGATATACGTTGCCGTAGTCGAATAATAATAAAGGTCCCGGTTAAATATATTTTTCACGCCCAGCGTCACCGTATATTTCGGCTGATGGTAAAAAATGGAGGCATCTGTTTGCGCCCAGCCACCCATTTTAAAATAATTTCCCGTAGTGCCGTTCATAGTACTGCTGGCTGCTTCAACGCCGACGCCTGCACCAAGACCACGTAATTGCCCTGACTGCAGTTCATAAGTACTCCAGATACTGCCAGAATGTTTGGGCTGTCCGGTAACTTCGGTTTTATAGCCGGTAAGATCGGACGTATCCGGATCCTTAGGCTGGGCAAAAGTATAGCTAGTAGTAATATTCCAGCCCGGGAAAATTTGGCCGTTTACATCAAGGTCAAATCCTTTGGTATCCCTCCCTTCCGTACCCACCGCGTCGCCGGCGATATTAGTCACGGCTACGTTGCTCTGAACGATATGGAACATTGCGGTGGTAATGGTCAGATTATCGTCGAGCAGATTGAATTTAAAACCGACCTCTTTGGATTTGCCGGTGGAGGGTGCCAACGGTTTGCCGGTGAGGGTATTGATCGTACCGCTAGTCGCGAAGCTATTTAATAGGTTGGCGTAGATTGCCACCTCAGGGGTAATGTCGTAGCTGACGCCGTAGCTGGGGACCCATTTCGTCTCGTTGGAATTCGTAGTCTGATGACTATTGTTTGAGTAATTGACGATAGTCTGAGATGTCCATTCGGCACGTTTCGCGGATAACTGAAAGTGCAGCTTTTTCCACAAATCAATTTGATCTTGTAAAATCAGTCCCTTTTGATCCTGGGTGGTTGTATACGATTTAAACGTGGGATCGGGTATGCTGGGAAACGACAGGCTATCGGGATCGTTAAAGTTGCCGGTGGTAAAAATACGAGCGTCGTCTAAATCCCAACTCGTAGTCTTTGCATGTTGATAGTCGTAACCGAGCAGGAGATTATGGGTTATCGGGCCCATATCGATTTTGCCGCGAATATCATTTTGCAGGCTTAATGAGTTCAAATCCTGCTTATTGGCCAACTCAGAGGTGACTAAAGATCCGTCGGGCGACGCACCATAAGTCTCATGAATTCGATAATTTGTGGTGCTAGAAAGATAGGTCGCTTTGCTATTAAAAGACCAATTGTCGCTCAAATCCTGATTAAGTTCGTAATAAAAGGTCTTGGCACTCCCTGAAAAATGATCATCCTTATCCCCTAGTCGATACACCGGCAGGCGCTGGATATGGCCATCCGTATACACAGTTGCCGCCGGACCAGAGGTCCTGCCGGAGCTGAACTCCGCACCCACTTTAATTTTGGTCTTATCGGTTACCCAAGCCAATACCGGCGCGAGGTAATCATTGCGCTTGCCGTTAAAATCGGGAAAACTATTATCCGCGTGCATAGTTGAGGCATTTAAACGGTAGCGGAAGGTTTTATCATCGTTTAACGGGCCGCCCAGATCGATGGCTGTTTTGACTTCACCATATTTGGATGTCTCGAACTTTATTGTATGTAACGGATCGCTAGTCGGAGCCTTGCGCACGACATTGACCGAACCGGCGGGAGAACTGTTCCCCGCCAGCACCGCCTGCGGGCCTTTTAGCACTTCCACCCGCTCAATGCCGTCGATATTGGAGTAACCTGTCGTGCTGCCGTTCACAGTACTGTCGGGGTTGGATACGCCGTCGGTGGACCCGGAGTCAACGCTAAAGCCCCGGATATAAATAGTATTAAGGCCGCGATCGCCGCCCTGGATCGTCACTCCACCGGTATTACGCAACGCATCCTCCACCGAGACCGCTTGCCGGTCTTCAATCAGCTTGCGGCTAACCACCTGCACCGACTGCGCCGTATCCTGCAACGCGAGGTTGGTCCGGGTGACAGAGCTGGACGTCGACGGGTTATAGACCGTGGCGTCTTCGCTTTGATCGGCGCCTCCGTTGACCGTAATAGTCGGCAGCGTCTGGCCACTGTCCTTCGCCGCCTGCAATTCGGAGGTGGCGGCGGCCGGCGTAGCCAAGGCGGAAATGGTCAGGGTGCCATTGGCGGTGGTGGTAATGAACAGCGGCGTGCCCTGCAGTTGGTGTAAAATCACCTGTTCGAGAGTAAAATTGCCGCTTATGGGTTTGGCCTGGTAAGGTGCCACCAGTTTAGGATTAAATGAGATGGTCTGCTGGCTTTGGCGGGCAATGGCTAATAAGCCTTGTTCCAGGGAACCCGCCGGCACCGAGTAATGCAATAATTTCGCCGGCGACGCGTAAGCCGCCTGCGACGGCAGCAATGCAGTGTTTGCGAGAGCAAACGTGATATGTAAAGCCAACCGGCCAGGAGCAAAATGAGTTTTCCATGCGCTCTGCAGTGCTGCATTCATTGGATACGCTTCCAGGTGAAAAAGCAAAAGTATAGCGACGCCATAATATTATGGGTCAGTTCGTCATCTCAGTGGGTATGTGCAACTGGAACCGAAATGTGTCACTGAGTAAGAATTTTTTTTCGTGATATTTTTTGTTAACATAAATTG
>NZ_JAFMOS010000454.1 GCF_019049755.1 Rahnella perminowiae
GTTTTCCACCTCTCGTCCGGCGGTATTTTGGAACCGGCCTCAGGCTTCAACTGCACAACTTCACTGATTTTGTCTTTTAAAAAAGCCAAAGGCGATTCAGAAATCTTGCTGAACGGAGCGGCTTCGAGACCTATGGCTCGAAGACCGAGAGAAGGCACCGCGCAGCGGCAAGATTTCCAGCCTGTCGCTGTGCTACCTGAAACATAGCCAGCGAGCGAAGCGCGCAGTGAAAAAGCGCGGGAGTCCAGAGGGCGCGCGCTTACGCGTCCTCTGGGCCAGTGTGGGCGGCGAGCCCACGACCTTGAAGTTGAAGTTGAAGTTGATTTTAAAGCGGCCCCGTTGCAGCCGCCCCCCTGCAACTACCGGATCTCATTCACATACATAAAATGATCTGTGCTGAACCGGTGGTGCGCCATGATCACCGGCACGGCACTTTGATCAAACGACACTTCGTCGATCACCATCACCGCGTGTGGCGCTTCAAGCTCCAGCCATTTCAGGTCGTCTGCATCGGCCATTTCAGCGATCAACTGCTCGCGCACGGCCGCCACGCGGACACCGTATTTTTCCAGCAGAAAACGGTATAGCAGCGGAGGCAAATCACTGGCAGCAGGGAAATCCGGCAGGCGTTCTGCCGGTAACACCAGCCGTTCGTGCATGGCAGGAATGCCTTTTACCCGGCGTAAACGACGGATGCGGATAACCGGTGCGCCGTCGTCAATTTGCAGCTTTTCAGCCTCACGGGCATTGGCCTGGCCGGTCTGGTGATCGAGCAAAATCGTCTCGGAGTTCAGCAGTGCACCATCACGGCCATGCAGGCGGAAATACTGGAAGAAATAACTGAGATTGTGCAACGGTGCCCAGCCGGTGACCACGGTGCCCGTCTTGCGACGCCGCATCAGCATGCCTTCTGTGGTCAGCGCCGACAGCGCTTTGCGCACCGTACCGACCGAAACCCCGAAATCAGCCGCCAGCGCGTTTTCACTCGGTAAAACCGTGCCCGGCGGCAGCTCGCCAATCAGAATGGATTCGCTGATGTGACGTTTCACCACTTCGTATAACGGCGCGGATTCCCTTTCACTTAACCGGCCAAAAGGGGAAGCGTCCTGCTCTGCTTTATTTTGTTGTGTCATACCTGATTACCTATTGACCTGAACGGGCATCTGCTTTATCTATAAACTATATAGAAATAGAATGAAGCGAGTATAGCATGTCGTGCGAAGGAAGTTTGCAAATTGCGCTGGACTCCATCCGGCAGGACGAAACCGCCATTTTACAGGATCTCAGCCAGATGCTGGCAGTGGATACCTGCTTCCCCCCGGGCACCGGTTATCCGGCATTTGCCGCCCTGATGGAATCTCTGCTGGAGCCGATGGGCTTTGCCTGTCAGCGCGTCAGCGTGCCGGAAAATCTGTGGCAAACGCCGGACGGCAGCGCACAGGGTGAGAGGGTCAATGTGATTGCTACGTTACCGGGCAGCGCGACCGAAGCCTGTAATCTCTATTTTCATGTGGATACCGTGCCTGCCGGTGATGGCTGGAATTACCCGCCGCTGGCGCTTACCCAGGCGGAGGGCAAACTGATTGGCCGCGGTGCCGCTGACATGAAAGGCACGATTGTCGCGACACTTGCAGCAATTCGCGCTGCGCAACGTCACGGGCTGGTGCTGAAATTTAATCCGGTTCTGCTGTTGTGTACCGATGAGGAAGGCGGGCTGTATCCCGGTGTGCGTTATCTGGCTGAGCAGAAATTATTTGCCGGTCATATGCTGAGCTTTAACGGCGGG
The DNA here is from genome assembly GCF_019049755.1 of Rahnella perminowiae. Lineage (GTDB taxonomy): Bacteria > Pseudomonadota > Gammaproteobacteria > Enterobacterales > Enterobacteriaceae > Rahnella > Rahnella perminowiae. The sequence continues at coordinate 1,787 of NZ_JAFMOS010000454.1, forward strand.
GCGGTGCCGCGTATCTGGGGGGGATGCTTCGGCAGTATCGATCTCAAAATTTGTATCACCGGCCGCTCGGCGCATTCCGGCGATCCGGTGGGTGGCATTAATGCTATTGAAGAAAGCCTGCCGCTGATGAATGCGCTGCATGCGCTGAAACACGATGTCGAACAACGTGCCTCAGCCATGCCTGCGCCGCCACATTTTGAAGGACGGCCGCTCACGTCCCGTCTCACCCTGGCGGCCGCGCAGGGCGGTGGCAAAGGCTCGACCATTCCCGCGCGCTTTGAACTGCTGGTCAACCGCCGCTATTCGCCGGAAGAACCTTTTGAAAGGGTCTTTAAAGAACTCACCGGCTGCATCACCCAGGCCATGAAAGACTCAGCCGCGCTGTCAGTGGAGTATCACCTGATTGGCCATCTGGCCCCGGTCAGTGATCCAACCGGATCCCACTGGCCGCGCTGGCTCGCAGCACTCGGTCAGGGTTTTGGTTTCCACGCAAACGATTTCGCTGTCTGGGGTTCTTCCACCAGTTCTGACATGGGTTGGGTTCAGCAGGCAGGCATTCAGGAAATATTACTCGGCGGGCTTGCCCGGCCGGAAAACCGTATCCATGCATCGGATGAATATACAACCATGCAGGACGTCGTCGCGTTATCGCAGTCCATTCTTGCTTATTTAGCTTCTGATTTTATTCCCACAGAAAATTCGCCAACCCAGGGCTTTTCGAATTCCGCAGAGAGGGTTCAATAATGTGTGCAATGAAAGGCGTTAACCGCCGTCAGTTTATCGCAGGATCTACCATTCTCACCGGCGCGGCACTGTTACCGTGGTCGGGTAATGTTGCCGCTGCTGTGTCCAGCGCCACCGGTTCCGGCGGTTCACCGCGCAAAGGTGGAGTACTGCGCATCAGTGTGGACCAGGCGGCAGGCATGCTTAATCCGCAGCAGGCGCGCGTCAATCCGGAATATCTGATGGCCGAATTGCTGTACAGCGGCCTGACCCGTCTGACGCAGGATATGAAAGCTGAAGCGGATTTAGCCGCGTCCTGGACAGCCAGCGACGATCTGACGCAGTGGACTTTTATCCTGCGCCAAAACCTCAGTTTCCATGACGGCTCTGCCTGTACGTCTGCCGATGTCGTCGCCAGCCTGAACGCCATACTTGACCCGAAAAATGCCTCTCCCGGCCAGCACAATATCGGTCCGATCAAAACAGTGACCGCACCGGATGCCAGCACCGTGGTGATTAGCACCGACGGTCCTTACGCCGATCTGCCAGTGATGCTGGCCTATCCCGATGCGAAGATTATTCCTGCGGCGATTGCGGGCGGCCAGCTTGAACGTCTGAGCAAGGAAGCCATCGGCACCGGGCCGTTCAGACTGGTGTCGTTTGACCCTGAACGCCTGATTGTGGTTGAGCGTAATCCGCATTATTACGACCCGTCACGTCCGCATCTGGATCGCGTTGAAGTGGTGGTTTATCCGGATGCAATCGCTGAAGGCTCCGCGCTGATTGCCGGTGACACCGATCTGATGCTTTCCGCCGCCTCTACCGAATTTGCGCGCCTGTCAAAATCTTCCGGCATAGTGCCGCTGCGTGTGCCGTCCGGTCAGTTCCTCAACGTGAACATGGGGTGTGACACCAAACCGTTTAACGATGTGCGCGTCCGTCAGGCGCTGGCGCTGTGTGTGGATCGCAAGGCTACCGTGGATTTTGTCGCCGAAGGCTACGGCACGGCAGGCAACGATACCCCGCTTAACACGGCCTATCCGTATTACCTGAATGAGCCGCTGAAAGCGCCGGATTATGCCAAAGCCAAAGCATTGCTGAAAGATGCCGGGTATCCCGACGGAATAGATCTGACGCTGATCGCTTCGGATAAACCCTCCACCCGCACCCAGCTCGGGATTGCACTGCGTGAAATGGCCAAACCGGGCGGTTTTCGCATTAAGGTGCAGACGATGGCACACAGCACCTACCTCGACCAGGTATGGAAAAAAGGCAATTTTTACGTTGGCTTCTACAACATGCAACCCACACCGGATGCGGTCTTCTCGCTGCTTTACACCTCAACGGCCTCGTGGAATGAAACCCGCTGGAATAACGCTGAATTTGATGCGGCGGTAAAAGCGGCGCGTGAAACTGCCGATCCGGCAAAACGCACCGTACTTTACGGCAAGGCACAGAAGCTGATGCACGACGACGTGCCGTCGCTGATCCCGGCATTCTTCGATTTGCTGGCGGCAGGGCGGGATTACGTTGCCGGTTATCAGCTTCATCCGCGCGGTGCGGTGTTCCGTCTTGATCATGTGTGGCTGACGGCGAAAGCCCCGACCCGAAAATAGCAGGGGGCATTGATAGTGACGGCGAGTTATCTGTTTAAACGTTTCATGCTGGTGATTTACACCCTGCTGGTGGTGTCGCTGCTGGTGTTTGGGATCACGCAATTGTTACCGGCGGATGCCGCCGTAACCCTGCTCGGGCAAAACGCCACGCCGGAAGCGCTGGCTGCCGTGCGTGCGCGTCTCGGACTCAGTGATCCGGCGTGGCTGCAATACTGGCACTGGCTGCACGGCGTGCTGCACGGTGATTTCGGCGTCTCGATGCGTAATGGTTTGCCGGTGGCGCCGACCATTATGGCCGCGCTCGGGCGTTCCCTGCTGCTGGCGGTCTGTGCGCTGTTGCTGATGCTGGTGGTCGCGATTCCGCTGGGGATCTGGGCGGCGGTCCGGCGCGGAAAACTGGCCGATATGCTGGTCAGCGTACTGTCATATGTCGGCATTTCTTTTCCGGAATTCGTGACCGCCACATTGTTATTGCTGCTGTTTGCTGATGTCTGGCAGATCCTGCCCGCGACCGGTTATGTGCCCCTGACGGAGGATTTCCGGGGTGGCATCAGTCATCTGATCCTGCCGTCGGTGACAGTAGCACTGATTCTGGTGGCCCATGTTTCACGCATGGTGCGTTCGGAGATGGTCGATGTGTTGCAGACCGATTATATCCGCGCCGCACATCTCAAAGGTTTGTCGCGCCGCAGGATTTTGTGGCGTCACGCGCTGCGTAACGGCCTGCTGCCCACCATCACTATTGTGGCGCTCGACGTGGGTTATCTGCTTGGTGGCATCGTGGTGGTGGAAGAAATTTTCGCCATTCCGGGGATTGGTCGCGAACTGATCGTGGCCGTGCAGGCACGGGATTTACCCACCATTCAGGCCGGGGTATTAATCCTTGCCGCGACCTATTCCGTCGTTAATTTCCTGGCCGATCTGGCCTATGTTTTCCTCGATAAACGGATCAGTTATGCGTGATGTGATGAAGCATTTAATCCGTTCGCCGCAGGGCGCTGTCGGGTTGTTTATCTTAACGGTGGCTGCGCTGATGGTGTGCGGCGGGGCGCATATCGCGCCTTATGATCCGGAATCTATTTCTATTCTGGCACGGTACAAAGCACCTTCAGCAGAACACTGGTTCGGTACCGATCAGCTCGGGCGCGATATTTTCAGCCGTGTGATGGTCGGTGCGCGCGCCACCATTGTGCTTTCACTGCTGGCGACACTGATGTCGATGGTAATAGGTGCCGTGATCGGCACAGCCAGCGCCTATCTGGGCGGCAAAACCGACGAAGCCATTATGCGCACAATGGACGCGGTCATGTCGATCCCGAGTCTGTTGTTTGCGCTGCTGATTGTCAGCACCCTCGGTCAGAGCAGCTTCAATGCGGTACTGGCGATCACCATCGCATTTGTGCCCGGCATGGTGCGCATTGCCCGCAGCGTCTCGCTGGCTGCGCGTCAGCAGGATTACATCAGCGCGGCGATTGCCCGTGGTGAAGCCACGCACTACATCATTTTGCGTGAAATGTTGCCCAATATTGTCGCGCCGATCATCGTGGAAGCCACTATCCGCGTGGCCTTCGCCATCATGTTGTTTGCCACACTGAGTTTTCTCGGCCTTGGCGCACAACCGCCGGAGCCGGAATGGGGGCTGATGGTGTCAGAAGCCCGCGCTTATTTCTTTAATGCGCCGTGGATGATGCTGATACCAGGTGTAGCGATCGCGCTGGTGGCGGTTGGTTTTAATCTGCTGGGCGATGGCCTGCGCGATGCGCTTAACCCGAGGAGCCACTGATGAGCGAAGCCGTATTAGCGATAGAGAATTACAGCCTCGATTACCTGCTGCCTCATGCCGAACCTTTACAGGTTTTGCAGGACATTTCACTCAGTGTGCAGCGCGGCGAAGTGGTCGGGCTGGTAGGGGAGTCCGGTTCGGGTAAAACCACACTGGGCTGGTCGGTAATGCGTTATATGGCGACGAATGCGCGGGAACGCAGCGGGCGTATTTTGCTGGCGGGCGAAGATTTATGCCAGATGGCGAAACCGCAGCTTGAAAACCTGCGTGGCGGCAAACTCGGCATGATTTTTCAGGATCCGGGCGCCTCGCTGAACCCGACGCTGACACTGGGTGAGCAGGTGACCGAAGTGCTGATCCGCCATCGCGGGCTGGATGCCAGACAGGCACGGGAGCTGGGCATTGAGTTGCTTGGCAACGTCGAGCTGAAAAATCCGGCGGCGATGATGAAGCGTTATCCGCATCAGGTTTCCGGCGGCGAAAAACAGCGGGTACTGATCGCCACGGCGTTTGCCTGCGAACCGCAATGTCTGATTTTCGATGAACCGACGACCGCTCTCGATGTCATCAGTTCGGCACAAATTCTGGCGCTGTTTGCCCGCCTGCGTGAAGAAACCGGTGTTGCCTCGCTGTATATCTCGCACGATCTGGCACTGGTGTCGGCCGTGGCAGACCGTGTTTGTGTGCTTGAAAAAGGCCACATCGTTGAACAGGCCAGTGCACGCACGCTGTTCCTTTCGCCGCAACATGCTTATACGCAAAAGCTGGTGGCGGCAGTGCCGGATCCCGCTCACCGTCTGACAGATGCCGTACCGGTTTGCGCGCAGCCGTTACTCAGCCTGCAAAACATCAATATTGATTATGGTCGTCACGGTTTGCTCGACCGGCTGTTTCGCCGTGAAAACGGCAAAACCCGTGCCGCATCGGATGTCAGCCTGACGGTGCATCGCGGGGAAATCGTCGGCGTGGTGGGTGAATCCGGTTCCGGTAAATCGTCGCTGGCGAAAGCGCTGACCGGGCTGGTGCCGTTCAGCGGTAAGGTTGATTTCAGGGGGTATAACCTGTTTGGCCGTGCGGAAATGGACAAAGACTACCGCCGCCGTGTGCAGATGATTTTCCAGCATCCGGATGCCTCCCTCAATCCGCGTCAGCGTATCGGCGAGATTATCGCCCGTCCGTTGCGTTTGTACGGTTTGCCGGACGGCGAAACCGAGGCGCAGGCCATAGCGCGTTTGCTGGAAGATGTGCGTCTTCCAGCCAGCTTCGCCCGGCGTTTTCCGCATGAACTTTCCGGCGGACAGAAGCAACGTGTGGCGATTGCCCGGGCATTTGCGCACCCACCCGAACTGGTGATATGCGATGAAATCACCGCCGCGCTGGATGTCTCCGTACAGGCGACGGTCATCGAATTATTGCTGGAACTGCGCCGTCGTTACGGCACCGCTTACCTGTTTATTACCCACGATCTGAACCTGATCCGCCAGATTGCACACCGCGTGGCGGTGATGTATCGCGGGGATTTACTGGAAGTGCTGCCGGGCGACGCCATGGTGCAACACGCCAGTCATGATTATACGAAGGCGTTGCTGGCGGCGGTGCATACGCCCGAAACGGCCGTTACAGACCATCTTTGATACTGAAAGGGTTACACATGAATTCTCAACAATTACTGGCCGCCATTGACGATGACTATTGCCTGAATTTTCTGTCGCGGATGGTACAGCACAAGAGTTACAGCCAGACAGACGGCGAGCGCAGACTGGCAGAGTACATGGCCAGCCAGATGCAGATGCTCGGGCTTGAGACGCAGCTGCAACCGGTGCCGGGTGAGCGTCTGAACGCTATTGGTACGCTGCGCGGAGAGGGCGGCGGCCATAGCCTGTTGTTCAACGGCCATCTCGATACCAATCCGGTGACCGAAGGCTGGACGGTGGATCCGTGGGCAGGAAAAATCGATGATGAATTCATCTATGGCATCGGTGTTTCCAATATGAAAGCCGGTGATGCCGCGTATTTTTGCGCGCTGAAAACGCTGATCGACAATGGCGTGAAACTCAAAGGTGACGTGATCCTGACTTATGTGGTCGGCGAGTTGCAGGGCGGGATCGGCACCATTGCGGCCATCGAACAGGGCATCCGGGCGGACTATTTTATTAACTCAGAACCGACTGATGTGCAGGCGATGACCATGCACGCCGGGTCGCTGATGTTCACCATCGAACTGACCGGCGACACACGCCATCTTTCAAAACGCGAAGAAGCGGTTGATGCCATACAGGCGGCCATCAGGCTAATCCCGCAAATCAATAACATCACCTTTACCGGTGCGGAAACGGACGATCACCGCAAGATTAACCGTGGCCATGTCGGCACCATTCACGGTGCGCTGGGGCGTGATTTAGAGGAATGGCGTCCGCCGCAGGTGGCTGACTTTGTGCGCCTCAGCGGGTCTGCGCGTTTTGCACCGGGGCAAACTGTCGATACCGTACTGGCTGATTTACAGGCGCTGCTCGATAACCTGTGCGGTGAATTCCCCGGCCTGCAGGCGGAACTGTTTGATGACGGTAAACGTCATCGCCCGACCATGCTGCCATTCGAAGTATCACCGGAGTCCCTCATCGTTAAAGCGGTGAACCGTGCCTATCAGACGGTGCGCGGTGAACAACAGCCCACCGGAGTTATCACGCCACCGGCATTTTATGGCACTGACGCCGCGCATTTCTATCAGATGCTGGGCATGGAAGGCGTGGTATGCGGGCCCGGCGGCAAGTTCAACACCATGCCGGACGAGCGTGTTCACATTAAAGATTTCCTCGATACCGTGCGGGTATATCTGCTGGCCATCCTCGAAATTTGTCAGCCGGTTGACGCCTGAAAGAGGATAAACGGATGTCGATGCCTGTGAATCTGGCGGCACTGAGCCGCCTGCGTGATGCCATGCGCATGGCTGATGCAGAAGTGATGCTGGTTGACAGCGGGGAACTGCTGGCATGGCTGACGGGTTTTACCGTATCGGAAACGCTGTACCGTGCCTGTCTGGTGCCGCTGAGTGGTGAGCCCTGGATCGTGTTACGCCAGCTTGATGAAGCGCCTTGTCGTCAGTTGAGTTGGTTTCGTGACGTTGTCACTTACTCTGACCATCAGGATCCGTGGAAATGCGTGGCAGACAGTCTTATTGCCCGGGGATATCGCGATTGCCGTCTTGGGGCGGATACCCGTTCGTATGGCATGACGGTGGATACCTGGCAGCAGCTTTCCGAATATTTACCTGATGCTGTCTGGCGGCCGATGCCGGGTGTCAGTGATCGTATACGGCAGGTGAAATTCCATTACGAGCTGGACAGTCTTCAGCAGGCGGCGTTTATCGCCGATACCACCTTTCTGGCACTGAAAGAGCAGGTGAAAGCGGGCTGGCGCGTGCGGGATGTGGCTTCGCTGGCGGCGGGGGTCTTCCTTTCCGAAGGCGCGGATACCGGCGAAACGGGGCCTGTCGTCCGTTCCGCCGGTGACAGCGGTTTTCTGCATGCGCAGACGCACGAGGACATTATCCGCGACGGCGACATTCTGCATGTGGAGCTGATCCCGAAGGTAAAACATTACAGTGCCCGCCTGATGCGCCCGTTTATTTCTGGCGGTGTAAGCGCAGAGCGGCAGCATATCGCCCGTCAGCTGATTGCCCTGCAGGATGCGCAGATCGCCGCGATGAAGCCAGGTGCAAGAGCCAGTGATGTCGATGCGATTTTACGCAACGGCGTGCTCGCCGCCGGTTTACGTGCAGAATATGGCAATGTTACCGGTTATGCGCTCGGACTTTACACCCGTACGCCGCGTCCGAGTGATTTCTCGCACTGTTTCACGCCGGCGGCAGACTGGCGACTTGAAGAAAACATGGTATTTCATATGTACACCTCGGCGGCAGGACTGGCGTTCAGCGAGACGGTCGTGGTGAGGCCGGAAGGCGGAATCAGAATGAGCCGGTTACCGAGGGAAGTGATGGAGATTTGAAAAAAAGGGGGGCCTTTTTGAATCCCGGCTTAATTTCAAATTCAAATTCAAATTCAAATTCAAATTCAAATTCAAGGTCGTGGGCGTCGGCCCACACCGACTTGGGGGACGGCTTATCACCGC
>NZ_JAFMOS010000453.1 GCF_019049755.1 Rahnella perminowiae
GTTCATTATTGCAGTGAAGCTGAAAGCGATAATCATAAGCAAAGCGCATACCGTGGTGATCAACGATAATTTCAGGTTGCTGTCCATCAAACCCCCTTTCGGATCAAATTGTGGCATTTCTTAATACCACACTCATTGTGTGCCAACGCATTTTCTCATAATTAACCTTTAAAATCTTGTGTTGAATGACAATGCGTTCCTGAGAATTTTGCTTCCACTTTCCTGCATTATAAGAGAAAATTGTCGGTTAACACGTCTGTGTGCCGGTCGATTTCACCCGAGAGCATTTCGCGCCTCATTCTGAAAAATCCACCCAATGATTTCACTGCCCTTTGAGAAGCCAGCAGTTAAATCCTCGCAGGCAAACGATTAACATAATGCTAACGTGCTGAAGCACGTGAGTTCAGGAGTCATTGTTTACATGGCAACGATTAAAGATGTCGCAAAGCGCGCTGGCGTTTCCACTACAACCGTGTCGCACGTCATCAATAAAACACGTTTCGTCGCCGAAGAAACCAAAGAAGCGGTTCTCCTTGCAATCAAAGAGTTACATTACTCTCCGAGTGCTGTAGCCCGCAGTCTGAAGGTCAATAACACTAAAACCATCGGCCTGCTGGCCACCTCAAGCGAAGCGCCCTATTTTGCCGAAGTGATTGAAGCCGTGGAAAACAGCTGCTTCTCCAAAGGCTATACGCTGATTTTGTGTAACTCGCATAATAACCTGGAGAAACAACAGGCCTACCTGCAAATGCTGGCGCAAAAACGCGTCGACGGCTTGCTGGTGATGTGCGCGGAATACCCTGATGAATTGCTCAATATGCTCGAAGAGTACCGCTCGATTCCCATGGTGGTCATGGACTGGGGTGAAGCACGCAAGAACTTTACCGACAGCATTATCGATAACGCTTTCGAAGGTGGTTACATGGCCGGTCGTTATCTGATTGAACGCGGTCATCGTGATATTGGCGTGATCCCCGGGCAACTGGCGCGTAATACCGGCGGCGGCCGCTTCCAGGGTTTTGTGAAAGCACTGACTGAAGCCAATATTCCTCTTCGTGACGAATGGGTAGTTCAGGGTGATTTCGAACCAGAGTCTGGCTACCAGGCAATGCATAAGATTCTGATGCAAAAGCATCGTCCGACTGCCGTGTTTTGCGGCGGCGATGTGATGGCAATGGGTGCAATTTGTGCCGCAGACGAACTCGGCCTTCGCGTTCCTCAGGATATTTCCGTGATCGGGTACGACAATGTGCGTAACGCCCGTTACTTCTCCCCGGCGCTGACAACCGTGCATCAGCCGAAAGAACGTCTGGGTGAAATGGCCTTTACGATGTTACTGGACAGAATTGTCAGTAAGCGTGAAGAGTCCCAGACCATCGAAGTGCATCCGAAACTGGTCGAGCGCCGTTCAGTCGCCGACGGCCCGTACCGCGATTACCGTCGTTAACAAATAACAAACGCCTGCCTGTGCAGGCGTTTTTTCTAATCGCGCAGCCATTCCTGATTCATGGTGTCTGTATTGCCCATGTATTCCAACAGCCAGCTCAGTGAAGGTGAAGGATTGCTTTGATCCCACGTCAGGCAGCACGGGCTGTCAGGGAATATATTCTCCAGTGCCAGCACCTGTAATTTTCCCTGTTCAATCCACGGCATGACCCGGTGAACCGGCATCATACCCACGCACAATCCTTCAGTCAGGCATTCCAGCGCACAGGTCCAGTCCGGCACGACCAGACGCCGCTGGTTATCGAGCGTCCAGGTATCACGCTTAGGCAATGTCCGGGAAGTATCTTCCAGGCACAATGCCGGATAAGGTCGCAGTTGATCATCGTTCAGCGCACCGTATAGCTGCGCCAGCGGATGTTGCGGGCTGACGACACAATGCCAGTCCATAAATCCCATATCACGAAAACTGAAGCGCCCGCCAACCGGTATCGCGCGCGTAGCGCCGATCGCCACGTCTGCACGCCCGTCGACCAACGCATCCCAGACACCGTTAAACACTTCCGAGTGAATAATGAGTTCGGTATCCGCAAAATGGCGATAAAAATCGAGCACCAGACGCCGTGTCCGTGCGGGTTTGACAATCCGGTCGACCGCCACACGTAATTCGCCGCGCCAGCCGTTCGCCACCTGCTGACACTGCCGGCGGGTGGCTATCATTTTTTTTGTCATAACCCGTGCTTCATCGACAAAAACCTTTCCCGCTGGCGTCAGCACTACGTCACGATGTCGACGCTCAAACAACGGCACGGCCAGCCATTGTTCAAGCTGGCGGACGGTGTAACTGATGGCAGAAGGCACACGGTGTAAGTCCTGCGCAGCTGCACTAAAACTGCCGGTTCTTGCGACAGCATCAACCACTTCGAGAGCGTATTCTGACCACATAATCCAGCCTTCAATTTTTTTGATAGCAGAGTGCAAATATTAACGTTTCACAAGCCTGTTATCAAAGCGTTAAACTCCGCCCCCGGTATGAAATCTGCGTCACATCATCTGCAATAAATAAATTAACGAGACAATAATGAAACCCTCCTTTGGATTTATGCTCTATCTTGCGGGTCTGAGCATGCTGGGCTTTTTAGCCACCGATATGTATCTGCCTGCGTTCAGTGCCATGCAAACCAGTCTGATGACCAGCCCCGGGATGATCAGCGCAAGTCTGAGCATTTTTCTCGGTGGATTTGCTGTTGGTCAGTTGCTGTGGGGGCCACTGTCGGACAGAATCGGCCGTAAACCGGTATTGCTTCTTGGTCTGATACTTTTTGCGTTCGGCTGTCTGGGTGTTATCTGGGTTGAGAATGTACGCGCTCTTCTGGCTCTGCGTTTCTTACAGGCCATAGGCGTGTGTGCTGCCGCAGTCACCTGGCAGGCTATCGTTGTTGACCGTTTTTCTGCCGATGTGGCAAAAAAAACTTTTGCCAGCATTATGCCGTTAGTGGCGCTTTCTCCGGCTCTTGCACCGTTGCTGGGTGCCTGGGTGCTCAATCATTTTGACTGGGAAGCTATTTTTGCCCTGCTGACCGTCGTTGCCATCGCTTTAGTGCTGACGACGCTGACTCTGCGTGAAAACAAACCGGCAAAAGACGCAAAGGCAGATAAAACCGGCTTTACGACTTTATTGAAATCGCCTGTTTACAGCGGGAATGTCATGATTTATGCCGCCTGTTCAGCGGGTTTCTTTGCGTGGCTGACGGGCTCACCGTTTATCCTGAGCGATATGGGCTATTCACCCGGTGCCATCGGGCTGAGCTATGTTCCGCAGACTATCGCTTTCCTGCTCGGTGGTTTTGGTTGCCGTGTTCTGATCAACAGGCTGGACGGCAATAAAATTCTGCCATGGTTACTGACTGGTTACGGCATCAGTATGGTGGCCTTGTTCTGTGTGGCTATGTTCACAGATGCCGGGCTGACAAGTTTGCTGATCCCTTTCTGTCTGATGGCTTTGGTGAATGGTGCAACCTATCCAATTGTTGTCGCAAATGCATTAATGCCATTTCCTGCTAATACAGGTAAGGCGGCAGCGTTGCAGAATACCTTGCAGCTTGGGCTTTGCTTCCTTGCCAGCATGCTGGTTTCCGCATTTATTGTGCACCCGCTCATGGCGACAGTCACGATCATGCTGTCTACACTATTGTTGGTAGTTTTGGGCCGCTGGCTCTCTTTACAGCATAAAAATGTACGAGACGATGAGCAGCCACCGGAGCAGGAAACTCAGACTCTGCATGCAAATCAACAGTGATAATACCCTAATGTAACAGTCACTTAGCGGGCATTTTCATTGATTACGATTTACTATTGAGAATGCCTGCCAGCGAGCCTATACTCAACAAAACTAAATAAAATAGCATTTTTACAAAACTTTTATTACATACTTAAGCCAGACGCGCGGACGGTGTCACACTTATTTTTTGAATACTTTTCACGGATGATTTTCCTGCCCGTCTTCCGGCGCGCAGGCGTTCTTCTTAATTTCCTCTGTTGGTGTCGAATATCGGGCGAGACGCTAGTCGTCTGTTCTCATAAAGACCTGCAAAAATAGCCTTTGCTTTTCCCGGCAGGTTAATAAGTCAGAAGAGAAAGTGATGGAGAAGCTATGAGTTCATCGTGTATAGAAGACCAAAGCATTCAGGACAATCAATGGTATCGGATCGCCAGTGAGATGCTGGCGATGGCAGATATTCAGGTAAACGGTAATCGTCCTTTCGACCTTAAAGTAAAAAACACTGACTTCTTTAAGCGTGTTTTACAGGAAGGTTCTCTGGGCCTCGGTGAAAGTTACATGGACGGTTGGTGGGAATGCGACCGTCTGGATATCTTTTTCCAGCGTGTTATCCGTGCCGGTTTGGAAAATAAACTGCCCCACCATTTCAAAGATACTTTACGTGTCGCCGCAGCACGCCTGACTAATTTGCAATCGCGCAAACGGGCGTGGATTGTCGGCAAAGAGCATTATGATCTGGGCAACGATTTATTTACGCTGATGCTCGACCCCTACATGCAATATTCCTGCGGCTACTGGAAAGAAGCCACTACGCTTGAAGAAGCGCAGGAAGCAAAACTCAAAATGATCTGCGACAAGCTGCAATTAAAACCGGGACAGCGCCTGCTGGATATCGGTTGCGGTTGGGGTGGGTTATCTGAGTACGCCGCCAAAAATTATGGCGTAAGCGTTGTAGGTGTCACGATTTCTGCTGAACAACAAAAACTGGCTCAAAAACGCTGTGAAGGGCTGGATGTCACTATCCTGCTGCAGGATTACCGTGACCTGAATGATCAGTTTGACCGTATTGTTTCTGTCGGGATGTTTGAACATGTGGGTCCGAAAAATTATCAGACCTATTTTAATGTCGCCAAACGCAATATTAAACCTGACGGTATTTTCCTGCTGCACACCATTGGTTCTAACAAAACAGACCTTAATGTCGACCCGTGGATTGATAAATACATCTTTCCCAACGGCTGTCTGCCCTCTGTTCAGCAAATTGCACATAACAGCGAGTCACTGTTTGTGATGGAAGACTGGCACAATATTGGCGCTGATTATGATCGCACACTGATGGCATGGAATGAACGCTTTCAGAAACACTGGCCGGAACTGGCGGAAAAATACGGTGAACGTTTCCACCGTATGTTTACCTACTACCTGAATGCCTGCGCCGGGGCTTTCCGCGCCAGGGATATTCAGTTGTGGCAGGTTGTCTTCAGCCCGGAAGGCGTTGATGGGGGCATCCGCGTACCACGCTGATGATCTTCGGTTTGCCAATAAAAAAAACCGGACATTTATCGTCCGGTTTTTTATGCACGCCATTTTTTATTCGAATAAAAAGCCTGAGATGCTATTGCGCTTTATCGATCATCGCCTGCGCCGTGGCGATAGCCGCTTCACGGCTGGCTAATACACGTTCTACCGTATCGACAATCGCCTGGGTTTGCGGGTCGATTTCGATATTAATTTTGTCACCCAGACGTTTTGTGCCCAACGTCGTGCGCTGCAATGTTTCCGGAATTAAATGCACACAAAAACGGGTGCGGGTCACTTCACCGATAGTGAGACTAATACCGTCAATACCGATATAACCTTTATGTAATACATATTTCATCAAATCTTCATGCGGCATGCGAAACCAGATCTGACGGTTATTTTCTGAGGTCAGGATTTTTGCCACTTCTGCCGTGCAAATAATATGACCAGACATTAAATGCCCGCCAATTTCATCATTAAATCGCGCGGCACGTTCCAGATTAACCGGATCACCCTCTTTCAGTTCACCGAGATTCGTCAGACGCAAGGTTTCTTTCATCAGATCAAAACTGACCAGATCACCGTTAACCTCAGTGACGGTCAGGCAGCAACCATTGTGTGCCACCGATGCGCCAAGCTGCAGGTTATCCAGCATATTTTCAGGTAAACGAACCACATGGGTACGGAAGTTAGGTTTCTCGTCGATCGATACGACCGTGCCGGTTCCCTGTACAATTCCGGTAAACATAGCCTTTTCCTCAATGTTTAAAACTGCTGTATTAAAACGTCACTCCGGTCAGTTTGCCGCAGAATTAATTGAAAGCCAATTCTCTGCGATAAGAAATAGCACCGTCTGCTTCAATTTCATTATTTAACTGACCATTAACAGCTTTGTTTGCTTAAAAATACCGACAATGTACAATCTTCGGACTATTTCCCTCTGCTCCATGCCATCTGTCATGGCATTTTTTATTCAATATAATCAAATAAAAAGGTGTATCTGTGCAGAAGTACCTTGCAGAAGCGCGGGTTTTGTTAGCGCTTGCCATCCCGGTCATCCTTGCGCAAATTGCGCAGACATCCATGGGCGTAGTGGACACAATAATGGCGGGTTCGGTCAGTGCCACGGACATGGCTGCCGTGGCTGTCGGCACCTCAATCTGGTTGCCGGCGATTTTATTCGGACACGGTTTACTGTTGTCACTGACCCCCACTGTCGCGCATTTAAATGGTGCCGGGCGTCGCGATAAAATTGGTCATCAGGTTCAGCAAGGGTTCTGGCTGGCTTCGGGTGTTTCGGTGCTGATCATCGCGGTGCTGTATCAGTGCGACCATATTCTTAGCCTGATGCATAACATTGATCCTGAGCTGAAAGCAAAAGCCGTCGGCTACCTGCATGCCATTATGTGGGGCGCGCCGGGCTATTTATTTTTCCAGGTGCTGCGTGACCAGTGTGAAGGTTTGTCAAAAACCAAACCAGGCATGGTGTTCGGCTTTATCGGCCTGCTGGTCAATATTCCCGTTAATTACATTTTTATATACGGGAAGTTCGGCGCGCCCGCACTCGGGGGTGTCGGTTGTGGTGTCGCGACGGGCACAGTGTATTGGGTCATGTTCTTCATGATGCGGATTTATGTCCGCCGCAATCGTGCACTGCGTGACACTCAGCCACATTCACGGTTTGCGAAACCCGACTGGCCGACACTACGTCGCCTTATCCAGCTGGGTATGCCTATCGCACTGGCATTATTTTTCGAAGTGACACTGTTTGCGATCGTTGCCCTGCTGGTCTCCCCGTTGGGGATTGTTGCCGTGGCCAGTCACCAGATTGCGCTGAACGTCGGTTCGCTTATGTTCGTTATACCGCTGTCTTTAGGTGTTGCAGCCACTATTCGCGTAGGGTCGCGTTTAGGTGAATCTTCGGTTGAAGGCGCAAAGGTTGCAGCCTATACCAGTATCGGAACGGGGATAATGATGGCCTGCTGCACAAGCGTGACGGCCATCATTTTTCGCGAGCATATCGCCTCACTTTATAATGACAGCCCGGAAGTCGTCACGCTGGCTTCCCATCTGCTGATCTTTGCTGCGTTGTTTCAGATTTCAGATGCGATTCAGGTTATCGGCAGTGGCATTTTGCGGGGCTATAAAGATACACGTTCGATCTTCTACATTACGTTCGTCGCTTACTGGGTGCTGGGTCTGCCGGTAGGGTACACCCTCGGACTGACGGATATTCTGGTTCCGCGAATGGGGCCAAGCGGTTTCTGGTGCGGGTTTATTTTGGGGCTGACTTTTGCCGCGCTGATGATGACATTGCGGATGCGCTGGTTACAAAAACAACCCTCTTATACTATTTTGCAAAAAGCGGGCCGTTAATCCCGCGGCTTTTCCGTGCGCTGTGCATATGTGTACCGGCGCACGGATTTTTCAGCCTTTGTGCTGGCTGTTATGTCTAAAAAAACAACGCAATGCACATAAGGTCGGCAGTCACACACATTATGACAGGAAAATGTCTTTTTTCCCTTGCCAGTACTCAGAGAGGTCGTTAATATTCGTCCCCGTCGCCAACACTGGCTGACGAAAAAGAAAAACGATGCGTCCGTAGCTCAGTTGGTTAGAGCACCACCTTGACATGGTGGGGGTCGGTGGTTCGAGTCCACTCGGACGCACCATCTTTCTTAGCAAGACCATTGCATATTGTGCGTCCGTAGCTCAGTTGGTTAGAGCACCACCTTGACATGGTGGGGGTCGGTGGTTCGAGTCCACTCGGACGCACCAAAGCAATCTTCTGAACCTTCCCTTCTGCCGTAAACTCCCTGAACAATCTGAAATCACTTCTGACGACACTTTAGATTCGTGCGTGAATTTATGTTAAGTCATCCGTTTGTATTATTTGAGATTATTTCCTGTCTGTTCCTTTTTTTGCAATAGCGTGAACAAACCGTTATCTCTTCCGCTTTCCACCCTGCCCGCATTGGATAATTTCAAAACAACGTTCCGAAATCTGCCCTAAGCTTGCGCCGCATCACGTTTTTTATTTGGTTTCCCACCCGGTTCCCCTCTATAATACGCATCGTCTCTTCGATTGAATGGTTTCAGCCCCTTGATCTGTCGATATCGCAATTACAAAAGCGTGATCACTCCGGTAGCGATGATAAATCGCACAAATCGCTATGCTTTGGCTGAACTTACTACACCATTCCTTTCACAGTCTTCTACGCTTAGTAATGATTTGATTCAACCAGGCAAGACCTCAATTCCGCGCGGGCAGCACCGCTGTCAGGCAAACGCTTTTCCAATCCATCACAACTTGTAGATAAAATCGTCATGAAAAAGACCAAAATTGTTTGTACCATCGGTCCGAAAACCGAATCCGAAGAAATGCTGACCAAACTGCTTGATGCAGGCATGAACGTAATGCGTCTGAACTTCTCTCACGGTGATTATGAAGAGCACGGCCAGCGCATTCAAAATATCCGCAACGTGATGGTGAAGACCGGTCACAAAGCGGCCATTTTGCTGGACACTAAAGGTCCGGAAATCCGCACCATGAAACTGGAAGGCGGCAAAGATGCTTCCCTGGTTGCGGGTCAGACTTATACTTTCACCACCGATCAAAGCGTTATCGGTAACACCGAACGCGTAGCGGTTACTTATCAGGGCTTTGCTGCTGACCTGAAAATCGGTAACACCATTCTGGTCGATGACGGCCTGATTGGTATGGAAGTGACAAATGTCACCGAAACCGAAGTGACCTGTAAGGTACTGAACAACGGCGATCTGGGTGAGAACAAAGGTGTCAACCTGCCAGGTGTTTCTATCGCACTGCCAGCGCTGGCTGAAAAAGATAAACGTGATCTGATCTTCGGCTGTGAGCAAGGCGTTGACTTTGTCGCGGCTTCTTTCATCCGTAAACGTTCTGACGTTCTGGAGATTCGTGAGCACCTGAAAGCACACGGTGGCGAACACATCCAGATCATCTCCAAAATCGAAAACCAGGAAGGTCTGAACAACTTCGACGAAATTCTCGAAGCCTCAGACGGCATCATGGTTGCACGTGGTGACCTGGGCGTTGAAATCCCGGTTGAAGAAGTGATCTTCGCGCAGAAGATGATGATTGAGAAATGTAACCGTGCACGCAAAGTGGTTATCACCGCAACGCAAATGCTCGATTCCATGATCAAAAACCCACGCCCTACCCGTGCAGAAGCTGGCGACGTAGCGAACGCCATCATTGACGGCACCGACGCAGTGATGCTGTCTGGCGAAAGTGCGAAAGGTAAATACCCGCTGGAAGCTGTCACTATCATGGCAACCATCTGTGACCGTACTGACCGCGTGATGCAGAGTCGCATTGATGGCCAGAATGACAACCGTAAGCTGCGTATCACAGAAGCTGTATGCCGTGGTGCTGTTGAAACTGCTGAGAAACTGGACGCGCCATTGATCGTCGTTGCCACCAGCGGCGGTAAATCAGCAAAAGCCGTGCGTAAATACTTCCCGCATGCGACTATCCTTGCCCTGACCACTAACGAAATCACTGCACGTCAGCTTATCCTGACCAAAGGCGTTGTGACTCAGCTGGTCAAAGAGATTGCTTCCACTGACGACTTCTACCGTATCGGTAAAGAAGCGGCTATCGAAAGCGGTCTGGCACAGAAAGGTGATATCGTAGTGATGGTTTCTGGCGCCCTGGTTCAGAGCGGCACAACCAATACTTCATCGGTGCATGTTGTTTAATTAAAAACGTGACCATGAGCATTAATC
>NZ_JAFMOS010000452.1 GCF_019049755.1 Rahnella perminowiae
GTGGAGGCCTTACCGGCCGGCTCAGGCCCGGCGATGTGCAGCGATAAGCTGCTGAGCAAAAAAGCCGGCATTAACTCCTGACAGGATGTGTCTAAAAATAGCGACAATAGCCTTTTGGGTTGTCTCCATTTGGAGACATTTAACTGTTTGATAATTAACGATTCGGTTTACGCGGTGGGATACTGTTGCGATTCAGCGACACCTTGGGTGTTTTTCCAACGGATTATTGCGCCTTATGAGGAAGCTTGAAATATTTTTAAAATAAAAATTATTAAAATTCATACGCTTGAATATTTTCCTTTAAAGTTGGCACATATCCTGCTAGATTGCAGCAGTTGCTCATTCACCTGATTATGATTGGCTCACGCGAAAGCGTTGATATGCTCATAATGTCCGAATGACGCCAAAGAAACGGTGCCTATCGTTCACCCGACCGATAATCGTTGCGCAAGCACGTTATCAAGCATCGAACGACACGTTGAGTGAGGCACCACCTTTTCCGGCCTGCTGAATTTTCTGAAGAATATTCAGCAGGCCAACCCTTCGCCGTCTGTCTCTCCTGTTTCCCCATCTTGTTAACCTCCCCGACGACACTGGCTGTTTAAACCGTTGTCCGCTAGCATGACTTTATCTGTGGTAAATGAGATGAATGCGTTGAAAAGAAGACGTTTATTCCCCGGTTCGTTACGTCAGCTGGTCTTAATGGCTTTCCTGCTGGTGATGCTGCCGTTACTGGTATTGGCTTATCAGGCTTATGACAGTCTGGATCAGCTCAGCCGGCAGGCGGCGCGTATCAACCGCACCACGCTCAGTGATGCGCGTCGTAGTGAATCGATGTCCGGCATTGCGCTGGAAATGGAACGCAGCTATCGCCAGTATTGTGTCCTCGACGATCCGACGCTTTCCCGCCTTTATCAGAATCAGCACAAACAATATGCCCAGTTGCTGGATGCGCATGCGTCTGTGCTGCCGGATCTGCGCTATTACCAGACGCTGCGCACTTTGCTGACACAACTGACACAACCAACCTGTCTGAATAACTCACCGGATAAAGACTCCTCTGCACGACTGGAAAATTTCTCACGCACTAATGCTGAGATGGTTCAGGCAACCCGGGAAGTGGTGTTCTCGCGCGGACAGCAACTTCAGCGTGCGATTGCCGAACGCGGCCAGTTTTTTGGCTGGCAGGCGCTGGTGCTTTTTCTGCTCAGTGGCGCATTGGTGGTGCTGTTCACCCGCATGATTATCGGGCCGGTGAAAGGCGTCGAGCGGATGATCAACCGGCTGGGCGAAGGGCGCAATCTGGGGGATGTGGCCCGCTTTAAAGGGCCGCGGGAGATCCGCTCGCTGGTACAGCGTATCGTCTGGCTGAGTGAACGTCTTGCCTGGCTGGAGTCACAACGCCACGAATTTCTGCGTCATATTTCTCATGAACTCAAAACTCCGCTCGCCAGTATGCGTGAAGGCACCGAGCTGCTGGCGGATGAAGTGGCCGGGCGGCTGACGCCGGATCAGAAAGAAGTGGTGGCTATTCTTAATAACAGCAGCCGCCACCTGCAAACGCTGATTGAACAACTGCTCGACTACAACCGCAAGCTGGCGGATGCACCGACGCTGAGTGTGGTTGTTGATCTTAAAGCGTTGGTGGACGACGTTGTGACCGCTAACAGCCTGCCTGCCCGCGCAAAAAAAATCCGCAGTGAAGTGACGATCGAAGCGCCCCGGTGTCTGGCAGAACCGACTTTACTGAGACGGGTGCTGGATAATCTCTATTCCAATGCGGTGCACTACGGGGCTGAATCCGGTACTATTTGGGTCCGCAGCCGGCACGAAAACGGACGGGTGATGATCGAGGTGGCGAATACCGGAATGCCGATCCCGCAGGCCGAGCGCGCGATGATTTTTGAACCTTTTTACCAGGGTAGCCAGCAGAGAAAAGGGGCTGTAAAAGGCAGCGGTCTGGGGTTGAGTATTGCTCAGGACTGCATTCGTCGCATGCATGGAGAGCTGCAACTGGTTGCCGTTGAGGATGCGGACGTTTGTTTCCGTATTGAATTGCCCCTGACGGCTGAGAAGAATGAATAATGATCAAATTTTTAAGCGGTTTGTATGCGCTGTTACGCTGCCGGGTGGTCTTAGTGGGTGCACCGCTGGTGCTGGCAGGCTGCGTGCCGCATTCCGGCAATAACCATTATTATCAGCAAGTTTCCGATCAGATCGTGCCAGACAGCAAAGTGATCGACTTTCGTATTGCACCTTGTGAAACGCTCTGGGCGCTGGACGACAGCGACGCGATGACCAATTCACTGTACTGGTTACGGGCGATGGATTGTGCTGACCGGATGAGTGACGCGCAGGCGCGTTATCAGGCGCAGCAGATCCCGGCAACCCAGTGGGAAAGGGTGTTTAAACAAAGCATTCTGCTTTCCGGTGCGGATCCCGATCAGCAGCAGCGTCGCGCGTTGCTGGCGAAAGTCAGCGAGTACCGCGGCCAGATGCCGGGCTCGATTCGCCCGCTGGTACAGTTATGGCGTGAACGGCAGAATCTGCAGGTAGTACTGGGGGATGAAAAAGCCCGCAATGCCCGCCAGCAGGCGCTGAATGAAGAAAAAATTCAGACGCTGACCGCCGGACAACAGGTGCTGGAAAATAATCTTACGGATATGCGGCGTAAGCTGGAAAACCTGACCGATATTGAGCGCCAGCTTTCCTCGCGCAAACAGAGTCAGGGCGATTTGCCGGATAACGATACCAGCACGCCTGTGAAGGCAGCTTCCGGTAATGCGGTCAAACCTGCCGAAACCTACGTGCCGCCCGCTAAGGATCAGAACGTAAAATGACGATACGTAAAGCTGCCAGCTTATTGCTGGTTGATGACGATGCCAGCCTGTTAAAACTGTTGGGCATGCGCCTGACCAGCGAAGGTTTTCGTGTCACCACCGCCGAAAGCGGTGCTGAAGCGCTGCGTGTGCTGCACCGCGAACGTATTGATCTGGTGCTGAGCGATTTGCGCATGGATGAAATGGATGGCATGGCGCTGTTCGCCGAAATCCAAAAATTCCAGCCAGGCATGCCGGTGATCATTCTGACCGCGCATGGCTCTATTCCCGATGCGGTCGCCGCTACCCAGCAGGGCGTATTTGGATTCCTCACCAAGCCGGTTGACCGCGATGCGCTGTATAAGGCTATCGATGAAGCTCTGGCGCAGTCCAGTCCGTCGGCTGATGAAAGCTGGCGCGAATCGATTGTTACCCGCAGCCCGATCATGTTGCGTCTGCTTGAACAGGCCAATATGGTGGCGCAGTCTGATGTCAGTGTGCTGATTAACGGCCAAAGCGGCACCGGTAAAGAAGTGCTGGCACAGGCCATTCACGCTGCCAGCCCGCGCGGCAAAAAAGCTTTTATCGCCATTAACTGCGGCGCTTTACCGGAACAGTTACTGGAATCCGAGTTATTCGGCCATGCTAAAGGCGCGTTTACCGGCGCGGTGAGCCATCGTGAGGGGCTGTTCCAGGCGGCGACCGGCGGCACGTTGTTCCTTGATGAAATCGGCGATATGCCGTTGTCGCTGCAGGTGAAATTACTGCGTGTACTGCAGGAGCGTAAGGTGCGTCCGCTGGGCAGCAATCAGGATATTGATGTGGATGTACGCATTATTTCTGCAACACACCGTGATTTGCCGAAAGCGATGGAGAAGGGTGAATTTCGCGAAGACCTGTTTTACCGCCTTAACGTCGTCAGCCTGAAGTTGCCAACGCTGAGTGAAAGATCAGAAGATATTCCGCTGCTGGCCAATCATTTGCTGCGTGTCGCGGCGCAAAGACATAAACCTTTTGTGCGCAGTTTTTCTACGGACGCGCTCAAACGACTGATGGTCGCCAGCTGGCCGGGCAATGTGCGCCAGTTAGTGAATGTTATCGAGCAATGCGTGGCGCTGACTTCTGCACCGGTGATCAGCGAAGCTCTGGTGCAACAGGCACTGGAAGGAGAAAACACCGCACTGCCAACGTTTGCCGATGCGCGGAATCAGTTCGAACTGAACTACCTGCGTAAGCTATTACAAATCACCAAAGGTAATGTGACGCAGGCGGCACGTATTGCCGGGCGTAACCGCACCGAGTTTTATAAGTTGCTCTCCCGCCATGCGTTAGAAGCGACCGATTTTAAAGAGTAACGGGAATTTACTTTCAGAGGCTTGAGGTACATTCCTGCCGCTGAACTATGATACCTTTAGCGCCTTCGCATGCCACAGGCATCCGAAACCAGATTGTGAACCATGCTGCCGCGCAGGAAGGCGGAGAGCAAACGAATGATTATAAGGGTCCGCCATGAAAAAGATTGATGCGATTATCAAGCCATTCAAACTCGACGATGTCCGTGAAGCATTAGCGGAAGTCGGGATTACCGGGATGACTGTGACCGAAGTGAAAGGCTTTGGCCGTCAGAAAGGTCACACCGAACTCTACCGTGGTGCGGAATACATGGTCGATTTCCTGCCGAAAGTGAAAATCGAAATTGTCGTGGCAGATGATATCGTGGATACCTGTGTGGAAACCATTATGACGACCGCGCAGACCGGTAAAATCGGTGACGGTAAAATCTTCGTGTTTGATGTGGCACGAGTGGTCCGTATCCGTACCGGGGAGCAGGACGAAGAAGCGATTTAATGTTTTATCAGGGCGGGTAATTGCCGGTTACCCGCCCTGTATTTTCCCTTTCCTATCCCTGTTGATCCCATCTTGTTATACCAATCACTCTTTAACCAAATCACACCCAACCCTCTGTTTATTCTGTTTCGATGACCCGCTTTTGTTCCGTAGACGGAAAAACCCTGTTCGGCGATCACCACAAAAAATGCTATTTGTTAGTTTTTTGTGAAGGTTGAAGGGTTTTTATTGTGACTTCGTTGAAAAAGTGAGAGTAAAATCACACTTGTTGTTATACCAGTTAGAAAAACTTGTCAGGTACGTTGTAATCACTCACTAAAATAATTCAGGGTGAAAGTATCCGGCAACCAACACTGGTGTGGATTGATCTCCGTTGATCGTGGTTTTCACGCCCATTCAAAAGGCTTTGCAATGTCACAACAAGAAAAACCCATACGTATTTCCCGTCGCGTATTTTTAGGGGGCGCACTGGCGGCGCTTTCCGTTCCGCTGATGAATAAGCTGCTGCTCAGCCCGGTCTATGCCGCGCCGGTTGCCGGTTTGTCTCAGGCAAAACAGGATTTCACCCAACTTTCTCTGTATCTGACCGGTCACGAACAGTTAGATCCGGCCCTTTCTGAACGTTATTACCAGACGATGTTGCAGTTGTACCCGGACTTCACCGCACAGGTTCAGGCGTTGCAGGGATTTATCACGGCGAATCATATTGACGCCGCTGATCTGCAAAAAACGCTGGATGCACAGCAGCCTGCGCTGGCGAAACTGCCGCGCAGCATCCTTCAGGCGTGGTATCTCGGGGTGGTCGGTGAGGGTAAACAGGCCGTTTGTCTGGCGTATGAAAATGCGCTGATGAATGTTGCGGTTCGCGATCACCTCAATCCGCCGAGCTATGCCTACGGCGCTTACGGTACCTGGGCAAAACAGCCCGTCTGAAAATAACGTTCCAAAAGGGTTAAGCAATGAGTGAACAACTTTCCGCTGACGTCGTCGTCATCGGCTCAGGGATCTGCGGCTCGCTGGTCGCACAGCGTCTGGCAAAACAAGGTATCTCCGTCATTATTCTGGAGTCCGGCCCGCGCATTGACCGCGGAACGCTGACTGAAAACTTCCGTAATTCGCCGCGTAAAAAAGACTTTATGTCGCCGTATCCGTATTCCGACTGGTCGCCACATCCGGTGTATAAACCGGAAGATAATGATTATCTGCAACAGCAGGGGCCGTATCCGTTCCCGGCGGAATATATCCGTATTATGGGCGGCACCACCTGGCACTGGGCGGCACAGGCGTGGCGTGTTCTGCCAAACGATATGAAGATCAACACGCTGTACGGTGTCGGGCGTGACTGGCCGTTGTCATACGAAGAACTGGAACCGTTTTATTACGAAGCTGAAGTGAAAATGGGCGTCTCCGGTGCACCTGACAACGGCTCACCGCGCAACCAGCCCTTCCCGATGGAACCGGTCGCCGAATCCTGGCTGCAACAGCGTTTTCGTGAGCGACTGGCACCTGGCGGTTATGACGTGATTGTTAACACTACCGCGCGTAACAGCCGTAACTATGACGGACGTCCGGCCTGTTGCGGTAACAATAACTGCATGCCGATTTGCCCGATCGACGCACAATATCACGGCGGCATCGCTGCGCAGGCTGCTGAGGCGGCGGGCGCAAAACTTATTACCAACGCCGTGGTTTACCGTCTGGAACATGACGAAAAAGGCCGCATTGTCGCCGCGCATTATTATGATCCGGATAAAGGTGAGCATAAAGTCACGGCGAAAAACTTCGTTCTGGCAGCCAACGGCATTGAAAGCCCGAAACTGCTGCTGATTTCTGCCAGTGATAAATATCCGGACGGGCTGGCAAACAGTTCCGGCACCGTCGGGCGTCACCTGATGGATCACCCGAGTAATTCTCTGACGTTTGAAACCGAAGAACCGTTGTGGGCAGGGCGCGGGCCGATGAGCCCGGCTTCAATCAACAGCCTGCGCGACGGCGATTTCCGTAAAGATTACGCCTCGTTCCGTATCGATATCGCCAACTCTTCCCAGGTGCAGTCGGTCACGCAGGATTTGCTGGCGGAAGGCGTCTACGGCATCAGTCTGGATAACGAAATTCGTCGCCGGGCGTCGCACCAGACCAGCCTGAAAAACGTGATGGAACAGCTGCCCAATTACGATAACCGCATCATTCTCAGCGATAAAAAAGACAAACTGGGTATTCCGAAACCGGCAGCGATTTACCACATGGATGATTATGTGCATCGCGGTATGGCGCGTGCGGTGAAGGAATACACCGAAATTGCCCGACTGATGGGGGGCACCAACTTACGCTTCAGTAAGCCGGGCGTTTACGGCAACAACCAGCACATCACCGGCACGATGAGCATGGGTCATGACCCGAAAGATTCTGTGGTAGATGCATTCGGACGCACCCATGACCATGAAAATCTGTTCATCACCAGTACCGGCGTGATGCCAACCTCGGCCACGGTCAATTCCACGCTGACCGCTGTTGCGCTGGCATTACGTACCGCTGATCATCTTGCCAAAACTGCGCTATAGGCTGACTGACATGACTCTGAACCGTTTCACTTACAAACGTCTGACGGGCGCGTTGCTGGCCTTTGGCCTGAGCCTGACTGCGGGCACGGCTTACGCCGCGTTATCGCCGGAGCAGGATGCGCTGATCAGGAAAGGCGAATATATCGCAGTAGCCGGAGACTGTGTGGCATGCCATTCCACCGAAGGTGGCAAGCCGTTTGCCGGCGGCCTCGGGCTGGCGACGCCGCTGGGCACCATTTATTCGAGCAACATCACACCCTCTAAAAAAGACGGTATCGGTAATTATACGCT
Organism: Rahnella perminowiae; assembly: GCF_019049755.1. Taxonomy (GTDB): domain Bacteria; phylum Pseudomonadota; class Gammaproteobacteria; order Enterobacterales; family Enterobacteriaceae; genus Rahnella; species Rahnella perminowiae. The sequence goes on from NZ_JAFMOS010000452.1 coordinate 7,520, forward strand.
GGAACAGTTTGAACATGCAGTGCGCGACGGCGTGCGCGGCGATGGCGCGAATCTGTATCCGGCGATGCCCTACACCTCGTATGCCAAAATCAGCGATGACGATATGAAAGCGTTGTATGCTTATTTTATGCAGGGTGTGTCACCGGTGGATGTGCCATCAACGCCGACAGCATTGCCGTTCCCGTTCAACGTGCGTCTGTCGATGGCGGGCTGGAACTTGTTGTTCCTCGAAAAAGGGGCGTTTAAAGCCGATCCGTCGAAAAGCGATCAGATCAACCGGGGGGCCTATCTTGGCGAAGCACTCGCACACTGCAGCACTTGCCATACGCCACGTAATGCGCTGATGGCAGAGCAGGGCGATAAAGCGCTGAGCGGCAGCAGTCTGGGCACCTGGTTTGCACCGAACATTACGTCGGATGCGGTCAGCGGTATTGGCAACTGGAGCACGGATGAAATTGCCGGTTACCTGAAAACGGGTCACGCACCGGGCAAGGCGCAGGCGGCAGGGCCGATGGCTGAAGCGATTGACCACAGCCTGAGCCATCTGAGCGACAGCGATTTGCAGGCGATAGCCGTCTGGCTGAAACAAACCACACCGGTCAGTCAGGAAGGACAGGCGAAAGCCGCCGATCAGTTCGGATCACCGGCGAATTATGTCGATACGCTGCGTGGCGTTCCGCGTCCGGCTGACGCCGGAAAAATGACCGGCTGGCAGGTGTATGACGGTTATTGTGCCAGTTGCCATCAGCCCGACGGGCGTGGCAGCAAAGACGGTGGCCTGCCGTCGCTGATGAATAACACTGCGCTGGGACATCTGAACAGCGACAATCTGGTGATGGCGATTTTACATGGCGTGCAGCGCGGGCCGGAAAACAAAGATGTCGCGATGCCGGCCTTTGAGCATTTACTGTCTGATACGCAGGTCGCTACGCTGAGCAATCAGCTGTTGCAGCAGTTTGGCAACGATCAGGCGAAAGTTACGCCGGAGCGGGTGAAAGAATTGCGTGCAGGCGGCAAACCTTCGCCGCTGCTGGAACTGGCGCACTGGGGAATGGGCATTGCCGGGCTGGTGGTTATCCTGCTGATTGCTTTATTCTTTATGCGTCGCCGTCGTCCTTAATACCTGCTGACGCAGCAATAATAAAGGCTGACATTCTGTGTCAGCCTTTTTTTTCGTGCAGGGATTAAATCACTTTATGCGGGCCGAAACATTCGTAGTGAATGTTAGCTTCGCTGATGTTCATCGCCAGCAGTTGTCTGGCGACGAACTGCATAAAGCCCACCGGTCCGCACAGATAGAAATGCATGTCCGGGGTGCTCAGTGACCCGCTGACTTTGCTCAGATCCATCAGTCCCTGATACTGGAAATCTTCTCCGGGTAAATCATCAGCCTGTGGCAGGTTATACCAGACATGATGTTCCAGTTGCGGCAGGCTTTCCTGCGCGTTTTTCACTTCACCGGCAAACGCATGCACCGCGCCGTTTTCCGCGGCGTGCAACCACTGAACCGGGGCAGGGTGTCCGCGCTGTGCCAGTGTGTTGAGCATGCCTAACATTGGCGTCTGACCGACACCGGCGGATATCAGCGCCACCGGCGTGATATCGCTGATGTCCATAAAGAAATCACCGTGCGGGGCGGCGAGATGAATAATATCGCCCGGTTGCGCGAAATTATGCAGGAAGTTGGACACCGCACCTTGCCCTTCGCGTTTTACCGCGATGCGGTAGCTTTTGCCATTCGGTGCCTGCGTCAGGGAATACTGACGGATTTCCTGATTCTCCAGTGAAGCATCACGAATATACACCGCCAGATATTGCCCCGGTTTGAAGTCCGCCACCGGTTTACCATCGACAGGCTCCAGCACGAAAGAGGTAATGAGCTCACTTTGCGGTTGTTTTTCGGCAATACGGAATTCACGCGTACCGTGCCAGCCACCGGTTTTTTCTGCACTGTCCTGATAAATTTCAGCTTCACGGTTGATAAACACATCCGCCAGCACGCCATAGGCTTTGCCCCACGCATCCAGCACTTCCTGGCCCGGACTGAACATTTCATCCAGCGTTGCCAGCAGGTGAGTCCCGACAATATTGTATTGCTCAGGCTGAATGGTAAAACTGGTGTGTTTCTGCGCGATGCGCTCCACGGCAGGCAGCAGCGCCGCCAGGTTTTCAATATTGGCGGCGTAAGCGCAGATGGCATCGAACAGCGCCTGGCGCTGATCGCCGTTGCGCTGGTTGCTCATATTAAAGATGTCTTTCAGCTCGGGGTTATGTGTGAACATGCGGTCATAGAAGTGTGCGGTCAGTTTCGGGCCAGTCGCAGCGAGCAAAGGGATAGTGGATTTAACGGTGGCGATAGTGGCTGAATCAAGCATGGTGAACTCCGGCTCTGTGAGAATTTTATATAACATGTATTTAAAATGCATGTTATATAAACCGACTATTGCTGTAAACCCCCCTAAAGG
>NZ_JAFMOS010000451.1 GCF_019049755.1 Rahnella perminowiae
ATCCATATCATTCTGGACTCTGGCCTCCGGCCTTTTCTGGCGTGATGTGAAAGGTGCATGCAACACCCGATGCTGCGAGTTTATCTGCTAATGGGGGGAAATACGTGAAGGAGTGACAAAGAATTTGCGCTCTGTGGAGATGATGATCTTCACAAAACCACGGTACGGTCATTTAACGTTCATTATACCCGTGTAAATAACATAAACTTTTAAGGGAGTAAGTGATGGCCAGAAATATTGAGATTAAAGCCCGGATCGATGATTTTTCCGCACTGTATGAAAAAATTGCGCTGCTATCTGATGGATTGCCGGATCTCATTGATCAGGATGATACCTTTTTCGTGTGTCCGCACGGCCGCCTGAAATTACGCACATTAGCGCCCGATCGCGGTGAGTTGATTTTCTATCAGCGCCCTGACAAGGTTGGCCCTAAAACCAGTTTCTACACGCTTTCACCCACGCAGGATCCTGACAGTTTGCGCGAAACCCTGACACTGGCCTATGGCGCTGCCGGGCGTGTCATCAAACAGCGCACCCTTTTTATGATCGGACAAACCCGACTGCATCTCGACAGGGTAAAAGGACTGGGCGATTATCTGGAATTCGAAGTCGTACTTGCTGATGACGAAACACCGGAGCAGGGCATTGTCATTGCTGAGGACTTACTGGAACGGCTGGGGATTAACCGGCAGGAACTGGTGGATCAGGCGTATGTTGATTTGCTGAATGCGCAAGGCCGACGCCCTCACGATTAAATTTACCATTGCCGCCCTATATCTTTAAGGCGGCAATATGCTGAAGTGACTTCATGCTGAAAGCTACTTCGTTTCTTCCAGGGAATAAGGCAACGGCTGAATGCGCAACTGACTGGTGGCGTCATCGCGCACCCGCAGACTGGCATCGGCTTCCAGATCATTATTCAGTACGGCCTGAACCCAAAGCGTACCGTCGCTGAGCTGAACCGCCGCCAGTACGGTGCCTGTCCGGCGCCAGTTTTCACCCAATTGTAATTCGAGGTCGTCAGCCGGTGCTGGCACTTTACTTGCTTTACCTGCCAGCCAGTACAATGCACGTTTGTTCGCACCGCGGTATTTCGCACGAGCCACCATTTCCTGACCGGCGTAGCAGCCTTTAGTAAAACTGATGCCGTCAAGCGCCTGAATGTTAGTGGCCTGCGGGATAAACTGTACGGCGTTGAGGGTGTCAATCACCGGGAAACCGGCCTCGATATCCAGCGCCAGCCATTGCTGGCTGTCGTTGCGTTGTGCCTGCTCACCCAGTTCTTCCACCACCTGACGGGCTTTTTCCGGGCTGGTGACAATCAGATAACGTTCGGCTGGCAGAGAGAAATGCAGCAGGGTAGTTTCATCTTGTTGCACGACTTGCTGTTCAGCCGTTGGCAAGGTTGAAAAAAGCCCGGTCAGTGCAGCACTGGCCTGAAAACCTGCCACACCGAGCAAAACCACATCGTCATCGGCAGTGAAAGTCACTTTAGAAAATACGGCGTACTTTTTGATTTCCGTTAACTGGGTGTCGCGCACATTGCGGCGTTCAATAAACGCCATACCATCGCCACGCTTGAACAGACGCAAATCACTCCACATTTTCCCTTTCGCATCACAGTGCGCACAGAGAATATGCTGATCGGCGGCCAGCGCATCGACATCCGCGGTAACCTGACCTTGCAGGTATTTCACGGTGTCTGCACCGGTCATGGTCACCAGTGCCCAGTCTTCCAGTGAAATCAGCGTTAGCGGAAGATGGGAGGATGCTGAAGGTTTTTGCGGTGGAAAGGGAAAGTCGTTAGCCATTTTCTGATCCCGGTCTATGAAATGTGACTGATGCCTCATGGTAAAAGAGCCCACCCGCTTTGAAAACAGTTATTGGTGCCTTTTCCAGGATACCTTCCAGAGAATGTAAGATAAGCGACAGGTTTGCATCAGGTTTTCCAGCACATCACATAGATTGACAAAACAGGGCACTGAAAAATTACGCCCCTGCGCAACGGGCTGTTAGAATCGCTTTCTATATAAAAGAATTCTCATTGTGTATCCTAAAAAAGAGTCTTGTTATGGAAAGCAAAAACCCACTGGATATTAATAATCGTTCCCGCGTTCACTGGGCTTGCCGCCGCGGTATGCGCGAGCTGGATATCTCCATCATGCCGTTCTTCGAGTATGAATATGATTCGCTGAGCGATACTGATAAAGAAGTGTTTGTCCGCCTGCTGACCTGTGACGATCCGGATTTGTTCAACTGGCTGATGAATCACGGTGAACCGAAAGACACCGAATTACAGCGTATGGTTGCCCTTATTCAGACTCGAAACAAAGCCCGTGGCCCTGTGGCGATGTGATCTCCGGGTGTCCTGGCGCAGTCAGCTCATTTCACTGGGATGTTACGGTGGCGTGATGCTGCTTATTTTGCTGGCACCCTGGCCTGCAGGTTACTGGCCGGTATGGATGACGTTGCTTTTGCTGGTGTTGTTTGAATGCATCCGTAGCCAGCGGCGCATTACAGCACGCACGGGCGAAATGATCCTGCTTGAAGATAATCGTCTTTTGTGGCGCGGCCATGAATGGCAGATTAAACAGCCGGTATGGATGATAAGCCATGGTGTGCTGCTCTCGTTGCGTCGCGAAAAGCGTAAAGGCGGGCTGGCACAGGCGATGCGCAGTTCAAGGCAGCGGTTATGGCTGGCATCGGACAGCATGAGTCTGGAAGAATGGCGGCGGTTGCGACAGATATTGCTCAGCGGTGCACCGCGCAGCCCGGCAAAACCGGGCTGAAAGGGCCATGTTCATGGAAAGCTGACGCCGGGATTTTATGCGGCGTTAAAGCAGCGCATCCATTTCCAGCAGGATCTGTTCGCACCATTGTTGCAGACGTTCTTCGGTGAGATCGAACTGGTTCACATCATCCAGAGCCAGCCCGACGAAATGTTTACCGTCCGCACTCAGCGGTTTCGGGCTGGTAAACTCAAAGCCTTCCGTCGGCCAGAAACCAATGAAATGCACGCCAAGGGGAACCAGCTGATGATAAAGCATGCCGAGCGCGTCAAGGAACCATTCGCCGTAGCCGAGCTGATCGCCCATGCCATACATGGCTACGATTTTGCCGCGTAATTTAAGCGTCGGGAGTTGATTCCAGACCGCTTCCCAGTCTTCCTGGATTTCACCAAAATCCCATGTCGGGATGCCCAGGATCAGGATGTTGTAGTCTTCCATCCTGTCGGGATCAACATCTTTTATGTTATGCAAATCAACCAGTTCTTCACCTAAAATGTCGCGGATTTTTTCCGCTGCCATTTCGGTGTAACAGGTACTGGAACCGTAGAAAAGTCCGATCTTCATACTTGCTGCCATAACGTTATCAGAATACGAATGACAGGCAGTGTAGCAGATCCGGGCACAGGAAAGGCATAATGGCCGTCATGAGTAAGAGGAGTCGGGATGCCAAAACAAGATAATGCGAGCCAGCGGGATGTGACACCTGAGCAGATGGCCCGGGCGGTCAACGAAGCCGATCAGAGTCTGACGGAGCAGTTTCTGGACATGCTCTGGATTGAACGCAATCTTGCTGAAAATACACTGTCATCCTATCGTCAGGATCTGAAATCTCTGCTGGGCTGGCTGCATCATAATAATACGGATCTGCTGCATGTCAGCGCCGAAGATCTGCAGTTGTTTCTGTCTGAGAGGATCGAAGGGGGATATAAAGCCACCAGCTCAGCACGGTTGCTCAGCGCGATGCGCCGCCTCTTTCAGTACATGAACCGCGAATCCGTGCGTCAGGATGATCCGACCGCGTTGCTGTCTTCGCCAAAATTACCGCAACGCCTGCCGAAAGACCTCAGCGAAGCGCAGGTTGACGCCTTACTGGCTTCACCGAGTGTCGATGTGCCTCTTGAACTGCGCGACAAAGCTATGCTGGAACTGCTTTATGCCACCGGTTTGCGTGTTTCCGAACTGGTCGGGCTGACGCTCAGTGATCTGAGCCTGAGGCAGGGAGTGGTAAGGGTTATCGGTAAAGGCAATAAAGAACGGCTGGTGCCGATGGGCGAAGAAGCCGTGTACTGGATTGAAAACTATTTCGAGCATGGCAGGCCGTGGCTGCTGAACGGGCAATCGCTGGATATCGTGTTCCCCAGCAACCGGGCGCAGCAAATGACACGCCAGACATTCTGGCATCGCATCAAACACTATGCGATCCTTGCGGGCATTGATGCAGAGCGGCTGTCTCCCCACGTTCTGCGCCACGCTTTCGCCACCCACTTATTGAATCACGGCGCAGATCTGCGCGTGGTGCAAATGTTGTTAGGTCACAGCGACTTATCGACCACACAAATCTATACCCATGTAGCGACTGAACGACTCAAACAGCTACATCAACAACATCATCCCCGTGCGTAACAGGCCGGAGAAAAAGGACGACATGATGAAAAAAGGTTTAATGCTGCTGACGCTTATGGCTGCGTGTATGAGTTCCGCCGTCCATGCTGACGAAGCAGCCATCAAAGCCACGCTGGGCAAACTGGGCATGAGCCATGCCGAAATCCAGCCTTCGCCGGTAACCGGCCTGAGCGCGGTCTCTTCCGACAGCGGCACCCTTTACATTACCGACGACGGAAAACACGTTTTGCAGGGGCCGCTGTATGACGTCAGCGGCAGTCATCCGGTTAACGTCACCAACAAAGCGCTGGTGAAGAAGATGGATGCATTACAAAACGAGATGATCATTTACAAAGCCAAAAACGAAAAGCATGTGATCACGGTATTTACCGACATCACCTGTGGCTATTGTCACAAGCTGCATCAGCAGATGCAGGACTATAACGATCTTGGTATAACCGTGCGTTATCTGGCCTTCCCGCGTCAGGGATTGAATTCTAAAACCGAGAAAGACATGCAGTCGGTCTGGTGTACAGGCAACCGCAAAACCAGTTTTGATGCGGCAATGCGTGGCGATGATGTTACGCCGGCAACCTGTCAATCCAGTGATATTGCGAAACACTTTGAGCTGGGCGTCCAGTTCGGAGTGACAGGCACTCCGGCCATTGTGCTGGAAGACGGTACTTTGATCCCTGGCTATCAGCCGCCAAAAGAAATGGCTGCCATGCTCGACCAGCAGGATCCTTCACATAAAACCGGTGGTTGATTTTTCGTGACCTTGCAGACCCAACTTCGCCGTCGGGAGGCGGCGGCTGGCGTGGATCTTCCCGCCGAACTCTCCCCGCTTTTACGCCGCCTGTATCTCGCCCGCGGTGTGACACAAAGCCAGGAGCTTGAGCGCAGCGTACGTGGCATGCTGCCTTATCAGCAACTTGATGGTATTGATACCGCCGTTGCCTTACTGCAAAAAGCACTGGCTGAACGTCTGCGCATAATTATCGTTGGCGACTTTGATGCTGATGGCGCAACCAGTACTGCGCTCACATTGCTCTCGTTGCGCAGTATGGGCTGTGGGAACCTGGATTATCTGGTGCCGAACCGTTTTGAAGATGGCTATGGTCTCAGCCCGGAAGTGGTCGAACAGGCGGCGTCACGCGGTGCAGAGTTGATCCTCACCGTTGATAACGGCATTTCTTCCCACGCGGGTGTGGCGCTTGCCCATGAAAAAGGCATTCAGGTGCTGGTCACCGATCACCACTTGCCGGGCGAAACATTGCCGGATGCCGAAGCGATCATTAACCCGAATCTGGTCGGCTGCGAGTTTCCGTCCAAATCGCTGGCGGGTGTTGGCGTGGCATTTTATCTGATGCTGGCGTTGCGCAGTGCATTACGCGAGAGCGGCTGGTTTGAACAACACGGCCTGGCTATCCCGAATCTGGCGGAACATCTGGATCTGGTGGCGCTTGGCACCGTGGCTGACGTCGTGCCGCTCGATGCCAACAACCGCATCATGGTGTATCAGGGGCTGAACCGTATTCGTGCCGGAAAATGCCGGGCGGGGATCCGTGCTCTGCTGGAAGTGGCCGGGCGCGAAGCCCGTACGCTGTGCGCCAGTGATTTAGGTTTTGCGCTCGGGCCACGGCTGAATGCCGCCGGACGTCTTGATGATATGTCGGTTGGTGTGGCGCTTTTACTCAGCGAAGACATCGGGCAGGCGCGTGCGCTGGCCAGTGATCTGGATGCGCTGAACCAGACCCGCCGTGAGATAGAGCAGGGCATGCAGGTCGAAGCACTGGCGCTGTGTGACAAACTGGAACGCAGCACCGACGCGCTGCCGTTCGGGCTGGCGATGTATCACCCCGAATGGCATCAGGGTGTGGTTGGCATTCTGGCATCACGCCTGAAAGAGCGCTTTAACCGTCCGGTGATAGCCTTTGCACCAGCGGGTGAAGGCATTCTCAAAGGCTCCGGCCGTTCTATCGCCGGTTTGCATATGCGTGATGCGCTGGAGCGTCTCGATACACTCAATCCCGGACTGATGATGAAATTTGGCGGCCATGCGATGGCGGCTGGCTTATCGCTTGAAGAGAGCAAGTTCGATGAATTTCGCGATAAATTCGCTGAACTGGTGGGCGAATGGCTGGATCCCGCTCATCTTGAAGGTGTGATCTGGTCGGATGGGGAACTGACTGCCCGCGAGCTGACCCTTGATACAGCTGAAATGCTGCGCGATGGCGGCCCGTGGGGACAGGCGTTCCCGGAACCAACCTTTGACGGCAGGTTCCGCATCCTGCAACAGAAACTGCTGAAGGAGCGTCATCTCAAGCTGATGATTGAACCTGTCGGCGGTGGTCCGCTTCTTGACGGCATTGCCTTTAATATCGATCCGACTTTCTGGCCGGACAGCAGTATCCGTGAAGTGCAGTTGGCCTACCGGCTGGATATCAATGAATTCCGTGGAAATCGCAACGTTCAGTTGATTATCGAACATTTATGGCCGAAATAAGCGATTTACGCCGGCAATAAACCCTGCAAAAAAACGGCTCCTTGCTATAAAAAGACCGCTAATTCCGTTAGAATCTGCGGTTCGAATGGCATTGGGCCAACTCCGAATCTAACGTAAGACGCGAAAATCATGTTTGAAATTAATCCGGTTAAAAACCGCATTCAGGACCTGTCCGATCGGACAGTGGTTCTTCGGGGGTATCTTTGACTATGATGCCAAGAAAGAACGCCTCGAAGAAGTAAACGCCGAGCTGGAACAGCCGGACGTATGGAACGAGCCAGAACGTGCGCAGGCGCTGGGCAAAGAACGTTCCTCTCTGGAAGCTATCGTTGAAACCATCGATGAGTTGTTGCAGGGCGCAGAAGATGTCACCGGCCTGCTGGAACTGGCTGTAGAAGCCGACGATGAAGACACCTTCAATGAGACGGTTGCTGAACTCGATGTACTGACCGCCAAACTGGAACAGCTTGAATTCCGCCGCATGTTCTCCGGTGAATACGACAGTGCGAGCTGCTACCTCGATATCCAGGCCGGTTCCGGTGGTACGGAAGCACAGGACTGGGCGAGCATGTTGCTGCGCATGTATTTGCGTTGGGCAGAAGCCAAAGGTTTCAAAACTGAAGTTATCGAAGAATCGGATGGTGAAGTGGCAGGGCTTAAATCTGCGACCATCAAGATCATCGGCGATTATGCGTTTGGCTGGCTGCGTACCGAAACCGGCGTCCATCGCCTGGTGCGTAAGAGCCCGTTTGATTCCGGCGGTCGTCGCCATACCTCGTTCAGTTCCGCGTTTGTGTATCCGGAAGTGGATGACGATATCGAAATCGAAATTAACCCTGCCGACCTGCGTATCGACGTATACCGCGCGTCAGGTGCGGGTGGTCAGCACGTCAACAAAACGGAATCTGCGGTACGTATTACCCACCTTCCGACCAACATTGTGACCCAATGTCAGAACGACCGTTCCCAGCATAAAAACAAAGATCAGGCCATGAAGCAGATGCGTGCGAAGCTTTATGAGTATGAGATGCAAAAGAAAAATGCGGACAAACAGCAGCTGGAAGACAACAAGTCTGACATCGGCTGGGGCAGCCAGATTCGTTCTTACGTGCTGGACGATTCCCGTATCAAAGATTTACGCACGGGTGTTGAAACGCGAAATACGCAGGCCGTACTGGATGGCGACCTGGATAAATTCATTGAGGCAAGTTTGAAAGCCGGGTTATGAGGAACCAAAATGTCTGAGCAACAACCAGCAGCGCAAAGTGCAGAAAATGTACCAGATCTTAACAACGAGCTGAAATCTCGTCGTGAGAAGCTGGCTTTACTGCGCGAATCCGGTATCGCTTTCCCTAACGATTTCCGTCGTGACAGCATCTCTGATGAATTGCATGCGAAATATGGCGAAAAGACCAACGAAGAACTGGAAGCATTAAACATCGAAGTCACCGTGGGTGGCCGTATGATGACCCGCCGTATCATGGGCAAGGCGTCTTTTGTCACCCTGCAGGATGTCGGCGGCCGTATCCAGCTTTACGTGGCTCGTGATGATCTCGCTGAAGGCATCTATAACGAGCAATTCAAAAAATGGGATCTGGGCGATATTCTGGGTGCGACCGGTAAGCTGTTCAAAACCAAGACCGGCGAGCTGTCGGTCCATTGTTCTGAACTGCGTCTGCTGACCAAAGCGCTGCGTCCGTTGCCGGATAAATTCCACGGCTTGCAGGATCAGGAAGCGCGTTACCGTCAGCGTTATCTCGACCTGATCGCTAACGAAGATTCCCGTAAAACCTTCAAGATCCGTTCTCAGATCATGTCGGGCATCCGCAGCTTCATGGTGGAAAACGGCTTCATGGAAGTCGAAACCCCGATGATGCAGGTGATCCCTGGCGGCGCGGCGGCGCGTCCGTTCATCACTCACCACAATGCGCTCGACATCGACATGTACCTGCGTATCGCGCCGGAACTGTATCTGAAACGTCTGGTTGTTGGCGGCTTCGATCGCGTATTCGAAATCAACCGTAACTTCCGTAACGAAGGCGTTTCTCCGCGTCACAACCCAGAGTTCACCATGATGGAACTCTACATGGCGTACGCGGATTACAAAGACCTGATCGTTCTGACCGAATCCCTGTTCCGCACCCTGACTGAGTCCGTTCTGGGCAGCAGTGTGGTGCAGTATGGCGACCAGACCTTCGATTTCGGCAAGCCATTCGCCAAGCTGACCATGCGTGAAGCGATTTGCAAATACCGTCCGGAAACTGACGTTGCGGATCTCGACGATCTGGCAAAAGCGACCGCTATTGCAGAATCACTCGGTATCAAAATCGAGAAGAGCTGGGGCCTGGGCCGTATCGTGACCGAGATCTTCGAAGAAACTGCCGAAGCACAGCTGATCCAGCCAACGTTCATTACGGAATATCCGGCAGAAGTTTCTCCGCTGGCGCGCCGTAATGATGTGAACCCTGAAATCACTGACCGTTTCGAATTCTTCATCGGTGGGCGTGAAATCGGTAACGGCTTCTCCGAGCTGAACGATGCAGAAGACCAGGCACAGCGCTTTGCTGATCAGGTTTCTGCGAAAGATGCAGGCGATGACGAAGCGATGTTCTATGACGAAGACTACGTGACAGCGCTGGAACACGGCCTGCCACCGACTGCCGGTCTGGGCATTGGTATTGACCGAATGGTGATGCTGTTCACTAACAGCCACACCATCCGCGACGTCATTCTGTTCCCGGCGATGCGTCCGCAGACTCAGAAATAAGTTTTCTTCAGAAACTACAAAAGGGCGCTCCGGCGCCTTTTTTCATGCTGCAGATCACGACAAATGCTAACTGCTTAAAACTCCAGCGCTTATCCGCAATCACGTCTTGCTCCGCCGTCGTAACCGGTTATAATGCCAGTCGCACACCTAAGCGGGTGTAGTTCAATGGTAGAACGAGAGCTTCCCAAGCTCTATACGAGGGTTCGATTCCCTTCACCCGCTCCAAAGATTTTCTTCTCAAAAATCACTCAATCTCGCAAAAAATTCACTACCCACTCCCGATTATTCGTAGTTCC
>NZ_JAFMOS010000450.1 GCF_019049755.1 Rahnella perminowiae
TCGCAAAACTGGCAAAACCTTAAGGTTAAATTAAGATTAAACCGACATCATAAGATCCATAATTTCATGGCGGCGTTTACTTACTGTTAAATAAATGCGGTCTACAGTCATTACCGGTTAATTACCTTTTTGGGATAGCGTAATGGAAAACTTTTTGCCTTTTTCCCGTCCGTCTATGGGCGAAGAAGAAATAGCGGCTGTGGGGCAGGTATTACGCTCTGGCTGGATCACCACCGGGCCACAGACACATCAGCTTGAACAGGATTTTTCTGCCGCTTTCGGCTGTAAACATGCTATTGCGGTGAGTTCCGCCACCGGCGGCATGCACGTCACCCTGATGGCGCTCGGCATCGGTCCCGGCGATGAAGTGATTACCCCTTCTCAGACCTGGGTTTCCACCCTCAACATGATTGTTTTGCTCGGCGCAGAACCGGTCATGATTGATGTTGATCCTGACACGTTAATGGTCAGTGCCGAAGCGGTTGCCGCAGCCATAACGCCAAAAACCAAAGCAATTATTCCCGTTCATTACGCGGGCGCGCCTTTAGATCTTGACCCTATTTATGCCGTGGCAAATCAGCACAATATTGCGGTAATAGAAGATGCCGCGCACGCTGCAGGCACCAAATATCGTGACCGCTGGATTGGAGCCCGGGGCACCGCAATCTTCTCATTCCACGCAATCAAAAATATGACCTGCGCCGAAGGCGGCCTGATTGCCACGGATGATGATGCTCTGGCTGATAAAGTGCGTGCATTGAAATTCCACGGTCTGGCTGTTGATGCATTTGATCGTCAGGTTTTGGGGCGGAAACCGCAGGCTGAAGTGGTCGAGCCAGGCTTTAAATATAATCTCTCCGACATTCATGCCTCTGTCGCTGTCGTGCAGCTTAAGCGTCTGGCACAAATGAATGCCCGCCGTGCGGAGCTGGCCCAGCGTTATCTGGATAAATTACAGGGCTCACCGTATCTGCCCATGAATGTGCCGGCTTATCCGCATCTGCATACGTGGCATTTATTCATGATACGTGTGGACGAAGCGCGTTGTGGTATCAGTCGTGACGCACTGATGGAACGCCTGAAAGAGCAGGGCATCGGAACCGGTTTACATTTCCGAGCCGCTCACACCCAAAAATATTACCGCGAACGTTATCCGCACCTGAATCTGCCAAACAGCGAATGGAATTCCGCACGTCTGTGCAGTCTGCCGTTGTTCCCTGATATGCAGGACAGCGATGTGGATCGCGTTGTCGCAGCTCTTTTTTCTCTTCTGGAGGCGCAGTAGTGGCGCATTACGAACCTATCCGTAAAGTCTCGGTAGTTATTCCGGTCTATAACGAAGAAGAAAGCCTGCCAGCGTTGCTTTCGCGCACGCAGGCCGCTTGCCAACAATTAACCCAGCAATATGAAATCATTCTGGTCGATGACGGCAGCTCCGACAGCTCCGGCGATATGCTTTCTGCTGCTGCCGAACAACCTGACAGTCATATCATTGCTGTTTTACTCAATCGTAACTATGGTCAGCACTCCGCAATAATGGCCGGTTTCAGCCATGTTACGGGTGATCTGGTTATTACCTTAGATGCCGATCTGCAAAACCCGCCGGAAGAAATTCCACGTCTGGTCGCCACTGCGGATGAAGGTTATGACGTTGTCGGCACTGTACGTGCTAACCGTCGTGATTCATGGTTCCGTAAAACCGCGTCCAGAATGATCAACATGATGATCCAGCGCGCTACCGGTAAATCGATGGGTGACTACGGGTGCATGTTAAGGGCCTATCGCCGTCACATCATCGAAGCCATGCTGCACTGCCATGAGCGCAGTACGTTTATTCCTATCCTGGCTAACACATTCGCGCGCAAAACCGTGGAGATTCCGGTTCAGCATTCCGAACGTGAATTTGGTGATTCCAAATACAGTCTGATGAAACTGATCAATCTGATGTATGACCTGATCACCTGTCTGACTACAACACCGCTGAGAATGCTCAGTGTTGTCGGCAGTGCGATCGCCATCTTCGGTTTCGTTCTTGCGGTCTTCCTTATTTTAATGCGCCTTATTAACGGCCCGGAATGGGCTGCGGAAGGCGTGTTCACGCTATTTGCATTGTTATTCATGTTTATCGGTGCGCAGTTTGTCGGTATGGGGTTACTCGGTGAATACATCGGGCGGATCTATAACGATGTTCGTGCACGTCCCCGTTATTTTGTTCAAAAAGTCGTCGGCGTTCGTACCGAAGACAACAGTCAGGAAGAAGAGTGATGAAAGCGATTGTATTTGCCTATCATGATATTGGTTGTGTTGGTTTACAGGCTCTGGTTGATGCGGGTTACGATGTTCAGGCGGTTTTCACCCACACTGATTCCCCGAATGAGAACCAATTCTTTTCTTCCGTTGCGCGTCAGGGTGCTGAATTGGATTTGCCGGTTTATGCGCCTGAAGATGTTAACCATCCGTTGTGGGTCGACCGCATCCGTGCTTTACAGCCCGATATTATTTTCTCCTTCTACTACCGCAATATGTTGAGCGAAGAGATTTTATCTCTGGCACCGCAGGGTGGCTTCAATCTGCATGGTTCATTGTTGCCGCGTTATCGCGGTCGTGCACCGGTTAACTGGGCGCTTCTGAATGGCGAAACTGAAACGGGCGTGACCTTGCATAAAATGGTTAAACGTCCTGACGCAGGCGACATCGTTGGTCAGCGTAAAGTGGCTATTACTGCCGATGATACTGCGCTGAAACTTCATGCCAAAGTGCGTGAAGCGGCTAAAGCCTTACTGACGGATGTGCTGCCTGAAATGAAGGCGGGCAACCTCACCCTGACCCCGCAAGATGAAACGCAGGCCAGCTACTTTGGCCGCCGTACTGCAGCAGACGGTGAAATTCACTGGCACAAATCTGCCACAGAAATCAATAACCTGATCCGTGCGGTGACTGAACCCTACCCGGGTGCGTTCTCTTATCTGGGACAGCGTAAACTGACTGTATGGCGTGCACGTCCGCTGACTACTCAGCACGACAAACAACCGGGCACCGTGCTTTCTTCTGATCCGCTGACCATCGCCTGTGGCGAAGGTGCGCTGGAAATTCTGGCCGGCCAGAGCGAAAACGGTCTGTATGTTCAGGGCTCCCGACTGGCGCTTGAACTGGGCATCATGCCGGATATGCGTGTCGCGACACTGCCAACGGCGGTGATGAAACGTCGTACCCGCGTGTTAATCCTCGGCGTAAATGGTTTCATCGGTAACCACCTGAGTGAGCGTCTGCTGCGCGAAGACCGCTATGAAATTTATGGTCTGGATATCAGCTCCGATGCGGTCAGCCGCTTCATGAGCAATCCGCATTTCCACTTCGTGGAAGGTGATATCAGCATCCATTCAGAGTGGATCGAATATCACATCAAAAAATGCGACGTTGTTCTGCCACTGGTGGCTATCGCAACGCCAATCGAATACACCCGTAATCCGCTGCGTGTATTCGAACTGGATTTCGAAGAAAACCTGAAAATCGTCCGCGATTGTGTGAAATACAAAAAGCGCATCATCTTCCCGTCAACATCTGAAGTTTACGGTATGTGTGATGACAAAGAATTCGATGAAGATCATTCCCGCCTGATTGTCGGCCCGATCAACAAACAACGCTGGATTTATTCTGTTTCTAAGCAGTTGCTGGACCGCGTGATTTGGGCTTATGGTGCGAAAGAAGGTTTGAAATTCACCCTGTTCCGCCCGTTCAACTGGATGGGTCCACGACTGGACAATCTGGATGCCGCGCGTATCGGCAGCTCCCGCGCCATTACTCAGCTGATCCTGAATCTGGTTGAAGGCTCGCCTATCAAACTGGTGGATGGCGGTGAGCAGAAGCGTTGCTTCACTGATATTAACGACGGTATCGAAGCATTGTTCCGCATTATCGAAAACCGTGACAATCTGTGTGATGGTCAGATCATCAACATCGGTAACCCGACCAACGAAGCAAGTATTCGTGAACTGGCAGAGATGCTGCTGAGTAGCTTTGAATCGCATCCGCTGCGCGCGCAGTTCCCGCCGTTTGCCGGTTTCAATCTGGTGGAAAGCAGCACTTACTACGGTAAGGGTTATCAGGATGTTGAGCATCGTACGCCGAGCATCAAAAATGCCCGTCGTCTGCTGAACTGGAAACCGGAAATTGGTATGGATAAAACCGTTGCTGAAACCCTGGATTTCTTCCTGCGCTCAGTAAATCCTGACGCTGACAAAGCCTGACAGGGTGCCCGTCATGAAGAAAGTGGGTCTGCGCATTGATGTGGATACCTGGAGTGGCACCCGCGAGGGTGTCCCTCAGCTTCTGCAAACGCTTGCCAATCATAAAATTACCGCCAGTTTCTTCTTCAGCGTTGGCCCGGATAATATGGGGCGTCATTTATGGCGCCTGCTTAAACCGCGCTTCCTGTGGAAAATGCTGCGTTCTAATGCGGCGTCCCTTTACGGCTGGGATATTTTACTGGCAGGCACTGCGTGGCCGGGTAAACCTATCGCACGTGATCTCGGTTATCTGATGAAAGAAACCGCCAAACGGGGTCATGAAGTGGGGCTGCATGCCTGGGATCATCAGGGCTGGCAGGCAAAAGTGGGGAAATGGTCCGAGAAACAGCTGGAAGAGCAAATCCGGCTGGGGCTGGATGCATTGGAAAAAAGTCTGGGTCACGATGTTGAATGCTCGGCGGTGGCGGGCTGGCGTGCCGATGAGCGGGTCATTGAAGTCAAAGAACGTTTCCATTTTTACTACAACAGTGATTGCCGCGGAACGCGACCTTTCCTGCCGGTACTGAAAAATGGAACATTGGGTACCGTACAGATTCCTGTGACGTTACCGACGTATGACGAAGTGGCTGGCGGTGAGATTAACGCCGATAACTTCAACGACTTTATTCTTGATGCTATTGCGAAAGATAGCGGTGTACCGGTTTATACCATTCATGCGGAAGTAGAAGGCATGTCACTGGCTCAAAAGTTCGATGAATTACTGACCCGTGCATCTGCACAGGGGATACAGTTTTGCGCGCTGGGTGAGTTGCTGCCGCAAGATCTGAGTTCATTGCCAAGAGGCAAAGTGGTTCGCGCCAGTTTCCCGGGAAGGGAAGGCTGGTTAGGTTGTCAGCAAGAAGGTTTTTCCTGATGTCGAAAACAATTAAAGGCGTATGGAGCACCCTGATCCTGGTGTTTTTCGCGCTGGTATATCTTGTTCCTCTTAATAGCCGCCTGTTATGGCAACCTGATGAAACCCGTTATGCTGAAATCAGCCGCGAAATGCTCCAGCGCGGCGACTGGGTTGTGCCTCATCTTCTCGGATTGCGATACTTTGAAAAACCGGTGGCAGGCTATTGGTTTAACAACATCAGCCAGATGATTTTTGGTGACAGTAATTTTGCTGTGCGTTTTGGTTCGGTATTCAGCACCCTGCTGAGTGCCATTCTGGTGTTCTGGCTGGCACATCTTATGTGGCGTAACCGCCAGACGGCTTATACAGCGGCGCTGATCTATCTTTCCATGACACTGGTGTTCAGTATCGGCACTTACAGTGTTCTGGATCCTATGATCACCTTGTGGATGACCACGGCCATGGTGGCGACCTGGTTCTGCCTGCGGGTTTCGCCTAGACCGCAAAAAACCATAAGCTGGATAGCGCTGGGATTGGCCTGCGGTATGGGCTTCATGACGAAGGGGTTTCTGGCGCTGGCGTTACCGGTTATTGCCGTACTGCCGATTATCTGGCGCGAGAAGCGTTTTAAAACCCTGCTTGGTTGGGGCCCGCTGGCGATTGTGAGCGCGGCGGCACTGAGCCTGCCGTGGGTGCTGGCGATAGCACACCGTGAGCCTGACTTCTGGAATTACTTCTTCTGGGTTGAACATATTCAGCGTTTTGCTGAGGCTGATGCTCAGCATAAGGCACCTTTCTGGTATTACCTGCCGGTACTCTTTCTGGGCGCGCTGCCGTGGCTCGGACTGTTACCTGGCGCATTGCGGGCGGGCTGGACTAAACGGGTCGTACGACCGGAATTATTTTTCCTGTTGAGCTGGGCAATCATGCCGCTGATTTTCTTCAGCATCGCCAAAGGTAAACTGCCGACCTATATTTTGCCGTGCTTTGCGCCGGTTGCCTTGCTGATGGCCGATCATCTCAATCAAATCTGTCAGTCAGGGAAATTGCGTACACTGAAAGCGAATGGTGTGATCAACATCACTTTTGGTCTTCTGATGGCGGCCGCTGTACTGGTGATATCCGGAATTTTGCCGTTCCACATTAAAGCCGTGTTCAGCCGTTCGGAGTTACCCCATGCGCTGATTGGTATTCTGTGCTTTGCGGTATGGGCGCTGGCGGGAGCCATATCGCTGACGGATTTGACAAAGCGCTGGTATTGGGCTGCTCTTTGCCCGCTGGTGCTGGCGTTGCTGGTCGGACAGGCTGTTCCTAAGAAAGTGATGGATTCCAAACAGCCACAGCCCTTTTTGACACAAAATATGGCGTTGTTAAAAGACAGTCGTTATGTACTGACAGACAACGTGGGCGTGGCGACCGCAATCGCGTGGACGCTCAAACGCAGTGACATTCTGATGTTTGATGAAAAGGGTGAGTTGCAATACGGTCTGAGTTATCCGGATGCCAGGAACAATTTTGTCGATGCGGCGCATTTTTCACAATGGCTGCAACAAGCACGCCAGGAAGGAAACGTCTCTCTGGTCCTCAGGCTTGACCGTAATGCTGCCGTAAAATCCTCTCTGCCTCCTGCGGATCAAAAGGTACAAGTTGATCGTCAGGCGCTGCTGTTCTACAAAAAACTGCCATGACCGGTTTCTTTCTGGTTCTTGCCGTCAGCGTTATCACCTGTGCCGGTCAGCTTTGTCAGAAGCAGGCCGCACAGGTCGCCGGGCAGGGCATGGCGAAGGTTTTACGCTGGCTCGGATTGGCGATATTGTTGCTCGGTATCGCCATGCTGTTATGGTTGCGGGTATTACAACTCCTGCCGCTGAGCCTGGCTTATCCCATGCTCAGTCTGAATTTCGTTTTCATCACGCTCTGTGCCCGCGGGTGTTTCGGTGAAGTTGTCGATGCGCGTCACTGGTGCGGCGTTGGGCTGATCATGTGTGGTATAGCCGTAATGAGTTTCAGCTTATGAAAGGATATCTCTGGGGTACGGGAAGCGTGTTGCTGGTCACTGCGGCACAATTGCTGATGAAATGGGGCATGGTGCAGATCCCGGTGTTTTCACTGGCAGCGATAGACGTTCCCTTTATTCTGAGTCATTTAAGTGCATTGATTGCCGTTTTTGCAGGGCTGTGTGGCTATGTCTTATCGATGGGATGCTGGTTTTTTGCGTTGCATTATCTGCCGCTCAACCGGGCATATACTTTACTGAGTCTCAGTTATGTGTTGGTGTATGTGGCCGCAGTCACTTTGCCCTGGTTCAATGAAAGCATCAGCTTAAGTAAAACCCTTGGCGGGTTGCTTATCCTGTCAGGTGTCTGGCTGATTCACAGTAAACCCGTAAAAAAATCTCATTAAATGTATTTTCTGACGATAAAAAACAGCATTAAACATTGGATGACGGATAAAATAGCGCTAAATTCTATTAGTTCTTAGATAACGGCGACTTATCCGGTGCGCGTAAACCTTCGCGTCTGGTCATGCCGTGACGCTATTCGAGAAGGAATGCACTATGCGCTGGTCGTCTGTATCCATGTATTCCCTGCTGGCTGTTGCCGCATTAATTCTTAACGGTTGCAGCAGCCACGCTCCGCCGCCAAGCGGCAGGTTTGCCGATTCTATTACTGTCGTGGCCGAGCTTAACGACCAGCTCAGCCAGTGGCATGGTGCCCCGTATCGTTACGGCGGATTACAACCGAGCGGCGTCGACTGTTCTGGTTTTGTCTTCCGCACTTACCGTGACCGATTTGGCGTCGTGCTGCCGAGAACAACCGCCGACCAGACCAAAATTGGCACCAAAGTACCACGTGATGAATTATTACCCGGTGACCTGGTTTTCTTCAAAACCGGCAGCGGTGAAAATGGTCTTCACGTCGGTATCTATGACACGGCCGATCAGTTTATCCATGCCTCGACCAGTCAGGGCGTAACCCGTTCTTCGCTTGATAATGTTTACTGGCGTAAAGTCTACTGGCAGGCGCGCCGCATCTGACGCGGCACCAAATCGTATTTCCCCTGATTTCACTGCGTATTTCATCCTGTTTTTTGCTGCTATTATCCGGGCAGACTCTTCAGGATGAATATGCAATGAAACCTCTCAGACTATTACTTTCCGATTCTTATGATCCCTGGTTCAATCTGGCGGTAGAAGACTGTATTTTCCGTGAGATGACCACGCAACGTGTGTTATTCCTCTGGAGAAATGCCGAAACTGTGGTTTTAAGTTAGTATACACACTTGAGACTAATTATCATTTGATGGTTAAATATGACGACTCGCCGCCCCATGTATACACCCGTATTAGTAAAACGACACAAACTGAAGGCAGTGGTTTAGACGAATAAACAACCCGTATAGAGCATTACTTAGAGTCTAAGAAGCACTTGTTTGATGGTGAAGTAACGTACTGGCAAGATATTGGCCTATCGGCATACAAAAATAAAAGCATCCAAGATGGACAAGATGCAGGATGAAGTATTATCTGCACAAGAAATGATAAAGCGTTTAGAGGCAATGATTGCGAATCTGAGAATGGAAAGTAATAATTTCATTCTCATTATTTTACTTTTTTATGAGAACTAATTATTCTCACAATGGGAAGTTTTTATTGCTTAATTGTACTATATATAGTGCTGCAACCCGAATTATACCGCTATATGTGGGGTATTGGTGCCATTGTGAGAACTATATATTAAAAATCACCTTAACGAACAAAAATAATTCTCTTGATTAAATCGCTTACATATTTTCAGTCTTAGATAGACTAACTCCCTTTGGTCGTTAGTCTATCTAAAATCGATAATAAGATCATACTTGCGTTTTTGCCAGCCCCTTACGGGAAGTCAAAGAACGCCCGTTTTATTTGGCCTTTCGACTACTGAGAAGTGAAAACAAATAGTACTTACCCAATAGCAACTACTACAAAGTGATTGGGCAAGTATCCGTAAGTCGCCACCGAGCCACGCCGCAAGGCATCAACTAAGGAAACATACTATGAAGAAAAGGAAACCGAATTGGAAGAAAGAAGGAATGAAGTCAAACGGACTTTATAACACTGTCAAGAAATCCCCACTAAGTGATAGCTCCCCGATAGGTAATGAACTCAGGGAGGTAATCAGGGACTATCTGACTAAATACAAAGAACAGAAGGGAACCACGGCAAGTTACACACACTTGAATAAAAAATATGGACTACGTGCTACCGCAGAATTTTACAAAAACTTATAAGGAAATAAAATGGCAGAAAAAACAAAAGCAGAATTACGTACTGATTACCTAATGGCTAACACAAGCTACGTAGAAAACGTTACAGACGATCTATTAGTAACAGACCTCGTAGCACTACAGAAAGATTTAAACAGCCTCACGGCGTTTGTAGACGCATATGGAAACAATGATAAATCTGATGCTCAACTAAAAGAACTACAAGACAGTATTGATAACATTAAATCACTAATGAATGCAGAAGGGTAACAATATAGTTCATCATAACAGAATATTAGAAATTATATGATGAGACGAAGACCGCGTTGAATGATCTAAATCACGAAGGAAGTTAAATTCAGATATTTCGTACAGTCTTTTTAATGTTTAATAATTTTAATCAGTTGTATACTCTTTAGACGTCACGTAAAAGGGGAAGGTATGGATACGGTTGAAGAACTAAATGGAACTTACTTTTATGCGGGTAAGTCAAATTTAACTGCTGGTGAGATGCTTTTTATGATCTT
>NZ_JAFMOS010000449.1 GCF_019049755.1 Rahnella perminowiae
TGTGCTGAGCGGGAATGTCTTTCACCGCACTGGTGAACGCAATTTCATAGCGCAGGATATCGCTGATGGCCTCGCTGCCGCTGAACCTGAGCACCGAAATATCAACGCCGGGCTGCCGGGATTCCAGTCGTTTAAGTCTTAACTGGTAATGGTTGTGGACCGGTAATTTACTGCCAGCAAGAATGTATTCCTGAATGCTCATCGTTTAAGTCCTTTTAACGCTCATGGGCGTGAATACCAAAACTGAAACCAAATAACGGGCAATCACGTTATGTAAACAGCAATGACTACTTAAAGCTCTTCCTGCTTATCAATCCATAGTGCAGCAGTGGAAGGCGATGATAATTGATGGTCATAATTCAATAATAAAGCATTGATGGTGTGAATATATCAATGAGTTTAAGTTTTCTGCATCAACAGAATACTTACAGCACACCATTGTCTTAAATCTTCCGTTCCCGAAATGAGAAAGTAGCATAAGTCAGTGATGCACTAAAGCAAACTAGGTCACGGAAAAATGTAACGAAATTATTAATGAGGGAGGGTGTGGAGATTTATTAGGACTATTCTCGCAAATCACTCGGATTTTTCTTTAGCGAAAAGTCTGAATGATTAGATGCTTGCTAATTAATTGAATGATCGCGCCTTCACTAAAGCCAGATTTTTCTCATCAACTTGATAAAAAACAATGCATCACTAATGTTACTTATTCCTTTGAATAAACAGTGCAGCGATATCTGAGATATGAAATTAGCTTTCATGCCAGAGGTATTCTGAACCCTTTTCCGGTAAAGTCCCAAAAAATGCCGAGCTTCGACCAAAGCATGCCGGAACAAAAACAGGCTGATGTCTTTGTTTTCCTCCAGCCTGGCCAACCGGATGATTTCCGCAATGACTTCAATGTAGCTTTGTGCCCTGACATCATAATAATCGCGCCGGTGGGTGATGGAATGCGCATTCACCTTATAGGTGTAATCCTTGCAATCCGACAGATAAAAGCGCCCGTTGCTAGTTGCGAGATGGATGGTCCAGAGAATATCTTTGTGGCTTTTGCCAGCCTGAAAGGATAAGGAATGTTGCCGGATACCATCCAGCGCGAATCACGACAAACCCAAATTATTTTTCTGTGCTTAATGCTGTCACTGTGAAGATTCAGTTATAGGGTTCCAGTTAGGGGCACTATGATATACGCTCCCGAAATTTGTCTCTTTTTATTTACAGCATTACCCGCTAGCTATTCCTAGCTGACGGGTTTATTTTATGGACTAATTAAGCGGAATACTAAGCATTTATTATTTAATATCAAAAATGACACGTAGCAGGAAGGCTTCAAGCGTCTCATCACTTATTTCCACCACCCCGGTTATCATCGACCAGGTGAGGATTTTGCACTGACGATTGTCGTAGAGAGAATAGTAACCATCGCCGATATCATAAAGTGGTACGGCCTGCTGTGGATAATCCTTGCCTTCACGTAGCGGTTCTATCGCGCTTAGAATATTCAGATGTGAAGTGGCAGGGACGCCAAGACCGTAAATTTCCGTAGCACCAGAGGCGACCAAACCAAACTCAGACAAGTAGGTTTTATATTCCTCTGAAAAATGCATACGCAGCGCCTGTTCCGCAGCGTTAATTTCATTTTCTGTTGCAGGGCGAATATCGGCGTCGTGCGTTGCAACCTGCTGCTCTAACTTTTTCATGCTGCCTCCTTTTCCTGAAGTAGCTTAATCTCTTCCGCTCGTGCTTTCCAGTGCGCTTCGCGCTCTTTGCCGAATGCCCCACGGTCGATTTCAGATTCTTTTGTAGTGTCATGCAAGATAGTATTATTTCCACCTTCCATATGCTGCGCGTGCGTTAATTCTGCCAGCGGGGAATCTGCCTTCTGCCCGACATGATGTAATTCTATAGGTTTACCATTGGCATCCAGCGGCGCTTTGCCCTTTTCCATACGTTCAAGATTGGTGTCACCCAGGGAATCTGTTTGGTCCAAATCGATTTCAGTATTAATTAACGCATCATTGCCGTTAACGGTCTGACATTCCAGCCCTGCATCCTGATAAATCGCCGCCTCTTCTTCGCTGGCAATACTATCGATAACTTCGTCGCTGTAACCTTCCTCGCTGAGAACCTCTTTAGTTTCGTCAGAAAGCGGCGTCAGTTCGTTGCGCGATAAATCCAGATCAACGGGCCTGTCGAGATCTTCAACATTAATGTCCTCGATCTTCAGGTCTTTCACACTTTCCATCAGATCACCCAGCGCTTCCATCGCCAGCTCTTTTAATACAGCCATTTCAATCATGCTACAGCCTCCGCGGTGACGTGTTTACGCCATGCGGCATAGACCTTCAGGTATTCATCATTTCTGCCAGCCAGTTCGCGCATAAAACACTGCTGCACCGCCCGCTCAAGTCCTGCGGGCAGTTCACCGGTTTGCTTAGCAATAAGCTGGCGGAACGACTGTTCCAACTGATTAAAGTCCGGAGCGGCGCGGACGCATCGTTCAATGGAGGTGGTGCAGTTGAGAAGGTTAACTACCAGTTTTGCCATGCGAGTAAAATGCTGTTCGTTTTGCAGACTGATTCCTCCGGTTGCGCGGAACTCATCAAATAGTGTTTTCAGCGCAATTTTTTGCCCGGTTGCCAGCAAACTACCTTCCAGCCCAGCTTCCAGCGACTCCAGGGGGATCTCCTGAGGCTGGCACAGGCGCGGAGCCATCAGCCAGGCAATCAGTTGCTGGTTAAAGAGCTGGTGATTGTCGGTAACAACGGCTGTGGCTTCGTAATGGAATATCTCTTCTTTACCGGCAAATTTATTAATCCGGCATAGCACCGGCTCCAGCCAGTCGTTTTGGTAAACTAGCGCCACCCCTTGCGGTAGCCGCGCCAGCTCATCAAGCTGCTCGTCGTTCAGACCTGCGGATTTTCCCGCGATACGCCGGTCAGCCTCCTCTGGCAGGCGCATGATAATTTTAGTGTTGGTATTACGAATCGCAGAAATATCAACGGCATAAGGGGATTGATCAGCAATAATAAATCCTTCACCCCAGGTACGCATTTCGGCAATAGCATTAGAGAGCATCTCCACCGATTTTCCCGTAATGTCATTCCCTTCGCCGCCACCGCCAGAGGTGTTGCGTCTAAGAATGTTGTGAGCTTCTTCCAGCACCGTGACATGTTTCAACGGCTGGTTCATACCTGAAAATGCAGCGCGGTGTTCACTCAGGCGGATAACCAGAATCCCCATAATCAGGGATTTTGTCTCTTGAGAGCCAATGCGGCAAAGATCGATAATCACATTGCTGTCGAACAACTCCGCGTTATCAATTTCTTCACCACAGAAAATCAGTCCATTCAATCCGTTAGTCAGCGATTTTACGCGTGTCACCAACGAACCGGTGTAATTGCTTTTTAGTTCCTGAGAGTAGGCGGAATCATCAATCACCGCTTTCAGTTGCGTTAGCAGATCGTTGAATGTCGGGAACAGCGCTGGGGTGAAACGGTTGACGGAACTCACCATATTCCAGCCGCATTCACTATAGCTTTGCAGAATTGCTTCTTTCAGAATTGCTGGCATAGCGGCATACATTGGCCAGCACATGGTGAATATTTCCACCAGCCGGTCAATATGCTCAAGGACATGGGTTTCATCCGGGAAGCGGAATGGGTTTATGCACAACAATTCGCTGTACTTCGCATTGCTGCCCAGAACCCGCACATCGCTGCGGTGACCAAACATATGCTTGTATTCGCCTTTCGCCGGTTCAATCACCATAAACGGAACCTTATGATGGCCCAGTTGGGAAAGCACCTCGTAAATAGCGTTGCTTTTCCCCGCGCCGGTTGAACCCGTCACAAATAGGTGGCTCGCTAACTGGTTGACATCTAAGTTGATAGTTTGTGGTAGATCGTTCCAAAGATGGCGTATAGAGCCCAGGCAAATTTCGCGTTCAGCATGCGTTCTAATGCCGTTGCTATCAAGGCGTTGAACTTTACGCCCGAAAGCCTGCGTCTGAAGTACCGCCACGGTGGAGGTAGAGCGACGCGGCAGGCTAAGCTGAATCGCCATTTCTTTGCCTGAAACAAGCGTTGCAGGCGTCAGGTAATCAATATTGATGCCTTCAGAAAAAACTGGAGTCAGGCGCGGGTGTGTAAGCGTTGCCAGCCAGTCGAGCACCATTTTTTTGTTTTGTGACTGCCAGGTCGTGAGTGCAAAATCTTCAGTACTGGAACGACTGCCGCGCATCAGGCCCAGGAAAATACTGGCTAATGATTCCGAAGAGGCCGCACTGTCACCGATAAAGTAGGCAGCGGTTTGCCAGCCGCCGTAGGTTCGTGCTTCATTGACGCGCTCCAGGTGGTGGTCAACTTTTTCCAGCATCTTTTCAATAGTTTTATCGCTGATTTCAAAGGAAATTTGTTGACTGTTACCCTGGGTTTTATTCAGCGATTGGCTGTCGGTATGGCTGGTCGTATCGGTTTTGCTCGTCGTTGAACTGTTGGCTTGTGACAGGTTAGTAGTATGACTATCGGAAAGACTCTCTGACCCGCCACTATTCTGGCTGGCAGAAATATTTCTTGGTAACACTGTATTTTTCAGCAGGGTGCCGATACCGCCGACTACCCCCATTCTATCGCCCTGAGCGCGTGCCTGTTGATATTCATCATAGGTGCGCGTGAAAGCGTCGGACGTGCTTACGGTTTGCGACTCTCCCCAGCTTTCCGTGGTCGATTTACTGGTGGTATCGGAAGTTCCTTTGGTTTCAGTCATTCCCAGGCTTTCACCCAACGACTGGCTCAACCCTTCACTGATGCTCAGACCAACGCTTTCGCTATCCTGTACCCCAAACGAATACTGCCTTTTTGCCAGGCAAGAGAGCTGTGTCGCTACTTGCTCATAACCGGTGCGGATCACTTCCAGATTTTGTGGCGAGACAGGTTCTGCAAGGATGAGTGCCTGATAAACACGGCTTTCCGCTGCATCGATAAAATGCTCCAGCCCTTGCATGAAATGCTCATGATTATCGGTAGACAAGGATGGCACGCCCGTGACAGCGGTGATTGTCGCCGAAGGTTCATCCTGTTGCGCCAGCGCCCCATCAAGCAGTTCGTCGGTTTCACCCGCTGCAAGCGGTACCAGGCTGCTGCCGGAAAAGTGCCCTTTGAAGGTTTCTTTCAGCAGTTCACCTGAGTTATGCCCCAGCATTTTTCCCGGCGTACCGCGTGTGCCAATGTACAAATTGGTTTCACATCCATCGGATTTCAGGAACAGGAACATGGCATATCCGGCTGCACCCAGCGCGGTATAGGCTGCGGTGGTGCTTTCAAGCACCGACTGTTTGTTTTCCTGCACGATGCGTTCGATGCGGAAAATACGAACATCCCCGGCACGATTGGTTGGTAGCCCTGTCTGAGTGGATATAGACTGCAACGGGTAATTTTTCATCTCCGCCAGATAGCTGCGATTGATGAGCGTTCTTGCTGATTGCAAAGTTACATCCGTGCGCTGCTCTAGTTCTTTCAGGCGCGCTGGCGTCATCGTTAATTGCGTCATAAATCCATCCTTAGAGTAGAGAAATCACCAGCGCCGCCAGTACTGCCAGTGCCCCGCCAGCCATCAACGCGATACGCAGAAAGCCAGGCTGTGGGTGGGAGGAAGCATCAGAGTGCGGGCGTGGAGCTGTCTGTGACTTAGGCTGTGGCTGGGTTTTTGGCTTGATAATGATGTGCTCAAAACCCTTAACTCCGTGCAGGCGCAGCGAGTTTCGTACCGTAATCAAGTGTTCGAAACGGACTTTGGCAAAGTTGCTATTCAGATAAGAAGTTTGCAGGTCGTAGTAATCGGCATCCCACTGGCTGGGGTTGTTATTCATTTTCCCTGCCAGAGAGTTTTCTTCATAGTCGACAAATAAATCGGCGACCCGCTCCTGTGTCCAGGCGACGGCCTTGTTGATTTCATTATCTTCAAGGCGGTTGTTTTCAAGCTCATTGATTAAGGCCGAACGCACCATGCTGGTAACGCCTTGTTCAACCATTCTTGCCAGATTAGCGCCGGGTAAATAGCCTTGCATATTCATTGTGTTCGTTCCCTCTGTGCGCCCGGTTACCGGCGCTTTTGCAAATCCAGCAATATCATTACGAATAAGATACTCACGAACATCAATAAGATGACTGATGCGCTTCTCGGCGAAGTTGTTCTGCGCCAGCTTGCGTTGGCGGTCGAAATACCCGGCGTTCCAGTCAAGCTCATCCGGCTCAATGGCCGCGAAGATCTCGTTGACCAGGTAGTCATCAAAGAAATCAGCAATAGCGGCGCTGGAGGCAACAATCTGGCGTAATTCATCGCCTTCCAGTTCGTTACGGGTTAACTGCTCAAGTAAATTCTGGCGCAGGCTTTGCCGTGTTTTAGATTTATCGTCCATCATGACTTCCTTATTAAATGGCCAGCGTATTATCAAGCTTCGCTTTAAAATCGATAATCCAGCGCTGCTGCTCTCTCGCCTCAGCGATAGTCTGCTCACGAACCTCTTTATTATTTAGCTGCTCTTGCATCGCGCCGATTAAAGCTTCGAACTTCTCGTTAAATTCGCGTTCAATAAAGGCCAGATAGTTTTTCACCAGCTTATCTTTATCCGACTCAAATTTTTTCAGCGCGCTGGCCCGGAAGTCATTAAACTCGCTTTCGATGATGGTTCGTTTCTCTTTCCAGGTTTCATTCATATCGACATATTCGACGGTGCGGTAATCGTATTCGGTACGCTTACGCCCCCAGGAGAATGGGTTATACCAGTTGGAGTCGCTGACCTCGCGGCCGTTATAGCGTTCCTCTTTGGTTTTAACATCGCGATCGTTGAGGCTAAGGTTAAGCGACATATCCTGCATGCTCTCTTTGAGGCCCTGCAGCAAAGGCAAAGCCAGGGTGCGGGCTTCACCAAATATCTCGGCGATAAATTTCAGATACTCTTTTTGTAATTCATCTTTAATATGCTGTTGACCGTCCGAGAAGGCAATTTCAAAATTACCGATCAGATCGTTACTGGCAAACGTCAGTTTCCGCTCGGCATTTTCTAATTCAATTTTTGCACGGTTTACATCCACCTCTCCCTGAGCGCTAATTTCATTGGACAGTTCCTTTAACAGGCGGCGGAATTTCATATCTTCCTGAGTGAATCTTTCAGCAATGAACGCCGGCAGTCCTTTCCCTTCACGGCGAAGCTGCTCTTTATAAGCTTCGGTATTCAGCCCCTTTTTATGCCTTTCCTGCAGCAAAGTAATTTCATCATTAATCAGCACCAGCTCTTTTTCATCTTTCTTGAGCTGCTCGGCAAGCTGGGTTTCTTTCATCCCCAGACCAATGGCTCGATGCAGCGCGGCATAAGCGCGATTCAGACGAGTTGGCACGTTATATTTATCGATGTATTCATCAATCATCACTTCTACGGCGGGCAAACCGCTGCGCTTTAGCACATTGGTAAAGCCACGCTCTTCAAGACTCCGGCGCACGCGTGAGGTAAGCGGCATGTATTCCGGGAAGTTCATCGTCGGCTCTTCGAGGAAAAGATCCGTCAGGGTATTCACATCTCCGCGTTCTTTGCGGGTTAAGGAATCCGGGTGTTTGCGTAACAGACGAGTTAAGTGTGCTGATACCGGGTACACCTGCGGGTTCCGGATACCGTTACTTTCAAGATAGGTCTTCACCCGCTGCAGCGCTGCACCAACATTTTCGCCATTTTCAGGGTCAAAAGCATCCATCTTATTCACGACGAAAATGAAACGATCTTTACTTTGTTTACCGCCTTTTTGCATGGTTTCAGCGACCAGACCCAGCAGGTTTTTATCGTCGTTAGTGCCCAGTTGCGTACCGTTGAGCACATAAAGAATCAATGGGTTACGTCTTGAATCCTTAATGAAACCCATGGTTTTAAGCTCATGATCTGCATCCTGGCTGTTATTTGGTCCTGGCGTGTCGGTCAGTACAAGACGAACATGATCGCGCGGTTGCATCGCCACGATATTGCCACGCAGTTCAATTTCCTGCGTATCCGGTAACTGGTTCCACTCTTTGAGCGTATCAACGTTGATTTCTGGCAGCGACTCTTCCTCACCTGCGCTTGAGAAGCGGCGCGCCGTAAAATTTGCCCCAGTGGTTTTATCATCAATGATTTGCGCGATGGTTGCGGTGGTAGCTTCGTTTGCCGCGGGCAGCAGATCCTGGCCAAGCATGGCATTGATTAACGTTGATTTGCCCGAAGACATGGTTGCGACAACATATACGTTAAAGTCATTGTTGAAGGCTTCGCGAAAATCGTTACGCACCTGTTCGTTGTTGACGATGTAGTCATTGAACTGCGGGTTGAGCTTCGCCTCTTCCATCAGCGCATTAATCTCGTCCAGACGGTCTTCCGTCGCACGCACTGGTTGCCAGCGCAGGCTAATTTCCATGCCGCTCTCACGTGCTTTTGTGGCGGCATCCTGTACATCCATAAAGTCCGATTCAACGCCTTTAAACTCAACCTCAAGCTGTGTTTCTCCGTTAAGCAACGCCTGTATCTCGCTAAACAATGATTCCACCCAAAGCTGTAACCGCGCTTCTTTATAACTGGAGAGTTTACATCCTGGCGCAGGCTCGGTTCCGTTGACCAAAAACGTAGATTCCACGGTAAAGGGGTTATGTTCCAGATATATGCTGTTCATAGATTTCCAAAGGATTAATTATGCTGTGAAAGAAAAATTTCCAGGGTGCGAATACCGCTGTAGGCAATAAATTGAATCAACTCAGTTTTATCAAACATGTCTGACTGCTTATTTTCAGGCAGTGTCCTTTTCAATTCGGCGCGAACTTTGCGCTTAATCGCCACAGAAATATGCGATGCTTCATTCAGACTAAATTTGTTTTCTCGAAAACGCTCGAGTTCGGTCTGCAAACGATGCTTTTGATTACGCGTAATACTTTTGCGGTTGAGTACTTTTTTGGCAATTAAGGATATTTGCATCATCGCCGGTATAATCACCGGTTGCCGGTACCCTGTTTGCTCCAGATATTCTCGAGCTTTTTCAAGAAAAAGCTCTATGGTCTCGCCGCGCTCGTCATCAAGCTGATCCACTTTATTGAGGATAAAAATAATCTGGTTGCCTGATGCTAACGCCGGGCTATTTTTTATGTCTAGCAGCAGTTGCTTATCGTCAAGAGTTGCCAGTTGGGTTGCATTGAGCACATATACCAGCAGTTTTTTCCCCGGTAATGTCAGCGCTGCGTCCAATAGGTGTTTATGACTGGCATCCTGGCTGTTGTTCGGCCCTGGGGTGTCGTAAATAACCAGCGGCTTCACTGTTTTGCGCAAGCTGTCAATACGGCAATCCAGCTCGATATATTTCACTGCCTGATGACCGTTCCACTGCCTGAGCGTCGCACTTTGCACATTGTTACTACGTTCATGGCATTCGCCCTGTTGATTGTAGCTCAGTCCTTCGATGCGCTGACGTAAACTACGGTTATGAGTAATACGTGTTAGCGTCGCCGTTGCTGCTTCATTAGCCGAAAAAAGAATTTCATTGCCAAGTAGCGCGTTAATAAGCGAAGTTTTCCCTGCACTCATTGTGGCCGCAATAATTACATTACAATGTTCCGGCCTGGTAAATAGTTTCCTGGCGGACTTTTTTTTGCTTGGTTTATTTTCTGCCATGCCCTTACCTTATATTCCCAGATAATTTCTGATTACTTTTTCCATTTCCTGCTGTAAATTTTCAGGTGAAATAATTCTCAAGTGGGGTAACCAGTATTGCACCACAGGCA
>NZ_JAFMOS010000448.1 GCF_019049755.1 Rahnella perminowiae
ATGTACCAGAAAATAAAAATGTGTCTTTGAGTTTTGCTTTATAAAGGGATGGGTTGATATAAAAAATCATAATTATCATCAACGTACGTTTGCCAGATGCCTGATATCTTAGTTAAAAAAACTGTTGGGGCGAAGGCATGAAACTGCTGAAAAATGTATATGAATACCGTGACTGGATGATTAAAGACTTTCTGCATCTTGATGATACATTCCCCTCGGTTTTCGAACCTGACGAGATTGAAATAGATATTTTGCGGCAGGCACCAAAAGAATTTCCGTGCCTTGTGCAACTTGTAGAAGATGAGTCCGGTAATTATCCACAGTTTTTTCAATTTATATACCGATCGCAGGTAGAAGAATGGGCCCGGCTCTTCGGTATTGTTCGTTAGAGAAAATCTTTATTTCAACGGGCTACCTGCGGCGGTGTTTTAATGCTTAACTTTACCGGCCAGTTAAACAGCGAACCATTCACTTTTCGCAAAGCGATTAAACCATTAACCCCTTCTTTCATTCCTGATCCTGCCCAGTTTCATCGTCACCTCTTTCGGCATTTTATCCAGATTATCTTCCCGCAACCCCATCACCACGTTGTAGCCCGCCATTAGCATGGGATCGCCCAGGCGTGGTAATGGAGCCAGTTTTATCGGGATAGTCAGTGCCAGGCTGACATCATAATCACACCCCAGATAGACACGTAGCAGGGTGAACACATCTTCACGCAGTTGTCCGCCGGGCAGCCAGCCTTTGGCCTCAATGGGGTCTTCAGTAAACATCTCCACACCGATGCAGTAGTTGGCATCGGAGGTTTCACTGCCGAGGACCAGATGATCGCCCAGCCGTTGTTGTTCTGAAAAAGAGAACCTTGCCCGTTTTCCGGCGGGCATCCGCGTGACCTTGTGAGGCTTCACGATTACGTGAGTGTTGGGTGCCTGCGAGCGGATCACACTGACAATCCCTTCCGCCGTGCGGGTGGTTCTGACCAGCGGCTGCAGTAACGCCAGCAATCGCGAGGCGGGTACGTCGTTACTGTCGGTGATACCGGTCAGGGCCATCAGACTGCGCGAGGTTTTGTCGGTACCGCCGCCCTCAAAGGTGGCGGGGTAGCTGTACTTTCGCCAGATGCGGTAAAACTGCGTCATCATCCGGTGGTTGAAGATATCTAAAAAGGCCTCCAGCGCCTCATGGCCTTCGCGCTTTTGGGCGATGTCATCGATGTAGCCGGTTGGCAGCGGCGAGTCCACGCCGTACAGCCCCATGAAGGTAGTGCGCGCCGACGGCGGCGCGTCCGGGCGTTCCGCACTCGTGTCCACTGCTTTAAGCTCGCTGACCGGAAAACCCATGCCCGGATGCGGACGAAAACGCACCGCGTCGTTTTTCGGCGAGAAGGTGCTGCCGAGAGGTTTATTATCCGATAGCTGTTTTTCCAGCAGCTGGCAAAAACGGTAGAAATTAAAGGCGTGCGCCCGGTCGTTACCGTCTTCGTCCCGCCAGAATTCTTCCAGACGTTTTTCGTTATCTTCCGTTTTCATCAGAATAAAACCCGTGTCAGTCGTCGTTCAGGCCATATCCATTGCTTCCCGGACTGACTGAGCGACACCGTCAGCTGAATGAATCTTCGGATATCGGCGTACTGGGTGTAGAACTGCTCCAGGATCTCGCAAAACAGCAGGGCATCGCCCTGGCCACAGAACTGATGTTCATCCAACGTTACGCGGATGGCCACGCCGTGCCAGCCTTCGGCAGGATAGTGAGAGGGCGTATACTCTACGTGCGTGATACCCGTAATGCGGCGCGCGTTGTCCGGGTCATGCGTCCAGTCCAGCAGGCTGAGCGCGTGACGCAGCGTGTCGATTTCCATCAGACCGGCGATGGCCTGCGGATGCAGCAGCGATAACACCTGCCACTGATAAAGTTCAGCGGTTGGCGGGTAATACGGCATGGAAGGACGCGAGCGGGTGGCACACTTCAACTCAAGGTTGCCCAGCGCAGTTTCGCCGTCGAAGACGCTTTCCTGCAACGCCATGCGCGGCCAGGCACCGTTGGTGCAGGTCATGTTCAGGCGCATTTTCAGGCCGTTCTGCGCCTCGTGCGTACGGCCTCCGAGCATTAAAATGGTCTCAAAAAGCCCGGACGTTCCCCGGTACATGCGGGTGTGGTAATAACGGTCGGGCCAGTTTTTTGCATACTGGAGCATGCCGCCTTTCTCACGGAACTGGCTGTAAGGCACGTAGCTGAATTCTGTGTTGTCCTCGGTCACTTGTGCGACATCATTGACCGCATAGATTTCGGTGTGTCCGTCGCTGAGCCGGTGCGGCCGCAGACGGTAATCACTGACCGCGGTGGTCACGGTCAGCGGTTGGGCCAGCAGGCGGAACAGGTTGATCACCGGTACGCAGTGCAGGCGGATAGCGTCCGGAGGGACGGCCAAATCGTACGGCCAGCGTTCGCTGAGCGTTACCTCGATATCAAACGAGGTGGTGTCCGCCGGAAAGGTCAGGGTTTCCAGTCCGCGCAGCTGCATAAAGAAATATCGCCCGGGTGAAGTGAAATACTCCAGCCACGGGCGCACTTCGCCGCACAGGGCCGGGCTGTCGCTCTCCGGCCACTGTGAGGCATCATTTTCTGTCTGCCAGCGTGGTATAAACTGCACGTCCACCGGCGTCAGCCCGGTCGATTCCTGCCAGAACCTCACACTCACCCGTTTCACCTGACGGCTGAGAGCCAGATACAAAGCCGACTGCAGCACACGGTCGCCGTTCAGGTACAGGCTGATGTTCTGCCAGTCGGCGCGGCGGATTTCAGTGAGGGCGGGCAGGGTGAAGCGCAGTTTCAGCGCCTGCTGGCCTTCTGGCAGGGTGAATAACGAGACGTTATCAAGGGCAAACGGATGCACTGTCAGGTCGCGGGTCGTGCGGTAGACGCAGCGCTGACGGTCATTACCCGGCTGCCGGGTAAGCACTTCGCTTTCAGCAGGCAATACCTCCTTACGCAGGTGCAGCTCCGGCTCTGCCGGTGTCAGTTCGACAATCGCGGTGGAGGGCAGGGTGCGGTTGATCACCGGCAGCAGGTGCGAGAGCAGCGGCTCGGTCAGTTCGGGAATATCATCATCAATCTTCTGCCGCAGCTTGGCCATCATCAGCGAAAAGCCCTGAAACAACCGTTCGACGGAGTCATCGCGCGGAACCGGACTGCCGTCTAACCCCAGTGCGCGTCCCAGTTCCGGGAATTCTTTCGCAAACTCCAGCCCGGCGTCCTTCAGATAGCGCATTTCGCCGTCAAAATATTTTAAGAAATCGTCTTCCATGTCGGTGCCTGTGTTATCGGAAAATAGTATTGGGTAACCTGAAGCCGCTGAGGTTCAGCAGACTGACCGGGTCGTTGCCGGCGGTAAAGGCCAGTCGGTAGTTAAGAGGCAGGCCGTCTTCAGCGGTCCAGACCACCTGATAATGCGTGTCGTCCACCGGCGTAATCTTGGCCATCTTCAGTAACCGGTAAAACGCCCAGGTGCCAGGTGTATCAAAACAGAGCCGCGCACCGGCGCGGACGCTGGTCCACATCAGCGATGCACCGGGAGCCCAGGTATCGCCAGGCCACTGAATATCCTGCCAGAACGGCATCTGATTGAAATACACCAGCTTCTGGCCGTCGATAATCAGCTCGGTCTGCACCACGTCTCTGGCTGTGCCCGCCTCCAGCCTGAAGCGAAAACCCCAGCCCGTATCGTTAAGCATGTGACCTAAGCGGTCGAGTTGATTCAGCTTGTTCACAAAGGATGAATTGACCGACAGCCCCGGCGGCAGCTTATCCGCCTTCTGCCAGCGGTTGTCTTTGTATTCCAGCACGCCGTTCAGGTGTTCACGGATAAAACCGGTAATCAGGCCGGTCTGCGGGTTGATAAAATCGTTCAGCGCGGCCAGCGAGGCGTCGTTAGGGCTGTCGGCGAACGGGAAGGTATTATCAAACTCTTTATGCCAGGCCGCGACGATCTCCTGCTGCCACTGCGCATCCATACCTTTTACGCCGGCGGTCATCACCTCTTTCCAGGTCTGGCTGAGCGGCGCTAAAAACAGCGCCTGCGCCATCGGCTGCCAGCCGTTGCCCAGCTGAACGCGCAGACGGGCGGGTAACTCAGAAACCGTGTTATCAATCTGCGTACCGCGAAATACCGACTGCGAGAGTGCCGCCGTGCCGCCGGTGGCCGCCGACAGGTTGCGCATCTTGTCGCGCAGTGTGGCCGTTTGTGACCGCCAGCCTGACAGCGTAATGCCGGCCCCTTTACCGGCACCGGTTGTCATCGAGACGATGCCGCCAAATACCGGCTTCAGGGCCGGGTTCAGCGCATGGCGTCGCTCGTTCGGGCTGCCCGCCAGCCCCTGCCACGCCAGCTGTTTCATCAGCGCTATCTGTGGCGACCGGCTGACGTCGGCGGCCAGCGTCAGTTGCTCCACCTGATTAGCTGTCGTATGCGCCTTCATCTGGTTGAGCGTTTTCTGCCATGTGGTGCCGTATTCGGCAAAATAGCGTGCCGTCAACCGTTCCCCAAGCGCGGCAGGTGAGCGCGAGGCTTCCACCGGCTGTCCCGGCCCGGCCAGCACCCAGCCGACCTGTTCCTCCCGCCGGGTGACCAGCGCGGCAATCTCCGGCGCGATTGCCCCTTCATACGCCTGGCGGGTAAAGCTGCCTGGTACGTCGGCGTCGAGGGTAAACATTCCGCCCGAGTCCTGACCGTTAAGCAGCTGTGTCAGCGACAAATCCGCGAAGTTGCGGGAGGTGCGGTAAATCAGGGAACCATAAAGTTTTTGCTCCGCGTCCGCGCCGCTCATGGCGTTCAGCAAGGCCGCCCGCGCCTGCGCGACCACCGCGTTGTCAGGCTGGATTTTCCAGTCAGGATGCCCGGCGAACTGCGCGGCAAAGAAGGTGATATCCTGCGGTTCGATGTTCTTCAACAACGGCTTCAGCTGCTGCGCAAAATAACGCTGCGCGTTACTGTCTGCGGTTTTATCGGGATGAGCCAGCATCAGGTAGGTTTTCAGCTGGTCATAGTCAGGGGTTGCTGACGTGAGCAATGCGCTAAGTTGATGCTGTGCCGGTTGCACAATAAGCCGCTGAGCCAGCGTGTTATATTGCGGCCAGAGTGCGGGCAGTAAGCGGTACGTAACATCCAGTCCAAAACGGCGGTACAACGGCGTCCCTTCCTGTTGCTGAGCCAGCAGGGTTTGCATGGTGTGTTGCAACGCAGAGAGCACGGCAGGTGAGGGAGAGGTTTTCGCCTGCTTAACCTGCTCCGCGCTGCCGGTCACCAGCCGGTAGTTGCTGATGCCGGATACTGTCGTACCGATGGCCAGAACCAGCATCGCGGCGGCGCTACTCCACTGCGCCACTGTTCGCGCCGTCATCCCAACCGGACGACCGGCGCGGCGATGAATACCCGCAGACAACTCCCGCCAGACCGGAGAATCCGCGCGCTCATGCGGGCTGTACGCCTGAAACACCAATGCCGGTGAAAACACCACGCCGTACAGCGGCAGCTGAAAATAGCCACTGAGCAGCGGTTTGAATGCATCTGCCCAACCGGACAGGCGGGCTTGTAAATCACTGGCCAGTTGCAGCAAAAACGTATGACGCATATTTTCACTGATTTGTGCCATGCCCTGCGCGCGCAGTTCGGGGAGCAGGGACTCCACGGAAGACGATAAAGACGCCGGCGTCAGCCTTTTGTGCTCCAATACACCGACCAGCTGCACCGGCCGTTCAGGCTGCGGCCAGCTCAGTTCACGCCGGTCCAGCAGATACACCGGCAGTTCCCAGCGCAGCCGGTGGCGGACGATTTTATAACCGCGAAGTACCGCGTCTGCCTGCTCCGTCTGGGTATAGTGCGCCTCATGACTGACCCAAATCAGCGCATCGGCAGGGGCGTGAGGGCGCAGACGGCGCAATGCATGAAGGTCTGCCGGATTGCCGCCCGCCGCCAGCGCTCCGCCCCATAGCAGCAGGGTATTGCCGACCGTCATCCAGCCGGATTGAGTCAGCCCCGGCGCGACCGCTTCAATATCGGTCACTTCACCCATTACCAGCAGCCAGGGGAGTTTGCGCTTCCAGCGCAGGCCGTAGCGATGCCTGAGGGCAGATCTCAACCGGCCAACATCAATGGACGGCTGAACAGGCCGCTCCGATTCTGTACCTGCCGGTGCGACTTTGGGGCGCACAGGAACCCGCCAGCTGGCCGACGTGGTGACGAGGGTAAATGACAGGGCAATAAGCGCGACAATCAGCGTGATGATCAGAACGGTCATTAAAATGCCGGAGTGCTTTGAGGACGAAGAAAACACGCCGTATTGCCAGATCACACTGATAACCGCAACTGCAACGGCCAGCAGTAGGAACAGTATTCCCAGTGGCTTAATGAATTTCTTCACAATCAGCTTCCTTGCTGCGCAGAACGGATAAAGTGCGGCTCAAGCAGGCGATTCAATATGATCCGCAGGCCCACGGCGCTGCTAATCATTGTGACAACCAGTGTCAGGATCACCGTGATCGCGCCCCGGAAAGAAAACAGCCAGTCCGGGAAGGCATGGCCGAGGGACCAGAACAACACCAGATTGAACAGCAGTGAAGCGACCAGGCATCCGGCAGGGTAGACATCGCGGGGTAACTGGCTGTGATAGTCAGCCTGAACCGGCGCTTGAGTCCCGACAACCACCGCCCAGGCTGACTCTTCTGCGGCGGCCAATACCCACTGGCTGCCCTGCCCGCGCTTAATCATGTCGGCAGCGGCCCCCAACATCAGCCAGCCCGAAAGAGAACCATACCCTCCACAACCTTTGTCGAAATCCAGTTGCCCACCCATAGGGGCTTCCTGGCGCAGCGGTAATTTCAGGTCATGGACAACGGCATTGAGCTTCTGACGCAGGGTGCCGGTCAGCCCGGAGAACCACACCAGACGAAGAGACTCTGCCGGTTGTTGCGACATATCGCGCAGTTCCCGCAAATCTTCCGGCAGTTTTTTCAGGTTTAACGGCATGGCTCTGAAGAGCTGCGGGGCATTTTGCACGGCATCGGGTCTAAGCAAGTTGGCGGGGGAGAGCAGCAGGCCGGTCGCGATTTCGCTGAGAGGCTTTTCCTCCACACCGTCGTAGTAGTGCATCGCAATAACGAGAGAGGGAGTGCGTGCGTCTAAGCAGGTTCCCACAGTTTCCAGAGACGCCTGCGGGCCGACAGGGTTTACCTGTAACGAGTAACCGGGATAAAGCGTTTGCCAGAGCTCTTCGAGGTAGAGAATGTGTGTTTCAGTCACCTCTGTTTGCGTCTGCACATAGAGTCTGAACGTTCCTTCCCTGGGCAGATTCAGCGTTTTGATTGCGTCTTCAAACGACGTCAGGATATGGCGGCAGATGATTTCAAAGCGATAAATCCCCGGCGGCACGTCATCGTCAGGAAACAGCAACACGGCAGGCTCCTCGTTATCGCCTTCTGGACGGGAGAGGCCCGCGACCCGCGGGTATAAATCCAGCCTGGTGGTGAAGTTCACGCTATCAACGATATGCAGATGCTGATGTGTCCAGTTTTGCCATGCTGCATTGGTGTTTGCCTGCCAGTGTGTCCAGTTGTAATACATCAGCGCACCGGTTTCCCATGTCAGGAGATAAAGCGACAGACACGACAATATCCCCACCAGCGTGAAGCCGGTCAGCGGCAGATAATGGCCTGAAGACAACGGATACAACCCGGTTGATGGCGTATCGAGCACTACCCAGACCAAAGCCAGTGCAAAAGCCGTCAGGAAGATAAACACGCACACCCACGGTGACCACGCAGGTGGCTTTTGCTGAGGTTCAGCCTGAGGAACTGACCAGCCCATTATTCGAACCCTGCATCAGGGAAGCTGGCATACACTACCGACCCACATTCAGTTTTGCACAGATGTACCACAATCCCTTTTCCCTGCTCCTCATAACCCGGCTCACATTCGATAATGCGGTTCGGGCCATGTTCCTCGCAGCTCACCATGTCATGTAGCAACGCCGCATTTTTGCCCTCAATCTCAAACGTCGATGAAGCAGAAATCACCGTGCCGCCGTGGGAGGTTTTATCCCCAAGAACTACGACATTTTTCATGCGAGCTCTCCCTGCGGTTTCTGTGCCCGGACTAACGCGATATTGTCAGCCTCGGCCTTTTTCACTGCGGCGTCATAACGGTGCTGGGCATCAGCATCTACGTCTTTACGAATAGCCGGTGGCAGCGGAGGTGGAGTGAATGTGCCTGTTTTGTAATAATTATCAGAACCTAACGCGGTCCAGTCAGCCATTTTCCTTAACATCAGCATCCATTCATCCTTCTGCCCGATATTACAGAACCCTATCGGCAAGTCGTAGGCCATTATTTGCTGAAGGAATAATGGGTTCTGGGGTAAATCACTGTGGTCGGCAGGCCGGGATATATATTGGCTGATACGTGAGCGCATTTTCTCTACGGATTCGCGATCGACATTCTTGCTATTAATGAACGGGGGACTGTTTTTATCTCCCTCAGGAACAGTAAAGGTTTTGCGCTCATTGAAGCCATACAGCTTGATATAGTATTTGTATGTATTGTCGTTGGGCTTGCCTGTTTCCGGGGCATTGGTGCTCCAGCTATACCCATAACTGTCGTAGTTTTTATCAGCCAGATAGATCTGATGTGCTGCTTTATCGGCGGGTAAGTCTTCAATGTGTTTGCGGTCTTTATCGAAATCAGCCAGCTGCTCCGCAGTAATAGGTTGAGGGACCTGTTCGGCATTGATAAACAGCTTTTGGTTTGGGTCCGGATCAGGCCAAGCCTGGCGGCTAAACACAGAATCATTGCTGTCCCAGAATTTTTTACCGCCATTTGGTTTCCAGTCCCTGCTCATATCCGGCAACGTACCGAACGGCGTTTGGGGGTTGGGGGCTTCGCCACAGGCCATATTTCGGGCGAGCATGCGCACAAAAAGTGAGTTTTCCGGCACCATCGCAAAAACAGGGTGCGGCTGGGTATAGTTGCTGGCTTTCGTATTGGGAAGCCCTTGCCAGCCAATACTCAATAAGGGTGACGACCCCATTACCCGGTCATGTGGGCTGCAATAAATATACGTGCGTCCGTGATTGTCCCGCTCAGGAACATCCGGATTGGAAGTTTTCCCATCCGGTTGCCAGTTCTCGCACGCACCATCAAGACCACAGACGAGTTTCTTCGGGTTGGCGTTCTTAAGCCGGTCCTTATTTTCAGCCACTTTTCCGACAATATCAGCAAAGGTGACGCGTCTCGCGGCTTCAGAAATACATTCCGCTAATGGATAGGAGAGATAGTCCATCCCCTTACTTTCCAGACAGAGCGGAGAATTCATCAAAAAGAGCGCATCAGGTGCGGCGCCCTCCATTGCCGCCGCTGCGGTGGCAATCATGGTGCCCTGACTGTGAGAGATAACCGTTACGGTATCCGTCGGGCTGAGTTCGCGGATCTTTCTCACCAAATTAGCCAGTCGTTCAGCAGCATGCGAATAATATTCACGCGGCGGAGCATTCGCCAACAGACGGTCTGTTTCTTCATTGATAAACTGCGTACTGAAGGGGATAGGGATTTTTTTGACCCATTTACTGAAGCCGTATTTGCTCCACAAAGAATAGAGTGATGTGCAGCCATTTTGGAAGGGCCCCCCTCCCCAGAAAAATGGATAGATATTATTT
>NZ_JAFMOS010000628.1 GCF_019049755.1 Rahnella perminowiae
CCATCCTGACCGATGTTTGATAAACATAATTCATGGAAGCATTTAAATACATCTATAGACTCACTCCTGAAAATTGAATATCTTCTTTCTGTCAAATAGGTGTTTTTCTAAATGACTTGTGTTAGTACCATCCTTTATATAAACGCTCATTACCAGAAAATATTGGTATTACTCTCATGGATGTATAACAACAATCTTTCTTACTGACTTAATAAGAAACAAGGAATGTTATGAAAAAAGAGTGGTTTGCAGCAAAGGAACTGACCGGAAAAGAAGGACTGCCGACGTCAACCCAAGGTGTCCATGGGATGGCTCGCAGATTGTGCTGGATTAAACGCCGCAGGCTGGGTGTTCAGGGACGTGCAGTGGAATATCACATCGACAGTTTGCCCGGTAATGCCGCCGCCAGCTTATCAATGAATGAGAGTTCTGCTGAATATGTTTATACATCACATCAGGACCCACTGGCGATCTGGATCGAGAGTTATAAGCAACTGAGAGAACCTGAACGTGAAACGATCATTTCATTCATTGTGAGGGAAGGGATATCTGAGTTGCTCAATAGATTACGTGAGCCTGAAAAAAACTAGCACAATGGTGCCTGTCGTACCTGCCAGAATCAGCAGGCGCGACAGGCAAATGTCAGAAATCGCGTTTTACAGACATATGCGCAAGGCCTTCAAGCGCCGAGCGGTATTCGGACTCAGGCAGTACCTGAAGCGCCCGGATTGCTTTGTCAGCTTCTTCTTCGGCACGCTGGCGGGTATAAGCCAGAGAGCCCCACTGATGCATGGCTGCCAGCACAGGCTCCAGTAAATGACGCCCGTTACCTTCTTCGATAGCTTTGCGGATCATAGCAGATTGCTCAGCATCGCCGTGCCGCATTGCATGCAAAAGGGGCAGGGTGGGTTTGCCTTCATCAAGGTCATCGCCGGTGTTTTTACCCAGCGTTTCGCCATCAGCATCATAATCGAGCAAATCATCAATTAGCTGGAACGCCGTGCCCAGATAACGACCATAATCTTGCAAGGCGGTAATCTGCTCGCTGCTTCCACCCGCCAGCATGGCAGAGGCTTGCGATGCGGCTTCAAAAAGACGCGCCGTTTTGCTGTAAATCACCTGCATATAACTGGCTTCTGTGATGTCGGGATCGTTGCAATTAATCAATTGCTGCACTTCACCCTCTGCAATCACGTTAACCGCTTTTGCCATCAGAGCCAGAACAGGAAGCGATTCCAGATCAGTCATCATTTGAAAGGCGCGGGTGTAGATAAAATCGCCGACCAGTACGCTGGCGGCATTGCCAAATGCAGCGTTCGCCGTTGCTTTTCCCCGACGCATATCTGATTC
Organism: Rahnella perminowiae; assembly: GCF_019049755.1. Lineage (GTDB taxonomy): Bacteria > Pseudomonadota > Gammaproteobacteria > Enterobacterales > Enterobacteriaceae > Rahnella > Rahnella perminowiae. The sequence goes on from NZ_JAFMOS010000628.1 coordinate 1,351, forward strand.
GTCGACCACATCATCATGCAGCAGTGTGGCGGTATGAATAAACTCAATCAGGGCGGCAACCGTGATGTGTTTATCGCCCTTGTAGGATAGTGCTTTGGCTGCCAGTACTGCTATCATCGGACGGATACGTTTGCCGCCGCCACTGATGATGTAATATCCCAGTTGATTGATGAGAGAAACCTCTGAATTCAACTGTTCAAGGATGGATGCGTTGACGGCAGCCATGTCGTCCTGGGTAAGATCAATAATCTGTTCTAGGTTCATTGTGTTTTTTCAGCTGTTGTTCTCTTCACCGCAATGAGGTCTGGCTCACATTGGCACATGGCGCTAACTGTAAAGGGGATTGTACTTGAAAAACAGTGTAGATAAATGCTATCGGAAGAACTGCGCTTTTTTTCTTCTTTTGTCGTGATTGTGCTCTTGTCTTATGCTGATTTTTTGCGTAGAATTCGCGCCCTATTGTGAATATTTATAGCGCCCTCTGGACTATACAAAGTTGAGTGCGCGGAAAGCGGAGTTTTATATGTACGCGGTTTTCCAAAGTGGTGGTAAACAACACCGTGTCAGCGAAGGACAGACTATTCGTCTGGAGAAGCTGGACGTTGCAACTGGCGAAGCTATCGAATTCGATCAGGTTCTGATGATTGCAAACGGTGAAGAAATCAACATCGGCCTGCCTTTAGTTGCTGGCGGTGTAATCAAAGCTGAAGTCGTTGCTCACGGTCGTGGCGAAAAGGTCAAAATCGTTAAGTTTCGTCGTCGTAAACACTATCGTAAGCAGCAGGGCCACCGTCAGTGGTTCACTGACGTTAAAATCACCGGCATCAGCGCTTAAGATTAGGAGAGCGGAACAATGGCACACAAAAAGGCTGGCGGCTCCACACGTAACGGTCGCGATTCAGAAGCTAAACGTCTGGGCGTAAAACGCTTTGGCGGCGAAGCAGTACTGGCAGGCAGCATCATCGTTCGTCAGCGCGGCACCAAATTCCACGCGGGTATCAACGTGGGTTGCGGCAAGGACCACACTCTGTTTGCTTTGGCTGACGGTAAAGTCAAGTTCGAAGTTAAAGGCCCGAAAAACCGTAAGTACATCAGCATCGAAGCTGAATAAGTTTTTCGCGTCTTAGTAAATAGATGTAAGCCCCGCAATTCGTTGCGGGGCTTTTTACATTCTGGTTAGCCCATTCTGGCGGGATATGGATACGAAATCGCAGGCACCTGTCGGGATTCTGTTGGCGCTGATTACTGCCATGAGTTGGGGTTCTTTGCCTATAGCCCTGAAGCAGGTGTTAGTGGTAATGGATCCCTTTACCGTGGTCTGGTATCGGTTTTCGATAGCTGCGATCGTATTGGGTTGCATTCTGGCGGTAAGACGCCGATTGCCCTCTAAAGCGATTTTCAGCCGCCCGCGCTGGTTGATCTTAGTGTTGGTCGCCACCTGTGGATTGCTGGGAAACTTTGTGCTTTTTAGTTCCTCTTTGCAGTTTCTCAGTCCAACGGCGTCGCAGGTTATCGGCCAGCTTTCTCCGGTCGGTATGATGGTGGCCAGCGTTATCATCCTCAAAGAAAGGATGCGCGTGACGCAGGTCATTGGCGCTCTTATGCTAATTTTCGGGCTGATATTGTTTTTCAATACCAGCCTGATTGAAATTTTTACCCGTCTGACAGATTACACTCTGGGTGTGATTTTTGGCGTCGGGGCAGCGACGGTCTGGGTGATATACGGTGTGGCGCAAAAGGTATTGCTGCGCCAACTGGCTTCACCGCAAATCCTGTTTTTGCTGTACACTTTATGTTCTATCGCATTGCTCCCGCTGGCCAGCCCGGCGGTGCTTTCACAGCTCAGCGGCTGGCAGTTTGCCTGTCTGTTGTTTTGCGGCGCGAATACCTTAGTGGGATATGGCGCCTTAGCGGAAGCGATGGCGAGATGGCAGGCGGCTCAGGTGAGTGCTTTAGTGACACTCACTCCGCTGTTTACCCTGCTATTTTCAGATTTATTGGCACTTGCCTGGCCTGACTTTTTTGCTGCACCGGTGCTTAATTTCATTGGGTATCTTGGTGCATTTGTGGTGGTGGCAGGTGCAATGTTTTCCGCAATTGGCCATCGATGGTGGCCACGTCGGACAGAGCAAAACCTGGTAGCTAAACGTTAGCTGCCCGGCGAATGATTTACGGAGACGGTACAAATGAAGTTTGTTGATGAAGCCACGATTCTGGTTGTGGCCGGTGATGGCGGTAACGGGTGCGTCAGCTTCCGCCGCGAAAAATACATTCCACGTGGCGGCCCGGATGGCGGCGATGGCGGCGATGGCGGCGATGTCTACCTGGTTGCTGATGAGAACCTCAATACGCTGATCGATTTCCGCTTTGTGAAATCTTATCGTGCTGAGCGCGGTACTAACGGTCAGAGCAGCGACTGTACCGGTAAACGCGGTAAAGATATCACCATTAAAGTGCCTGTCGGAACACGTGTCCTTGACCAAAGTACTGGCGAAGTCCTGGCCGATATGACGCAAAATGGTCAGGTTAATATGGTCGCTAAAGGCGGTTTCCACGGACTGGGTAACACCCGTTTTAAATCCTCCGTGAATCGTTCACCGCGTCAGAAAACCATGGGCACTAAAGGTGAAGAGCGTGATATCGCCCTTGAGCTGATGCTGCTGGCCGACGTGGGCATGCTGGGGCTGCCAAATGCGGGTAAGTCGACGTTTATCCGCTCCGTCTCTGCTGCGAAGCCAAAAGTGGCTGATTATCCGTTTACCACACTGGTGCCAAGCCTTGGCGTGGTGCGTATGGATCACGAACAAAGCTTCGTGGTTGCAGACATACCTGGTTTGATCGAAGGGGCTTCGGAAGGCGCTGGTCTGGGTATCCGCTTCCTGAAGCATCTTGAGCGTTGCCGCGTTCTGTTGCACCTGATCGACATTGCACCGATCGATGAGTCTGATCCGATCGAAAATGCTAAAGTCATCATCAACGAGCTGAAGCAATACAACGCTAAGCTGGCTGAAAAACCGCGCTGGTTAGTGTTCAATAAAGTTGATCTGATTGAGAAAGAAGAAGCTGAAACGCGTGCAAAAGCAATTGCTGACGCATTGGGCTGGGAGGGTAATTATTACCTCATCTCCGCCGCAAACCGCGAAGGCGTCAATGCATTGTGCTGGGACGTGATGAAATTCATCAACGAAAACCCTAAGCACATGGCAATTGAAGAGGCAGCGCCAGAAAAAGTTGAGTTCATGTGGGATGATTATCACCGTGAACAACTGGCAGAAGTGGAATCTGAAGCCGACGACGACTGGGATGATGACTGGGATGAAGATGACGATGAAGGTGTCGAAATCATTTACGAACGTTAATCCTGCGGATTAACTTTTCATCTCAGTACCAAAGGCTGCCCCTGGCAGCCTTTTTCTTTTTTTTACAAGGCATTAACGGGCATCAGTTGAGTGCCCAGTGAGCTTTGAAGTGCAACATGCGGTAACCAGCACTGCGCGCTGAGCCCTGCATTGTCGATACGATTTCGCAATGTCAGCGTACCGCCATGCAGGTGTGCAATCCTGACGACGATATTCAGCCCCAGACCGCTACCCCCATAACGTTGATCGACACGCTTGAAAGCCTGCGTCAGTTCACTGGCTTTCGTCTCATCAATGCCCGGACCCGCATCGTCAATCTGTATCAGAAAGCCGTTATCCTGCGTCACAATGGTAATGTTGATATCGCTTTTTTCCGGCCCGTAGCGGTAAGCATTCTCGACCAGATTACGCACCATCAAACGCAGCAGTACGGCATCACCCTGTATTTCAGCATGCAGTGGCACCTGAATTTTCAGCGTCTGTCCACGTTCATTGAGCATTTCACCCAACTCTTCCCGCAGTGGTTCAACGACATGATTTATCAGATCAACCTGCTGATATTCCCCTTTCGCAAAATTCTGACCTGCGCGGGCAAGCATGAGTAATTGCTCTATCGTATGCATTAACAGGTCGATGCGGCTGATCAGTGTATCACTGCCTTCCACGCCCTTTTTTTGCATTATCTCAAGATGTAGCCGGACGCCAGCCAGCGGAGTGCGTAACTCATGAGCGGCATCGGCAGTGAACAATCGCTCCTGCTGAATCGTCGTAGAAAGTCGTGAAAATAGTTGATTCAGTGCATTAGTCACGGCAACAACTTCCCTGATTTCGCTGTTGAGTGGCAGGGGAGAGAGGTTATCGGCCGAGCGGGTTTCCAGGCGTTTTTGTAACTGGTTAAGAGGACGTATAATCCAGCTGATGGCCCAGAAAGATAACAACAGGGTAATGCTCATCATCAGCAAAGAAGGGGCAATCAGAGAGGCAATGGCTTCGGCAATCTCCTTCTCAACGTGAGCATTGCGGACTTTGGCCGAAAGTGTGTCATTAACCAGCAGGTTAATTTGCTCCTGGCTTTCATGCCAGAGCCAGAAAATACTGGTGAGCTGAGTGACGAACAGGATCAGTGCAAGCATAACCAGCAGACGGCGGCGCATACTGGTCATACGCTCATTTCCAACCTGTAACCGATACCGCGCACGGTTCTTATGGCTTCTTTACCGAGTTTACGGCGCAGATTATGAACATGCACTTCGAGGGTGTTGGAGCCTAAATCATCCTGCCAGGTATAGAGATCCTGCTGGAGCAATTCACGGTTTACCGTCTGTCCGGCACGCATCATCAACCGTGATAAAATAGCGAATTCTTTGGGGGTCACTTCTACCGGCGTATCGCCGAGATAAGCCTGCTGTGAGGAAAGATTAATTTTCAGGTTACCCACGGAAATCTGGTTGTCGCTTTGCCCCTGATATCGGCGGATCAGAGCACGAACACGCGCCTGCAGTTCGACTAAAGCAAAAGGTTTAATCAGATAATCATCGGCGCCTGCATCCAGGCCATCGACCCGGTCTTCGAGTGCATCCCGGGCGGTAAGAATAAGAACGGGCAGGGAGATGTTCTGACGACGCCACTGGCGTAACAGCGTTGCGCCATCTTTATCTGGCAATCCTAAGTCCAGGATCACCAGACTGTACTGGCTGGTTTGGATCAGGCTTTGCGCCTGCGCCGCAGTAGAAGCGCAGTCACAGGCGTAATTTTCACTGGTAAGTGCCAGCATTAATCCCTGCCGTAAAAGTTCATCATCTTCCACTATCAGCAGTTTCATTGTCTGGCACTTCTCCGTGGTTAATTATTTTGGTAAATATCCCTGTAGAGACGACTCTCAAAGCGCACCAGCGGTGCACGACGTGTACGTTGATCTTCAGGGGGAACCGCATAGCCTGAGAGGAACTGCACAAAGGCCATACGCTGGCCGCTGGCTGTGGTGATAAAACCGGCAAGGTTATATACACCTGACAGCGAGCCGGTTTTTGCCGACACTTTGCCGTCCACACCTGCTTCGTGCAGGCCACCGCGATACTGCAAGGTTCCGTCATGACCCGCTAAAGGCAGCATCGATATAAAATCTAATTCTTTATCGTGTTGGGCGATGTATTGCAGCACCTGCATCATTGTGGCCGGTGACAATAAATCATGACGTGAAAGGCCAGAACCATCCACCTGGATAGAGTTGCCTAAATCCACGCCTGCTTTTTGGCGCAAAACCTGACGAACAGCATCTGAACCCGCCCGCCATGTTCCCGGTACGCCAAAACGCTGATGACCAATGGTACGGAATACCGTATCGGCGATCATGTTGTCTGATTTCTTAAGCATCTGATGCAACAGGTCATGCAGCGGTGCCGATTGGGTTTGCGCCAGTACAGTACCCGCTGGCGTCGGCTGGGTCTGACGTTTCAGCGTACCATCAATCTGGATATTCGCCTGCAGCAGCTCGTCTTTGAGAATCGCACCGGCATAGCTGGCTCCGTCCTGAATAGCGAAAGCCAGCGGTAAAGGCTCGCTGCGTTGTGTCAGACAACCTGTAAGAGTGTATCGGTTGAATTCACCCGGTACGACATCCAGCTCACAATATTGCGCATCCGGTGAGCCTTTTGCCAGCGTGCGGACTTCACTGAACATGTGTACGGGATAATATGAGGCCACGCGGATAAACGCGTTTTCGTCAGGTTTAGGTGCGCTATACAGTGATACCGAGAAACAGTTTCTGTCGACAATCGCGGCTGCCGGGGGGGCGCTGAAGCATTGGGTGATGTCGTTCCATGGCCATCCCGGAGCTTTATCATGGCTTGCGAACACGGAAGTGTTAATGATCACATCGCCGCTGATTTCTTTGACGCCCTGTTTTTTCAAAACAGCGACCATATTCCGAATATTCTGACGCTTCAGGGTCGGGTCGCCCGAAAAACGCGCGACCAGATCTCCCTTGAGCACACCGTCAGAAACTGAACCTGGCGTTTCGAGTGTGGTAGTGAAGCGGAAATCAGGCCCTAGCTGCAACAGCGCAGCCAGCGCCGTCAGGATCTTCATGGTGCTGGCAGGCAGCGCCATCTGAGTACCGTGATAATCGATCGCAGGTGCAGGGGCACCAATTTTTTGTACCAGGACCGCCAGATTCGTGCCATCAGGCAGATATTCTGTGTAGTTTTCGATCTGAGCCGCATTTGTATTCAGAACAAACGCGCATGCTAATCCACTGACAATTCGTAAAAAACGCATTATTTTGGTAAAGGCTCTGAGTAACGGCAGGATAAATGTGGTGCCATACTACGATGCTACGAACCCAGGCGCAACGTGGCTGAAAGTAAACGATGATCCTCAAGGAACTCTACGTTAAAATACGAATCAAAATGCAAAATGATTCCTGGCCTGGTGGCAACTCCGGGTGAGGTTTTTTTTGTTTTTCGCCAGAGAGAGTCGGTCAAAAGAACTGACTTAATTTCTTACCTGATTCAATCAGGACGGTGTTTACCGAAAGGACCAAGTTAGAGGTAATGAATATATGAAACCGATTCCGATGACATTGCGTGGCGCAGAGAGATTACGTGAAGAACTGGACCATCTGAAGAGCGTCCGCCGCCCGAAAATCATTTCTGATATCGCGACTGCACGTGAACACGGCGATTTGAAAGAGAATGCTGAATACCATGCCGCCCGCGAACAGCAGGGTTTTTGTGAAGGCCGTATCCAGGAAATCGAAGCTAAGCTTTCGAATGCTCAGGTCATTGATGTGACCAAGATGCCTGCCACTGGCCGGGTAATTTTTGGTGCTACCGTGAGTGTCATGAACCTGGACACTGAAGAAGAGCAGAAATACCGTATCGTGGGGGATGATGAAGCTGATTTTAAGCAAAATCTGATTTCTGTAAATTCCCCGATTGCACGCGGTTTGATCGGCAAAGAACAGGATGATGTTGTTGTGATCAAAACGCCGGGTGGTGATGTCGAGTTTGAAGTATTGAAGGTCGAATACCTTTAAAATCTGCATTAAAAAGGGCGAAACGAGACGTTTCGCCCTGTTATTCTCACATTCATGCAGTGAATTGCTTCACAGTAAATTGAAAACTAAAGTAAAAAGGCCTGCTCAGACCTTCCCCTGAACGTGATTTCGTGGCACCTTTCCGAAAATCTACAGCGCTTTTCGTTAAACCTTAATAGATTAACGCGGTAAGATAATTTTGCGGTCTTCGGTGGAAGGGCGATAAAGTACCAGCATATTGCCGATGACTTGCACATTACACGCCTTGGTTTCACGCACAATCGCGTCTACGATCAGGGACTTCGTTTCGCGTTCTTCTGCCGCGACTTTAACCTTGATCAGTTCGTGATGTTGCAGCGCCTGTTCAATTTCGGCGAGCACACCTTCAGTCAGCCCGTTGTTGCCCAGCATAACAACCGGTTTGAGTGGATGCGCGAGGCCTTTCAGGTACTGTTTTTGTTTATTGTTAAGATTCATCGTCTTTTTTGCTTAAGTTGGGATTGAAAACGGGTCATTCTACCGCCATCTCATGTATATCACCAACCCGGACTGCTTCGGGGAGGCAATAATACTGACTTAGCCATAGACGTCATGATGCTAACAGCTTGTTCCAAAAGCTCTAACTCAGGGTGGTTGGAAAACTATATGGTTAATAAATAATGTCTAATAAAAAGCGTTCTGCAAGTTCCAGTCGCTGGTTGCAGGAACACTTTAGCGATAAATATGTGCTGCAGGCACAGAAAAAAGGGCTGCGTTCCCGTGCCTGGTTTAAACTTGATGAAATACAGCAAGGCGATAAGCTGTTTAAACCGGGTATGACAGTCGTGGATTTAGGGGCAGCTCCCGGCGGTTGGTCACAGTATGTTGTGACACAAATCGGTAACAAAGGGCGTATCATCGCCTGTGATATTTTACCTATGGATCCTATTGTTGGAGTCGATTTCCTTCAGGGGGATTTTCGTGATGAATTAGTTCTCAAAGCGTTGCTTGAACGCGTGGGAGAAAACAAGGTTCAGGTGGTCATGTCCGATATGGCCCCTAATATGAGCGGTACTCCGGCAGTCGATATTCCAAAATCGATGTATCTGGTTGAATTAGCATTGGATATGTGTCGGGATGTATTAGCACCAGGCGGAAGTTTCCTGGTGAAGGTGTTTCAGGGAGATGGCTTTGATGAATACCTGCGGGAAATTCGCTCCCTGTTTACGAAGGTGAAGATTCGTAAGCCAGACGCTTCCCGAGCACGTTCGCGAGAAGTGTACATCGTAGCGACAGGGCGGAAACTGTAGTTCCCTAACGCTGTTTGTTAACACAGTTGTAATATGAGGTTAATCCCTTGAGTGACATGGCGAAGAACCTGATCCTCTGGTTAGTCATCGCAGTTGTATTGATGTCTGTATTTCAGAGTTTTGGTCCCAGCGAATCAAATGGTAACAAGGTAGATTACACTACCTTTACAACCGAAGTGGCCCAAGACCAGGTCCGTGAAGTACGTATCAATGGACGTGCGATTGACGTTATCAAAAAAGACAGCAGCAAATACACAACCTATATTCCGGTTAATGATCCTAAATTGCTGGATACGCTGCTGAGCAAAAACGTGAAAGTTGTTGGAGAACCGCCTGAACAGCAGAGTTTCCTGGCGACTATCTTTATTTCATGGTTCCCGATGCTGCTTCTGATTGGCGTCTGGATATTCTTTATGCGGCAAATGCAGGGCGGCGGTGGCAAAGGGGCTATGTCCTTTGGTAAAAGCAAAGCCCGCATGCTGACGGAAGACCAAATCAAAACGACTTTTGCCGACGTTGCAGGTTGTGACGAAGCGAAGGAAGAGGTAAGCGAGCTGGTAGATTACCTGCGCGAACCAAGCCGTTTCCAGAAACTGGGCGGTAAAATTCCTAAAGGCGTTCTGATGGTAGGTCCTCCGGGTACGGGTAAGACCTTGCTGGCTAAAGCGATTGCCGGCGAAGCCAAAGTCCCGTTCTTTACCATTTCCGGTTCTGACTTCGTTGAAATGTTCGTGGGTGTGGGTGCATCACGTGTGCGTGACATGTTCGAACAAGCGAAGAAAGCAGCTCCATGTATCATCTTCATCGATGAAATTGATGCCGTAGGCCGTCAGCGTGGTGCAGGTTTAGGTGGAGGTCACGATGAACGTGAACAGACACTGAACCAGATGCTGGTTGAGATGGATGGCTTCGAAGGTAACGAAGGTATCATCGTTATTGCTGCAACCAACCGTCCGGATGTCCTGGATCCTGCGTTACTGCGTCCGGGTCGTTTCGACCGTCAGGTTGTTGTTGGCTTGCCAGATGTTCGTGGCCGTGAACAAATCCTTAAAGTTCATATGCGTCGTGTGCCATTGGCAACTGACGTTGATGCTTCGGTGATCGCCCGCGGTACACCGGGTTTCTCCGGTGCAGATCTCGCGAACCTGGTTAACGAAGCCGCGTTGTTCTCTGCACGGGGTAACAAACGTGTGGTGTCAATGGTCGAGTTCGAAAAAGCCAAAGACAAAATCATGATGGGTGCTGAGCGCCGTTCCATGGTGATGACCGAATCGCAGAAAGAATCCACCGCCTATCACGAAGCGGGTCACGCTATTATTGGTCGCCTGGTTCCGGAACATGATCCTGTGCACAAAGTGACCATTATTCCTCGTGGCCGTGCATTGGGTGTGACTTTCTTCCTGCCTGAAGGTGATGCGATCAGCGCCAGTCGTCAGAAACTGGAAAGCCAGATTTCTACCTTATACGGTGGCCGTCTTGCTGAAGAGATCATCTATGGTGTAGAGAAAGTGTCTACCGGTGCGTCAAACGACATCAAAGTAGCGACGTCGATTGCCCGTAACATGGTGACACAGTGGGGCTTCTCAGAGAAATTAGGTCCGTTGCTGTATGCAGAAGAAGAAGGTGAAGTCTTCCTCGGCCGTTCAGTCGCGAAAGCTAAACATATGTCTGATGAAACCGCCCGCATCATTGATCAGGAAGTTAAGTCTCTGGTTGAACGTAACTACATTCGTGCGCGTACTTTGCTAATGGAAAACATGGATATCCTTCATTCAATGAAAGATGCCCTGATGAAATATGAAACCATCGATGCACCACAAATTGATGACCTGATGAACCGTACTGAAGTTCGCCCGCCAGCTGGCTGGGACGACGCTAACGGCAAAAACGGTAACAGCAATTCCAGCGACGGCGGTGCCCCGAAAGCGCCAACGCCTGTTGACGAACCTCGTACACCGAATCCTGGTAACACGATGTTTGAGCAATTCAGCGGCAAATAAGCTGTTGATTGGAAAATAACGCTGATAACACTCAACCCCGGGCTTGCCCGGGGTTTTTTATGCGTGCATTCTTTACCACGAAATTTAAAAAGGCCTTTATTGATTGATCAGAAGGGACGTGATTTATGCACCTCACAGCCAGAGAGTCCAGGTTGGACCTCACTTTCCCCCAGGTCATGGGGATCCTGAATGTTACCCCGGATTCATTTTCCGATGGCGGGCGACATAACACACTTGATCTTGCCCTCAGACATGCTCAGGCAATGGTTGATGCAGGCGCATCCATTCTCGACATTGGGGGCGAATCGACTCGTCCTGGTGCAGCAGAAGTCAGTGAGGATGAAGAACTGGCCCGTGTGGTGCCGGTCGTTGAAGCCATTGCACGGCGTTTTGATGTTTGGATCTCTGTTGATACCTCAAAAGCCTGCGTGATCCGGGAAGCGGCACATGCGGGTATGCATCTGATCAATGATATTCGTTCGCTTCAGGAACCCGGTGCGCTACAGGCTGCAGCCGAAACCGGTTTGCCTGTTTGTCTGATGCACATGCAGGGGGAACCCAAAACGATGCAGCATGCCCCGCATTACGATAATGTTGTTGCACAGGTGGAACAGTATTTTGTTGAACAAATTTCACGTTGTGTGAACGCTGGCATTGCAAAAGAGAAATTGCTGCTCGACCCGGGCTTCGGTTTCGGTAAAAATTTAGAGCATAACTATCAGTTGCTCGCGCGGCTGGCTGATTTCCATCACTTTGGCATACCGTTGTTAGTGGGGATGTCGAGGAAATCCATGGTGGGGCAACTTCTGCATGTCTCCCCGGAAAAACGGGTTACAGGAAGTGTGGCTTGTGCTGTGATTGCCGCCATGCAAGGTGCCAGGATCGTGCGCGTACATGATGTGAAAGAAACCGTTGAAGCGATGCGTATCGTTGAAGCGACACTTTCTGCAAGGGATAAAAATTAATTATGAGTAACCGTAAATACTTTGGGACAGATGGCATCCGCGGAAAAGTGGGCGATACCCCGATTACCCCTGATTTTGTTCTGAAACTGGGCTGGGCTGCGGGCAAAGTATTAGCACGCCACGGTTCGCGGAAAGTGATCATCGGTAAAGATACCCGCATTTCGGGTTACATGCTGGAATCCGCGTTAGAGGCCGGTCTCGCGGCGGCAGGTTTATCGGCGTCTTTCACCGGCCCGATGCCAACGCCTGCCGTTGCCTATCTGACGCGTACTTTCCGTGCAGAAGCTGGCATTGTCATTTCAGCCTCGCATAACCCTTACTACGACAACGGCATCAAGTTTTTCACTATCGACGGGACCAAATTGCCTGACGAGGTTGAAGAGGCGATTGAAGCAGAGCTTGAAAAACCATTGACCTGTGTTGAGTCCGCCGAACTGGGTAAAGCCAGCAGAATCGTGGATGCAGCTGGTCGGTACATCGAATTCTGTAAAGGAACATTCCCGACAGAGTTGAGCCTGAACGGCCTGAAAATTGTGGTCGATTGCGCTAACGGGGCCACTTACCATATTGCACCCAGTGTGTTGCGTGAACTTGGGGCAAAAGTTATCGCTATCGGCTGTGAGCCGGATGGCATGAACATCAACGAAGAGTGCGGCGCAACGGATGTCCGTCAGTTGCAGCAGCGCGTTCTGGCTGAAAAAGCAGATGTCGGACTGGCATTTGACGGCGATGGTGACCGTCTGATTATGGTTGACCATGAAGGCAACAAAGTTGATGGTGACCAAATCCTTTACATCATTGCGCGTGAAGGGCTTCGTCAGGGGCAGTTGAAAGGCGGTGCGGTCGGCACGCTGATGAGCAATATGGGCCTCGAGCTGGCGCTCAAACAGCTCGGTATTCCCTTTACGCGGGCGAAAGTGGGCGACCGATACGTGCTGGAAAAAATGCAAGAAAAAGGCTGGCGCATTGGTGCTGAAAACTCTGGCCATATCATTCTGCTGGATAAAACCACGACGGGTGATGGCATTGTGGCAGGGTTACAAGTGCTTACCGCCATGGTGCGCAACCACATGAGCTTGCATGACCTCTGCAGCGGCATGAAATTGCTTCCGCAGATCCTGATCAACGTCCGTTTTGCCGGTGAACATGATCCGCTGGAATCTGATGACGTCAAGCAAGTGACGGCAGACGTTGAGAAACAGCTGGCCGGCCGCGGTCGGGTGCTGTTGCGTAAATCAGGTACCGAACCTCTGCTGCGCGTAATGGTGGAAGGGGAAGACGCACAACTGGTGGAAAAACTGGCCAACCGCATTGCTGATGCCGTAAAAGCGGTCAAAGCGTAAGCCGATAAAAAACGGTAAATTTTCGGTGGATTTCTTGCTGCCGGACGTTCGGGCAGCAGGTTTCATGCCGATTTGCCGTTTTTTTCCGCAAACGAACAATTTGATGAAAATTGCCCTTGCACGGCAATACGGCTTTGGTTAGTATTCACACCCGCTTCAGTGGGTCCTTTGATGACCTGCTAAATGGTGAGAAGCAATTGGCATGCGGTGAACCCGCGAGGATACAGGTACTACTATGTACGACGCTCTTCTGGTGATTTTCCTTATCGTAGCAATCGGGCTTGTCGCTCTGGTTATGCTGCAACAAGGTAAAGGCGCTGATATGGGAGCCTCTTTCGGAGCAGGTGCTTCTGGCACATTGTTCGGTTCGAGTGGTTCCGGTAACTTCATGACCCGTATGACCGGCATTTTGGCAGCACTGTTCTTTATCATTAGTTTGATTCTCGGGAACATGAGCACCAATAAAGGCCAAAAAGGCAGTGAGTGGGAGAACCTGAGTCAGCCAGCTAAAACTGAGCAGACCACTACGCCGGCAGCTCCAGCAGCGCCTAACAGTGACGTTCCTCATTAAGCAGTAAACTTCTTTAAGATAGAAGACAGGTTTTGAAACAGTGGCTTGTGCTTGGACAGTATAAGCGATTGTGAAAAAAAAGAGTGCCGAGGTGGTGGAATTGGTAGACACGCTACCTTGAGGTGGTAGTGCCCGAATGGGCTTACGGGTTCAAGTCCCGTCCTCGGTACCAATCTTTATGATAACTTGCTTTCTAGCGGTTATCGGCGTAGTATTTGCCACGTTTTCGGACGCGGGGTGGAGCAGCCTGGTAGCTCGTCGGGCTCATAACCCGAAGGTCGTCGGTTCAAATCCGGCCCCCGCAACCACTTTCCCTAAGTGTTTATTTCAAATAGACTTTCAGTATCTTCCTGTGATGTTCTGCAGCTTCAATTTGAAAACAACACTTTGCGAAAGTTGTACCGAAGCCGCTATGCGGCGAATAGGGTCCAGTTGCATAAAGCCCCGATTTATCGGGGTTTTTTGTTATTTGGCAACAGAATCACTGGGCTATTTAGCCCTTTTTTTATGTCTTGGGGGTGGGCTTGTCCACATTAGAACAAAAATTAACAGAGCTGATTACAGCACCAGTCGAGGCACTTGGCTTTGAGCTGGTGGGCATCGAGTTCGTTCGGGCTCGCCAATCGACGTTGCGCATCTATATTGATAGTGACGCCGGGATCAATGTTGATGATTGTGCTGATGTCAGCCACCAGGTGAGCGCTGTGCTGGACGTTGAAGATCCAGTTACTGTCGCCTACAACCTGGAAGTTTCCTCTCCAGGCCTTGATCGTCCTATGTTCACCGCTGAACATTATCAACGTTTTCTTGGCGATGAAGTCAGTGTTGTTTTGCGTATGGCAGTGCAAAACCGCCGCAAATGGCAGGGCATCATTAAAGCTGTCGAAGGCGAAATGATCACGGTGACAGTGGAAGGGAAAGATGAAGTGTTCGCACTGAGCAACATCCAGAAAGCGAACCTGGTACCCCACTTTTAAAGAGTTTGGAAGAGGCAACTAGGATGAACAAAGAGATTCTGGCTGTTGTAGAAGCAGTTTCTAATGAAAAATCCCTCCCGCGCGAGAAGATTTTTGAAGCGCTGGAAATTGCATTATCAACGGCGACCAAGAAAAAATACGAGCAGGAAATCGAAGTCCGCGTCAGCATTGACCGTAAAACCGGCGACTTTGATACTTTCCGTCGCTGGGTGGCAGTGAACGAAGTGACCCAGCCGACCCGCGAAATCACCCTTGAAGCTGCACAATACGAAGATCCGTCAATCGACCTCGGCGGATATATTGAAGATCAAATTGAATCGGTCACTTTTGACCGCATCACCACACAGACTGCTAAACAAGTCATCGTACAGAAAGTACGTGAAGCAGAACGCGCGATGGTGGTTGATCAGTTCCGTGAGCAGCAAGGTGAAATCGTTACTGGCGTCGTTAAGAAAGTTAACCGCGACAGTATTGCACTGGATTTAGGCAGCAACGCTGAAGCTGTTATCCTGCGTGAAGACATGCTTCCTCGTGAAAATTTCCGCTCTGGTGACCGTATTCGTGGCGTGTTGTATGATGTCCGCCCTGAAGCACGTGGTGCCCAGCTGTTTGTCAGCCGTTCACGAAACGAGATGCTGATTGAACTGTTCCGCATCGAAGTGCCGGAAATTGGCGAGGAGCTGATTGAAATTAAAGCCGCTGCCCGTGATCCTGGGTCCCGTGCGAAAATTGCCGTAAAAACTAATGACAAACGTATCGACCCTGTCGGTGCTTGTGTCGGCATGCGTGGTGCACGCGTTCAGGCCGTTTCCAGCGAACTGGGCGGTGAACGCATTGATATTATCCTTTGGGATGACAATCCTGCGCAGTTCGTTATCAACGCAATGGCACCGGCAGACGTCGCTTCCATCGTGGTTGATGAAGATAAATGCACCATGGATATCGCCGTTGAAGCCAGCAACCTGGCACAGGCGATTGGCCGTAATGGCCAGAACGTGCGTTTGGCTTCCCAATTGTTGAAACAGCATCGTGGTGATGACAAGTGGGAACTGAACGTGATGACAGCAGACGACCTGCAAGCCAAACATCAGGCTGAGGCACACGCTGCGATTGATACCTTTACCAAATACCTGGCCATCGATGAAGATTTCGCCACGGTTCTGGTTGAAGAAGGTTTCTCTACGCTTGAAGAACTGGCTTATGTGCCAGTTAATGAATTGCTTGAAATCGACGGCCTGGATGAAGACACCGTGGATGCGCTGCGCGAACGCGCAAAAGAAGCGCTGACCACGCTGGCTTTAGCTCAGGAAGAAAGTCTCGGTGACAAAAAGCCTGCTGACGATCTGCTTAACCTGGCGGGTCTGGAACGTAGTATGGCATTTAAACTGGCTGCACAAGGGGTTTGTACGCTGGAAGATCTTGCCGAGCAAGGTGTCGACGATCTGGCTGATATTGAAGGTCTTACTGACGAGCAGGCTGGTGAACTTATCATGGCCGCGCGCAATATCTGCTGGTTTGGCGACAACGCGTAATAAACTGTAGCAGGAAGGAACAGCATGACAGATGTAACTGTAAAATCGCTGGCGGCAGAAATTCAGACTCCGGTTGATCGCCTGGTACAGCAATTTGCTGATGCAGGGATCTCGAAGTCCGAAGCTGACTCTGTGACCCAGCAAGAAAAAGAAACTTTATTGGCGCATCTCAATGGTGGAAACCCAGGTGCGACAAACAAACTGACGTTACAACGCAAAACGCGTAGTACACTGAATATTCCGAGCACCGGCGGGAAGAGTAAATCGGTGCAAATCGAGGTCCGCAAGAAACGCACTTATGTTAAACGTGATATGACCGAGGCAGAACAAGCCCAGGCAGAAGCGGAAGAGCAGGCGAAGCGTGACGCGGAAGAACAGGCACAGCGTGCAGCAGCAGAGCAAGCCCAGCGCGAAGCTCAGGAAAAAGCCAAACGCGCCGCCGAAGAGCAAGCTAAACGTGAGGCCGCTGATAAAGCTAAGCGTGACGCAGCGGAAAAAGATAAAGTGACCAATCAAAATACCGATGAAGTAACCAAACCAGCTCAGGCAGATAAAGCACGCCGTGAAGCTGAAGCCGCAGAGCTGAAACGCAAAACGGAAGAAGAAGCCCAGCGTAAGATTGAAGAGAACGCCAAACGCGTTGCAGAAGAAGCCCGTAAAATGGCTGATTCTGGCGTCTGGACTGAAACTGTTGCGCCGAGCGAATCAGAATCTGCTGACTACCATGTCACCACTTCTACGCATGCACGTGCGGCCGAAGACGAGAATGATGCCAAAGTTGAAGGCGATCGTCGTAGCCGTACCCGCGGTGGCAAAGCGACTAAACAGAAAAAAGGCAACAAGCTGTCCGAATCTAAAGCGGATCGCGAAGAAGCCCGTGCTGTTGGCCGTAATGGTAAAGGCAAACGTAAACCAAGCACGCTGCAGCAGAGCTTCAACAAGCCTGTGGTTGCCGTAAACCGTGATGTCGTGGTAGGCGAAACCATTACTGTTGCCGAACTGGCAAACAAAATGGCCGTCAAAGGTTCTCAGGTCATCAAAACTATGATGAAACTGGGCGCTATGGCGACCATCAACCAGGTTATTGATCAGGAAACTGCTCAGCTGGTTGCAGAAGAAATGGGCCATAAAGTTATCCTGCGTCGTGAGAACGAGCTGGAAGAAGCGCTGATGAGCGATCGTGACACAGGTGCTTCCGCAGCTGCTGAGCCTCGCGCTCCGGTTGTGACCATCATGGGCCACGTTGACCACGGTAAAACCTCATTGCTCGACTATATTCGTTCCACGAAAGTCGCCGCAGGTGAGGCCGGTGGTATTACTCAGCACATCGGTGCTTATCACGTAGAAACTGAAAACGGCATGATTACCTTCCTGGATACCCCGGGACACGCCGCGTTTACTTCTATGCGTGCTCGTGGTGCTCAGGCAACAGATATCGTGGTTCTGGTTGTTTCCGCTGATGACGGCGTGATGCCGCAAACCATCGAAGCTGTTCAGCATGCGAAAGCGGCTGGCGTGCCAATCGTTGTTGCGGTAAACAAAATTGATAAACCAGATGCTGATCCGGACCGTGTTCGTACCGAATTGTCTCAGTACGGCGTTATGCCGGAAGAGTGGGGCGGCGAATCTCAGTTCATCCACGTTTCTGCGAAAGTCGGTACTGGTATCGACGATCTGCTGCAAGCTATCTTGCTGCAGGCCGAGGTTCTGGAACTGAAAGCGGTGCGTAGCGGTATGGCAAGTGGTGTTGTGATCGAGTCCTTCCTGGACAAAGGTCGTGGTCCGGTTGCTACCGTGCTGGTTCAGGAAGGTACGCTGAACAAAGGCGACATCATTCTGTGTGGCTTCGAATACGGCCGTGTCCGTGCGATGCGTGACGAAATGGGCCGTGACATTACGTCTGCGGGTCCTTCTATCCCTGTCGAAGTGCTGGGTCTGTCCAGTGTGCCGGCTGCGGGTGATGAAGTTACCGTTGTACGTGATGAGAAAAAAGCACGTGAAGTTGCGCTGTATCGTCAGGGTAAATTCCGCGAAGTTAAACTGGCTCGTCAGCAGAAATCTAAACTGGAAAACATGTTCGCGAACATGACCGAAGGTGAAGTTTCTGAACTGAACATCGTTCTGAAGTCAGATGTCCAGGGTTCTTGTGAAGCAATCTCTGATGCATTGCAGAGCCTGTCCACCGACGAAGTTAAAGTTAAGATCGTTGGTATGGGTGTCGGTGGTATCACCGAAACTGATGCGACACTGGCTGCTGCTTCTAACGCGATCATCCTCGGCTTCAACGTCCGTGCAGATGCGTCTGCCCGCCGCGTTGTTGAAAGTGAAAGCCTGGATCTGCGTTACTATTCCGTTATCTATAACCTGATTGATGAAGTCAAACAGGCAATGAGCGGTATGTTGGCGCCAGAATACAAACAGCAAATCATTGGCCTGGCTGAAGTTCGTGACGTATTCAAGTCACCTAAATTCGGCGCTATTGCAGGTTGTATGGTGACTGAAGGTATGATCAAGCGTAACAACCCAATCCGTGTGCTGCGTGAAAACGTGGTGATCTATGAAGGCGAACTGGAATCCCTGCGTCGCTTCAAAGATGACGTTGCTGAAGTCCGTAACGGCATGGAATGTGGTATCGGCGTTAAGAATTACAACGATGTGCGTACTGGTGATGTGATCGAAGTCTTCGAAATCATCGAGATCAAACGTACTATCGCTTAACGTTTGCGAAGTCGCTGATATCCAGATGGGGGCCTTGCGCCCCCTTATTTGTCTGGAGCAAGTAAGGAGAAAGCCTCATGGCAAAAGAATTTAGCCGTACTCAGCGCGTCTCTCAGGAGATGCAAAAAGAAATCGCCATCATCTTACAGCGTGAAGTCAAAGACCCACGCGTAGGCATGGCGACAGTTTCAGGCGTAGAAGTCTCACGCGACCTGGCATATGCCAAAGTGTTCGTCACCTTCCTGGATGTTCTGACCACTGATAATCACGATCCTGATCGTGTCAAAAATGGCATCAAAGCCTTGCAGGACGCGTCAGGTTTTATTCGTACGCTGATCGGTAAAGCGATGCGTTTACGTGTAGTACCGGAGCTGACTTTCGCTTACGACAACTCTTTGGTTGAAGGTATGCGTATGTCTAATCTGGTGACTAATGTCGTGAAGAACGATGCTGAACGCCGTTCCGCTGCAGGCGATGACGAGGAAGCATAATGAGTCGCCCACGTCGCCGCGGCCGTGATATACACGGTGTTCTGCTACTGGACAAATCTTTAGGCTTGTCTTCTAACGATGCCCTGCAAAAGGTTAAACGCCTTTATAACGCTAACCGCGCAGGCCATACCGGCGCGCTTGATCCTTTGGCCACCGGTATGCTGCCACTGTGTTTAGGCGAAGCGACTAAATTCTCCCGGTTCCTGCTTGATTCGGACAAACGCTATCGCGTGATTGCCCGTATGGGGCAACGCACCGATACGTCTGATGCTGAAGGTGCCATCATTTGTGAACGTGAAATGACGTTCACCCGGCAACAACTTGACGACGCACTCGACAGTTTCCGCGGGGAAACTCAGCAAATTCCTTCCATGTATTCCGCATTGAAATATGAAGGGAAAAAGCTGTACGAATATGCCCGTCAGGGCATCGAAGTTCCGCGAGAATCACGCAGCATTACGGTGTATGAATTGCAATTTATACGCTGGGAAGGCTTTGACGTTGAGCTGGAGATTCATTGCTCAAAAGGCACTTACATCCGCACTATCGTCGATGATCTTGGTGAGAAGTTGGGTTGTGGTGCGCATGTGACTTATCTGCGTCGTCTGCAGGTGGCAACTTATCCTTCAGAGCGAATGGTCACCCTGGAAAAACTCCATGAGCTGATCGCTCAGGCAGAAGAGCAGGGTATTGAGCCGCGCTTGCTGCTGGATCCTTTGTTGTTGCCGATGGACAGCGCATGTGAAGACTTCCCGGAAGTGAACCTGTTACCTATGGTGGCCGGATATGTCAAACAGGGCCAACCTGTTCAGGCATCAGGTGCGCCCGTCAGCGGTATGGTTCGCATCACTGAAGGCGAAGAACGTAAGTTTATCGGTGTAGGAGAAATTGATGATGAGGGTCGTATTGCACCTCGTCGTCTGGTTGTTGAATACACCGATTAAGCGCTTTCTGCTTACCTTGCGATCATATATAGCAAAGGGTAGAATAGCGCAGCTTATGCATTGGGTTGCTGAATTAGAGATCGGCACCCGTTTAATTATCTATAATATTTTGGAGTAAGATTATGTCTCTAAGCGTTGAAGCTAAGGCTCAGATCGTTTCCGACTTCGGTCGCGGCACTAACGACAGTGGTTCTACCGAAGTTCAGGTTGCTCTGCTGACTGCTCAAATTAACCATCTGCAAGGTCACTTTGCAGAACACAAAAAAGATCACCACAGCCGTCGTGGTCTGCTGCGTATGGTTTCTCAGCGTCGTAAACTGCTGGACTACCTGAAGCGTAAAGATGTAGCACGTTACACCAGCCTGATCGAACGTCTGGGTCTGCGTCGCTAATCAAGCGAGTTTCAGTGTAAAGGGGCCAATAGGCCCCTTTATTCTAGGAAGCGCAGCCAAATCAGGGTACTGTATGGCTGCGGTTTCTACTGTTATTCTAAGAACATGAACTTCCGTTACAGATGTTTTCGCGCGGCTAATGAGAGACTTTATTACCACATTGCCAGGTATATAAGGATTGTCATTAGTCGCGAGAATGTAGTGAGAAGCTCGGATATTTATCGGCGTGAACTGCTGTCATAACAGCTGCGCGTCATACAAAAGGATATTACATTGCTTAATCCGACTATTCGTAAATTCCAATACGGCCAGCACACCGTTACGCTGGAAACCGGCATGATGGCTCGTCAGGCTACTGCCGCTGTTATGGTTAGCATGGACGATACTGCGGTATTCGTGACCGTTGTTGGCCAGAAAAAAGCTAAACCAGGTCAGAGTTTCTTCCCGCTGACGGTTAACTATCAGGAGCGTACTTACGCTGCTGGTCGTATCCCGGGCAGCTTCTTCCGTCGCGAAGGCCGTCCAAGCGAAGGCGAAACACTGACCTCACGTCTGATTGACCGCCCGATTCGCCCGCTGTTCCCGGACTCCTTCCTGAATGAAGTTCAGGTTATCGCGACTGTGGTTTCCCTGAACCCACAAGTTAACCCTGACATCGTTGCGATGATCGGTGCATCTGCTGCCCTGAGCCTGTCTGGTATTCCATTCAATGGCCCGATCGGTGCGGCACGCGTTGGTTATATCAACGACCAGTATGTTCTGAACCCAACCGCTGATGAGCTGAAAACAAGCCGTCTGGATCTGGTTGTGGCAGGTACTCAGGGCGCGGTTCTGATGGTTGAATCTGAAGCTGAAGTACTGAGTGAAGATCAGATGCTGGGCGCGGTCGTATTTGGCCACGAACAACAACAAATTGTTATCGACAACATCAACTCATTGGTTGCTGAAGCCGGTAAGCCAAAATGGGACTGGCAGCCAGAAGCCGTTAACGCTGAGCTGCATGCTCGCGTCGCTGCACTGTCTGAATCCCGTCTGGGTGATGCGTACCTGATCACCGAGAAGCAAGAACGTTACAACCAGATCAATGTCATCAAAGCTGACGTTGTTCAGGCTCTGCAAGCTGAAGACGAATCCCTGGATGCTGGCGAAATTTCTGACATCCTGGGCAGCATCGAGAAGAATGTGGTTCGTAGCCGTGTGCTGCGTGGCGAGCCGCGTATCGATGGTCGCGAAAAAGACATGATCCGTGGTCTGGATGTGCGTACTGGCGTTCTGCCACGTACCCATGGTTCTGCTCTGTTCACCCGTGGTGAAACTCAGGCGCTGGTGACAGCAACGCTGGGTACTGCCCGTGATGCACAGAACCTGGATGAGCTGATGGGCGAAAAAACTGACAGCTTCCTGTTCCATTACAACTTCCCTCCGTACTCAGTCGGTGAGACCGGGATGGTGGGCTCGCCAAAACGTCGTGAGATTGGCCATGGCCGTCTTGCTAAACGTGGCGTGCTGGCGATGATGCCAAAACCAGAAGACTTCCCGTACACCGTGCGTGTGGTTTCTGAAATCACTGAATCCAACGGTTCATCCTCAATGGCTTCTGTTTGCGGCGCATCTCTGGCCCTGATGGATGCAGGTGTTCCGATTAAGGCCGCTGTTGCCGGTATCGCAATGGGTCTGGTTAAAGAAGGCGAAAGCTTTATCGTTCTGTCCGACATTCTGGGTGACGAAGATCATCTGGGCGACATGGACTTTAAAGTGGCCGGTAGCCGCGACGGTATCACCGCGCTGCAGATGGACATTAAAATCGAAGGTATCACCCGCGAAATCATGCAGGTGGCTCTGAACCAGGCTAAGGGTGCGCGTCTGCATATCCTGGGCGTGATGGAACAGGCTATCAGCACTCCACGTGGCGATATCTCTCAGTTTGCTCCACGTATTCACACCATCAAGATCAGCCCGGACAAAATTAAGGACGTGATCGGTAAAGGTGGTTCTGTGATCCGTGCGCTGACCGAAGAAACCGGCACCACGATCGAAATCGAAGATGACGGTACTGTGAAAATCGCAGCAACCGACGGCGAGAAAGCGAAATACGCTATTCGTCGTATCGAAGAGATCACTGCTGAAATCGAAGTGGGTCGTATCTATCAGGGTAAAGTGACCCGTATCGTAGACTTTGGTGCATTTGTTGCCATCGGCGGCGGTAAAGAAGGTCTGGTGCATATTTCTCAAATCGCTGACAAGCGTGTAGAGAAAGTGACTGATTACCTGCAGATGGGCCAGGAAGTTCCGGTTAAAGTTCTCGAAGTTGACCGTCAGGGTCGTGTGCGTCTGAGCATCAAAGAAGCTACCGCACCTACTCAGGACGAAACAACTGAGCAACCTGCAGCAGAATAATCTGTAACAGAAGTTTTACAGCTCCTTTCCATCTGGAAAGGAGCTGTTCGTCTCACGGACGCAGGACGCGTTTGTGTTAAGCAAGCGGATGACAGGATGTTCATCCAATGTTTGTCTCCGGGAGTAGAAATGAAGCCTTTCTTGCGCTGGTGTTATGTTGCGACAGCACTTATGTTGGCAGGATGCAGCAACCATGATTGGCGTAAAAATGAAGTTCTGGCGATTCCGTTGCAACCGACGTTGCAGCAGGAAGTCATCCTGGCACGCATGGAACAAATACTTGCCAGTCGGTCATTAACCGATGATGAGAGAGCACAGCTATTATATGAGCGCGGTGTGCTGTATGATAGTCTCGGGCTAAGAGCACTGGCGCGAAATGATTTTTCACAAGCGCTGTCTATTCGTCCTGATATGCCAGAAGTTTTTAACTACCTGGGGATTTACTTAACGCAGGCAGGCAATTTCGATGCTGCCTATGAAGCGTTTGATTCTGTACTAGAGCTTGATCCAACTTACAACTACGCGCGTTTGAACCGAGGTATCGCACTGTATTACGGTGGCCGATTCTCGTTAGCGCAGGATGATCTGCAGGCGTTTTATCGAGACGATCCAAATGATCCCTTCCGTTCGTTATGGCTTTATCTTGCGGAGCGAGAAATCAATCCGAAGGATGCCGAGGTAGCGCTTCAACAGCGTTATGACAAAGCGGACAGAGGGCAATGGGGATGGAATATCGTCGAATTCTACCTGGGCAAAATCAGCGAATCTACGCTGATGGAACGCCTCAAGGCAGAAGCAACGGATAACACTTCGCTCGCTGAGCATCTCAGTGAAACTGACTTCTATTTAGGTAAACATTACCTAAGTCTGGGGGACAAGAACAGCGCTGCGGCACTGTTCAAACTGACGGTAGCTAACAACGTTCATAACTTTGTTGAGCACCGCTATGCATTGTTGGAATTGGCGCTTTTGGGCCATGAGCAAGACGACCTATCAGAATCGGACCAGCAATAGCTGACGACACCAATCAGCCTTTTAAATCATGGTATTTACCATTTTTTAGCGCCTTTACGGGCGAGGGTTGCTTTGTTCGTTTTATAATCTAATTTGAGCCGGTTCACACTTTTCAATGAAAATGACTGAAAATTTTCTCGACGAGTTATGTAGACTGGCTGCCATTATTAATGAGGCACGTGTACATGACTACTGAGCTTGAAACCTCTTTTGCTGACCTGGGGCTGTCTGCTCCGATCATTTCTGCCCTGACTGATTTGGGCTACGAAAAACCTTCACCAATCCAGGCTGAGTGTATTCCTCACCTGTTAAATGGCCGCGACGTTCTGGGCATGGCTCAGACAGGTTCCGGTAAAACAGCCGCATTCTCTTTACCGCTGCTGCATAACATTGATGCTTCACTGAAAGCACCACAAATTCTTGTTCTGGCCCCGACCCGCGAACTGGCGGTTCAGGTTGCTGAAGCAATGACCGATTTTTCTAAACACATGCATGGCGTGAATGTGGTTGCCCTTTATGGCGGCCAGCGCTATGACGTCCAGTTGCGCGCTCTGCGTCAGGGACCACAAGTTGTTGTGGGTACCCCG
Source organism: Rahnella perminowiae (assembly GCF_019049755.1). Lineage (GTDB taxonomy): Bacteria > Pseudomonadota > Gammaproteobacteria > Enterobacterales > Enterobacteriaceae > Rahnella > Rahnella perminowiae. The sequence continues at coordinate 25,966 of NZ_JAFMOS010000628.1, forward strand.
GGTCGTCTGCTGGACCATCTGAAACGTGGCACGCTGAACCTCTCTAACCTGAGCGGCCTGGTGCTGGACGAAGCTGATGAAATGCTGCGTATGGGCTTCATCGAAGACGTCGAAACCATCATGGCGCAGATCCCGGCTGAACATCAGACCGCGTTGTTCTCTGCAACCATGCCAGAAGCTATCCGTCGTATTACCCGTCGCTTCATGAAAGATCCTCAGGAAGTGCGTATCCAGTCAAGTTTGACCACGCGCCCTGATATCAGCCAGAGCTACTGGTCTGTTTACGGTCTGCGTAAAAACGAAGCATTGGTACGTTTCCTGGAAGCAGAAGATTTTGATGCGGCGATTATCTTCGTACGTACCAAAAACGCGACGCTGGAAGTGGCTGAAGCACTTGAACGTAGCGGCTACAGCAGCGCTGCGCTGAACGGTGACATGAACCAGGCCCTGCGCGAGCAGACTCTGGAACGTCTGAAAGATGGCCGTCTGGACATTCTGATCGCAACCGACGTGGCAGCACGTGGTCTCGACGTAGAACGTATCAGCCTGGTGGTTAACTACGACATCCCGATGGACTCAGAATCTTACGTTCACCGTATCGGTCGTACCGGCCGTGCAGGCCGTGCAGGTCGCGCACTGTTGTTCGTTGAGAACCGTGAGCGTCGTCTGCTGCGTAACATTGAACGCACCATGAAGCTGACCATTCCGGAAGTTGAAATCCCAACTGCAGAAGTTCTGGGCGAGCGTCGTCTGGCTAAGTTTGCAGCGAAAGTTCAGCAACAACTGGAAAGTAGCGATCTGGATCAATACCGTGCGCTGCTGGCAAAACTGCAACCTGCAGAAGAGCTGGACGTTGAGACACTGGCTGCGGCACTGCTGAAAATGGCACAGGGTGAACGCCCTCTGATCGTTGCAGCGGATCCTGTCTTCAAAAGCCGCCCACCACGTCGTGAATTCGAAGAACGTGGCGACCGTGGTGATCGTCGTGACCGTCCGGCCCGCAGCAATGACCGCCCTGCACGTGATGGCGACAGCCCGCGTCGTGAGCGTCGTGACGCTGGCGAAATGGAGCTGTATCGTATCGAAGTGGGTCGTGACGATGGCGTTGAAGTTCGTCACATCGTTGGTGCTATCGCTAACGAAGGCGACATCAGCAGCCGTTACATCGGTAACATCAAACTGTTCGGTACGCACTCTACTATCGAATTGCCGAAAGGTATGCCGGGCGAGATCCTGTCTCACTTCACCCGTACACGTATCCTGAATAAACCGATGAACATGCAACTGATCGGTGATGCGGTGCCACAGGCTCCACGTCGTGATCGTCCGGCCGGTGCTGGCGGTGAGCGTCGTGGTAATGGTGCTCCGCGTCCGTTCAACGGTGAACGTCGTGAAGGTGGCCGTGGTAACGGTGCTCCACGTTCTTTCAGCGGTGACCGTCGTGAGGGTTCTGCAGCCGCAGGTGATCGTCGTCCGCCAAGCCGCGCACCACGTCGTACTTCTGACGCATAATCTGCTTTCAGTTCGCTGATTTTCAGATAATAAAAAACCAGCCTCCGGGCTGGTTTTTTTATGCCTGCGATTTACCTGACCTGTCAGCTGATGCGTTGCTCTTTGACCAGTTCACCCTGAAGTTGTGAAACAATCTCGAATGAATGCAGGCGTGCCTGATGATCAAAAATCTGGCCGTTGATCATCAGTTCATCGGCTTCAGTTTCCCGCAGAATATTTTGCAGCCCCTGACGCACACTTTCTTTATTGCCGACCACTGACATACGCAGCGCATTATCAACGCCAAAGCGTTCCTGAGCGGACCATAAGCTTTCGATGTTATCAACCGGCGCAGGGAGTTTACCCGGCATTCCACGGCGCAAATTGATGAACTGTTGCTGATTAGAGGTGAACATCCGGCGCGCTTCTTCATCCGTGTCGGCAGCAATGGCATTGATACATACCATGGCGTGGGGTTTCTCAAGCTGTGCAGAAGGCTGGAACTTGCTGCGGTAAATTGCTAATGCCTGATACAGCATGTCCGGTGCGAAATGTGAAGCGAAGGCGAAGGGCAGTCCGAGCGCCGCCGCCAGCTGGGCGCTGTAAAGGCTTGAGCCCAGTAACCAGATCGGCACATGCAAACCCTGGCCGGGCACGGCCTGGACAGGTTGCTGCGGCTGAACGTCACCGAAGTACATCTGCAACTCCTGCACATCCTGCGGGAAGTTGTCGATTTCACCGGAGAGATGGCGGCGCAGGGCAATCATGGTGCGCTGATCGGTGCCCGGCGCACGACCTAATCCCAGATCCACACGGTTCGGGTAGAGTGTAGCGAGCGTACCGAACTGCTCGGCAATCACCAGCGGTGAGTGGTTCGGCAGCATCACGCCGCCGGAACCCACGCGGATTGTTTTCGTCCCACCTGCAATATAACCCAGCAGCACAGAGGTTGCCGCACTGGCGATGCCGGTCATATTGTGGTGTTCCGCCATCCAGTAACGCTGGTAGCCCCATTTCTCGGCATGTTGTGCCAGTTCCAGTGAACACTGAAATGCGCGGGCAGGATCGGCGCCCTGCGGAACCGGTGCCAGATCGAGAACGGAAAGGGGGACGGTGTTTTTATCAGACATAATCGCAGCTCACTCTTGATTGAGGTGAGTGGAGAAAGTATTCACTCCGCTCATAATTAGAACGAGTATCACCCAATAGTAATAGATTGAATACGGCATTTGTGCCCTTAAATGCCATTTAAACATCCAAAAATATGATTGAATTAACCTAAACTATCATTTCAGACAATATGTTGTTTTGAGTTAAAAATGCTCTGTTTATCCCGCTATGATTTCACTGATATCTGTATGTTCCGCCTGAAGAGATTGATGCAACAAAGGACAACAATATGGAAAGGATACCCAAAGCCGCTGATAAAAACAGGCAAACAAAAAGGATGTCGTACCGATGAGTAAACGAATTTTATTGACCCTGCTGCTGATTGCAGTAGCGGTTTCTCTGGCTGTGCTGTTCCGGGCGCACAATCAGGATCTGTTATTGCAGGGTGAAGTGGATGCACCGGAAGTCATTGTGGCCTCGAAAGCCAAAGGCCGGGTGACAGAACGTCATGTAGAACGCGGTGACGATGTCAAAGCCGGACAGCTATTGATTACCCTCGACAGCCCCGAATTAATGGCGCAGTTACGTGCGGCTGAAGCGGCACGCGATCAGGCAAAAGCGCAGCTTGATCTTTCCGTTAACGGCACGCGTGAAGAAAGTATTCGCAATCTGAAAGCCACGCTGGCGCAGTCGCAGGCGGAATACATTAATGCACGGGACCTTTATAACCGTAATGCCAAAATGGCATCCAAAGGTTTCATTTCTGCGGCTGATTTGGAAGATTCCCGCCGCGCCCGCGACAGTGCTTATCAGCAGGTGCTGGTGGCCAAAGCCAACCTGGATGAAGGCGTCAACGGTGACCGCGTCGAGCAACGTGAAAGCTATGCCGCTCAGTTGCGCCAGGCGGAAGAAGACCTTCTGGAAGTGAAAGCGCAAGCCGATGATTTATTAGTCAAAGCCCCGGTTGATGGTGAGGTCGGACCGATTCCTGTGGAGGTCGGCGAGTTGCAAAACGCCTCGAGCCCGTTACTGACGTTGGTTCGTCTGCCTGATGCGTATTTCGTGTTTAACCTGCGGGAGGATATCCTGGCGGGCGTGCGTAAAGGCGATAAAGTCCGGATACGCGTTCCCGCGCTGAATAACCAGATGATCGAAGCGGAAGTGCGTTACCTTGCTCCGCTTGGCGATTATGCGACCAAACGCGCCACGCGAGCGACCGGCGACTTTGATTTAAAAACTTTTGAAGTGCGTCTGTATCCCGCGAAACCTGTGCCCGGATTACGTCAGGGCATGAGCGCATTGTGGCAATGGCAAGCTCAATGAGGCCGGTCAAAGCGCCGCGCAGTGAAAGGGTAAAAGCCGCATGGCGCTGTTTCAGTCGGGCTTTTACCCGCGAGGTCCGGCATGCTTTCCGCAAGCCGGTGATCCACTGGTTGTGCTGGATTTTTCCTCTGCTGCTTTTCGGGCTTATCAGCAGTAACTTCTCGGAAGGTACATTGCTGGATTTACCGGTATCTGTGGTCGACAATGATCATAGTCCGCTATCCAAAATGCTGGTCCGCAAACTGGACGCCGGTTCTCACGCGCACGTGCAGGCTTTTGAAGGCGGTTTGCCGGAAGCTGAATACCGTCTGCGTACCGCGCAGGATTATGCGCTTTTGTATATTCCCAACGATTTTGAAGCCGATGTGCTGGCCGGAAAACAGCCCGGCGCCGTCCTCTATTACAACGCATTATTCTACGGTGCCGGATTATATTCCACGCAAGATTTCAGCGGACTGATCACCGAACTTAATACCCGCTACCGTTCAATCATTGCGACAGAAATGGGGAAAACGCTGCCTTCGCTGGCAAGTGTAGATCTCTCGTACGGCAGCCTGTTTAACGCCAGTGGCAGCTACATTTATTATCAGCAATTTGCCGCGACCATCCATCTGCTGCAACTGTTTACTGTCACCTGCATGATTTACGTGATGGCGCGCAGCCAGGCATTACTCGGCGCACCTTCATTCACACTGGCATTGCTTGGCAAACTCGCGCCATACACATTGTGTTTTACCACGTTGCTGATGGTGGAAATCGCCATGCTGGTCGGGTTTTTTGACGCCCGTGTCAGTGGTAATCCTTTGTATATGCTGCTGATCGGTTTTTTCTATGTGATCGCCGCACAAAGCCTCGGATTACTCCTTTTCACTTTCACTAAAACCACCATCACGGCTTACACCATGATGGGGATTTTCGTCAGTATTGCGCTGACTTTCTCGGGCATGGCGGTGCCGGTGCTGTCGATGCCGTTGCCAGCCCGTATCATTTCCGGTATTGAGCCGCTGAGTTATGCGCTGGCCGCCATGTTTGATGTTTTCCTGCGGGAAGTGTCAGTGCGCGGCATTCTGATGGTGTGTTGCATTCTGCTGATCTATCCGCTGCTGACCAGTTTGCTGGTGCGTAAACGCCTGTATATGCGAATGAAACAACAGGAACCAGGGCAATGACGGGTCGCGAATGGGGTAAAACCTGGTGGAAAACCTTCAGTAAAGTGCTGACCGGTTTGCTCGATAAACCGATGTGGATGATGTTACTGCTTTCACTGTGTGTGATGAGTCTGGTTTATGCCAACAGAACAGTGTGGGACTTGCCCGTCGCGGTGATCGACCAGGATCACAGTACGGCCAGCCGCATGCTGTCCCGCCAGCTTGATGCGGGGTCGAAAATTGCCACCGTCGCGTATGACAATCTGGCTGACGCGGAACACGATCTGGCGCTGCGAAAACTGTTCGCAGTGATCATCATGCCGGTCGATCTGGAGAAGAAGATCCTCGCCGGACAAAATATTGTGATCCCGGTGTATGGTGATGCCACCAACCGGCTGGCAAACGGGCAGATTCAACAGGATGTGCTGTCGGCGTATCAGTCGATCCTGACGCAGTACAACACAGATTTGCTGCTCAGCAACGGTTTCAGTGAGCGTCAGGCCAGCGTGGTGCTTTCGCCGATCCTGGGCCAGTCATCTGATCTGTTTAACCCCGGCATCAGTTTTGCCGCCATTATTTTTCCAGGTTTACTGGTGATGCTTTTGCAGCACTCATTACTGATAGCCAGTGTGCGCGTCAGTATTGTGCTCAACAGCGGGCCTTCCGGGAAATCATCGATCCCGGCGTTTCTGGGGGGAATTTCAGCCTTGATTCCGGTCTGGCTTTTTCTGTCGATTGTATTGTTCGTATTGTGGCCCTGGGTATTGGGTTACCGGCAAACGGCAACCATTCCTGAGATTTTGCTGCTGACGTTTCCGTTCCTGATGGCGGTATTAGGTTTAGGGAAACTGGTGACGGAATGTCTGCGCAGCGTGGAGCTGATTTACCTGACGCTGGCGTTTCTGACTACGCCGGTCTTCTATATATCAGGTACCATCTGGCCGTTGCAGGCGATGCCCGCATGGGTTCGGGCGATTTCTTCCATGCTCCCTTCAACGTGGGCGACCAAAGCCATTGCCGGTGTGAATCAGATGGGATTGCCGTTTAAAGACGTGGGTGGCGACATTATGATGCTGCTGATCCTGTGCGTGTTTTACACTTTCATTGGCATTGCCGTGGGCATGTTGCGTGATGGCGTCCGGCTGCGCGCGATGTTCCGGCCAAAGCCTCCGCACTCATAAAAAAGGGATATGGCGCAGTGGTCATATCCCTTCTTAGTGTTGTTTGTCTTTGGTTACTGGCGCAGTTCCAGCCCGGCGACACGCTGCCAGTAGCCATTACAGTCGGCTTTATCGGTAAGTGTCAGCGGATACAGTCCGCGTTCGTTGGTGCGAAACGCTTCAAGCGTGGCGAGTGTGTCCATGGTTTCCGGCGACAGACGCACAATGTCTACCAGCCCCTGCATTGACATAAGTTCGTTACCCAGGTTATAGCAATAGCCGCTTTGCGTCTGAATGCCGTTGAGCACGAACACCTGCTGATTTTCCTGAGACAGCATTTTACGGCCCTGCGGATAACTGATGCAGCAGGTTTCACATTCATCCTTCGCCCGGTTTTCTGAACGTGCAGTAAAACAGCGCGCCGAATACGCCAGTGGCAGATGCCCGTAGGACAGCACTTCTACGTCAAATTTATCGCGAATGCCCAAAGCCTGGCATTGGTTGAGCAGATTCACCAGCCAGTCACGGGAAAGCTCGACGGGCATACACCAGCGCACCATGCCCTGTTTATGCAGCAATTTCAGCGTGACCGCGTTGTAGCAATTCAGCGCATGGCCGGCGACAAACGGCAGATTGCGTTCCGCCGCCATATTCACCGCGCCGAAATCATTGGCTTCGAGCAAAAATTCACCGTTCTCCACATAGCGTTTCAGTTCATTGAGCTCTGATGGTGCCTGCAACAACGCCAGCGTGGAAATCACCACCTGTTTACCCGTTGCAGCCAGCTGACGCGCGATCTCCAGCCAGTCGTTCACTTTCATTTCCCGGCGTTTGGCACACACATTTTCGCCGAGGTAAATCACATCCGCGCTGCTGGTCGCCGCAGCCTGATAAAAGTCTTCCACCTGTGCTTTCGGCCAGTAATAAAGGAGGGGGCCTAAAGAATATTTCATCATCGTCTCTTCAGTTACTGCCACTTGCGGTGATAGGCACCCAGCGTCGTTTGTGTGCCCTCAGACATGGAGCCCAGCGTGTTCATCCAGGCTTCCTCGGTTTTAAAGTTTTGCGGATCAGCCATGCAGCGGTCGATGGCCGCACGCCATACGCGTGCGACCTGGCTGACATACGCCGGGCTGCGCTGACGCCCCTCAATTTTCACTGACGCAATATTGGCGGCGAACAGTTCCGGTAATAATTCCAACGTGTTTAAACTGGTCGGTTCTTCCAGCGCATGGTATTTCGTGCCATCCACCAGATAACGGCCTTTACACAGAGTCGGATAACCGGCGTTTTCGCCTTCGTCATAACGGTCGATCAGCACATCATTCAGACGTGATTCCATGCCCTGCGTGGTCTGTTGCCAGCGTACGAACCGTGCCGGAGAACAGGCACCCACAGTATTGGGCGATTCGCCGGTCAGATAGGACGAAAGATAGCAGCGGCCTTCGGCCATAATGCACAGGCTGCCGAATGCGAATACTTCCAGCGGCACAACGGTAGTACGGGAAAGCTGACGCACCTGATGCATGGAAAGCACACGCGGCAATACCACGCGGGCAACATCAAAGTTGCGTTTATAGAAACGAATGGCTTCGTCGTTGGTGGCGGAAGCCTGCACCGATACATGGCGTTCAACATGAGGATATTTATTCGCCGCGTAATCCAGCATCGCCAGATCAGCCAGGATCAGCGCATCTGCGCCGAGTTGTGCCGCCATATCTACCGCGCGTTCCCAGCGCTGATAACCGTCAGGATGGGCAAATGTATTGATAGCAATATGCAGTTTACGACGGTGGCGGTGAACGTAACTGGCGGCTTCCTGCAGTTTTTTTTCCGTAAAATTCAGGCCGGCGAAATGGCGCGCATTCGTGTCATCTTTCAGACCGATATAAACCGCATCCGCGCCATTGTCGATCGCCGCTTTCAGCGCAGGTAAATTTCCTGCCGGGCAAAGTAGCTCCATTCTCGTTCCTTACTGCAACCGGTCAGCCAGAGCTGAACAGTTGGGGGTGATGAAAAGCCAGTTGCCGACGTCATTCATTCATCAGTCAGGGCTTTGATTGGCGAACTATTTTAGAGAATGCAGGGATGCAATATTTTGATTTGAGGCAGTTTCTGCGGCTTTGAAGGGCTTACCGCCCCCGGGGAGGTTGTACGTGGCGTTTTTCTGTTGCAGTATTTATTGATATAGACCGCTGAACGTTACCGGCAATGTGTCAAAATAGGCCGCATAACCGCCTTAAAACTTGTCGAAAAGTTACCGAGAGGAGTAGTGCCAGTGTTGCAAAAACTACGTGCACGTTTGGTTCGTCAGGGACCAACCCTGTTGAGTGTGCCTTTGAAATTCACGCCATTTGCATTACAACGTCAGGTTCTGCAACAGGTGCTGAGCTGGCAGCTTCGTCAGGCACTGGCTGATGGCGAACTGGATTTCCTCGAAAACCGATGGCTGAAAATTGATGTCAGCGATCTGAACCTGAGCTGGCTGATGTCGGTGGGCGAAGGTAAGCTGATGATCGCTGAACACGGCGAGGCGGATGTCAGCTTCAGCGCAAACGCTAACGACCTCATCCTGATCGCCGCCCGTAAAGAAGATCCTGATACGCTGTTCTTCCAGCGCCGTCTGCGCATTGAAGGCGATACGGAGCTCGGTCTGTATGTGAAAAATCTGATGGATTCTATCGATCTTGATACCATGCCGCTGTTGCTGAAAAACGGTCTGCTGCGTTTGGCCGGTTTTGTCGAAGCGGGACTGCAAGAGGACCGCGGGTCAAAAACTCCGGTAGCTGAGCCATGTTAATCCGTACTGAAATTCCGGTCGATGCTGCGGGCATAGACCGTCTGCTGCGCGCCTCATTTCCGACTGGCGCAGAAGCTGATCTGGTGCAGGAGTTGCGTGAAGATGGTCTCCTGACGCTGGGCGTGGTCGCGACCGACGATGAAGGGGGTGTCGTGGGGTATGTGGCATTCTGTCCGGTGGATATTCAGGGCGAAGACCGTAACTGGGTGGCGCTGGCACCGCTGGCGGTAGAGCACTCTCTGCGTGGTCAGGGACTGGGCGAAAAACTGGTGTACGAAGGGTTAGATTCCCTGAATGAATTTGGTTATGCCGCCGTCGTGGTATTAGGTGACCCTGCGTATTACAAGCGTTTCGGTTTTCAACCTGCGGCTGCTCACGGCCTGCATTGCCGCTGGACAGATACTGAAACCATGTTCCAGCTGTTTACTTTGGCAGACGATGCGCTGTGCGACGCCAGCGGTGAAGTGGTCTTCCCGTCAGCGTTTAATCGCTTCTGATGACAGTCAGAGGGCACAGAGGCCGGTTTCCCGGCCTTTTTTATTTTCCGCTTTCCGCGAATCCCAGATAATTTTCCAGGCATTCCGGCGCGTTTGTCACCAGCAGCTCTTTCTGTGCCTTACTCAGTTTTTTGACTTTTATTTCCAGCTTTGATGCCCGCGAGCGGTCACCTGCCTGGCACTGAAATGCCAACGCTAATTCTCCTTTCCCACGCAATGATTTCGCTCCTTTACCACACTGATGCTGGGCGAGACGCCGCGTCACGTCTGTCGTGATGCCGGTATAGAGCATCCCGGTAGGCGTTCTCAGCATATATAAAAACCAGTTGGCGGTGACGGGCATAAGCTTAGGTATGGGAAAGGAAAAGGTCGTGTCAGTTTACCCGAAAGGCACAACAGAGTGAGGCAAAACATCGTCATACAGCGTTAAACTGTGAAAAATGAAGATGAGGATTGGCGATGAATAACCCTGATGATCTGCAACATATCCTGAAATTTTTGAAAAAGAACCATGTATTGGCGCTGTGCGCTACTGCTGACGGCGAAGTGTGGAGCGCTAATTGCTTTTATGTTACCGATGAGGGCAGCATGACGCTCTATTTCATGACAGAACTCAAAACTCTTCATGGCTCGCTGATGTCCCGATCGCCACACATTGTGGGAACGATTGCGCCACCTCCGAAATCCATCGCGCTAATTAAAGGCATTCAGTATCGTGGGGAAGCTACCGTTCTCAATGGTGAAGAAGAAAGCCGTGCGCGCAGTCAGTATTGTAAACGTTTCCCTGTCGCCATCGCGATGAAAGCGCCGGTCTGGGCACTGAGGCTCAGCCACATTAAAATGACAGATAATGCGTTGGGATTTGGTAAGAAACTTGTATGGGACAGAGAAGAGACAAGGTGATTTGCCCCTCTGTGCAGAGGGGCGGCGGGTTTATTCTGCCAGAATCTTCAGTGATTCACGGTTAAAAGCGGGCAGATCATCCGGCGTCCGGCTGGTGACCAGCGTGTTGTTGTCGACCACCACTTCTTTGTCATAAAACTCGGCACCCGCATTTTTCACGTCCACGACCACCGGTTTCACCGTGGTGAGTTTGCGTCCCCGAACGACATCGGCATTAATCAGCAATTGCGGCCCGTGACAGATGGCGAAAATCGGTTTGCCGCTATTGGCGAACTCCCGGGTAAATTCGACAAACCGGTCATCTCCGCGCAGGGTATCCGGCGAATGTCCGCCGGGCAGCAGCAGGGCGTCAAACTCAGTGACGTTCACATCATCAATTGATTTATCAATGGTAACGGAAGCTTTCCCCTGCTTGCCTTTAATGACGTTACCCGCTTTGTTCTCAATGGTGATGATCTGATGTCCAGCCTCGCGATAAGCCCCGGCGGGTGAAGTGAATTCAGAATCCTCAAATTCATCAGTGATGAGTACCGCTATCTTCTTGCTCATGGTTCCTCCTGCTGAGAATGTGTTTTTTGACTTACCCCCATAATCCTAGAAGCCAGGGACGGACTGATCAAACTGGATTCCTCCGAGTCTGGTCAGGTAACAGGAACTGTCTTATAGCGTGATATTCACATTCAGGTAACACTTCGATCCTCTGTGTCTGTATGCCGTGATTTAAAAGGAAGTGATATGGCAAAAGTTCTTCTGCTGGGTGGGAGTGGTCTGATCGGGAGGGAGCTTTTACGCCTGCTGCAGTTGGATCCGCGTGTCAGCCGTATTGTTGCGCCGAGTCGCCGTCCATTGCCACCGGGCAATAAACTGATCAATCCGCTGGGCACGAATCTGACCTCACTGGTTGTTGCACTTGATGAACCGATTGATTTGCTGTTCTGCTGTCTGGGTACCACACGTAAACAGGCGGGAAGTGCACAGGCATTTCGGGCCGTGGATTACGATCTGGTGGTCGATTGCGCCAAAGCGGCACGGGAACTGGGTGCCCGCCATTGTCTTGCTGTCAGCGCACACGGCGCGGATGCGCATTCGTGTTTCCTCTACAACCGCACCAAAGGTGAAATGGAACTGGCGCTGATGCAACAGGGCTGGCCACTGCTCACGCTGGTCAGACCGTCGCTGCTGGTAGGCCGGCGTCATCCGCCGCGCCTGCTCGAGCAACTGAGCGCGCCATTATTTAAAATGCTGCCAGGGAAATGGAAAGCCGTGGAGTCTGACATCGTGGCAAAAGCTTTGCTGGAACAGGCGTTTAACGCCGGGTTGGGAGGGATCACCGTGCTGGATTCCGATCAGATTGCTGCCAGCGTTGAAGAACTTTAATGCACAGGGATCCGCTTCAGCGGATCCCTGTGA
>NZ_JAFMOS010000646.1 GCF_019049755.1 Rahnella perminowiae
AAAAGCCCCTTTTCGGGGCTTTTTGCTTTTCTGACAGAGGAGCCCGAAGGCAACAAATCAGAACGGGATATCGTCGTCGAAATCCATTGGTGGTTCGTTGTTCTGTGCTGGCGCGTTGTTTTGCGCAGCCGGACGTGCCTGCTGGCCGCCGCTGAACTGGTTGCCGCCTTGTGGTTGCTGAGGCTGACCCCAACCGCCCTGCTGGCCGCCTGCGGATGGCTGACCGCCACCTGCTGGTGCGCCGCCGCCGGCACGGCCGCCGAGCATCTGCATGGTCCCGCCCACATTAACCACGACTTCGGTGGTGTATTTTTCAACGCCAGCCTGATCGGTCCATTTACGGGTTTGCAGTGCGCCTTCGATGTAAACCTGGGAACCTTTCTTCAGGTATTCGCCCGCAACTTCAGCTAATTTACCGAACAGCACAACACGGTGCCATTCCGTTTTTTCTTTCTGCTCGCCGGTCGCTTTGTCACGCCAGCTTTCAGACGTTGCCAGTGTAATGTTGGCGACTGCACCGCCGTTAGGCATGTAGCGGACTTCCGGGTCTTGCCCCAGATTACCGACGAGAATAACTTTGTTTACGCCTCTGCTGGCCATGTGGATTCTCCTGATGATGTATGTCGTGGCTGAAACCACAGTTTGGGGTGTGAGGAACTCACTTCGCGACATTATAACCACAAAACGTTGCCTTCGTACCATGGATGTAAAACGTTGGGATTTTCTTTCCAGATTGTTCAGCAAACATTCCATCGTTACATCGAGTACTGGATATACATTCAGGTTTTGGGGTGGCACAGGCTGTGATTTGTGTCATAATTGCGCGTTACGTTCTTCTCTGTGCCCGATTCGATGACTGGCGCGAAACAGGTTTTCACGGCGGTCACCGGCACGGTGAGCTATCAAGTTAATCCGGGAATGATGAATGGATAAGATCGAAGTTCGGGGCGCACGCACCCATAATCTCAAGAATATCAACCTGATTATCCCGCGCGACAAACTGATTGTTGTCACCGGCTTATCTGGTTCAGGCAAGTCTTCTCTGGCGTTTGATACACTGTACGCCGAAGGCCAGCGCCGCTACGTCGAGTCGCTGTCAGCCTACGCACGCCAATTTTTATCCTTAATGGAAAAACCGGACGTCGACCATATTGAAGGTCTGTCTCCGGCGATTTCGATTGAGCAAAAATCAACATCACACAACCCGCGCTCTACCGTCGGGACCATCACGGAAATCCACGATTATCTGCGCCTGCTGTTTGCCCGCGTGGGCGAGCCGCGCTGCCCGGATCATAATATTCCGCTGTCAGCCCAGACTGTCAGCCAGATGGTGGATAACGTACTCGCGCAGCCGGAAGGCCAGCGCCTGATGTTACTGGCGACCATCATCAAAGACCGCAAAGGCGAGCATACCAAGACGCTGGAAAACCTGGCGTCGCAGGGCTACATCCGTGCGCGTATTGATGGCGAAGTCTGTGACCTGTCGGATCCGCCGAAATTAGAACTGCAGAAAAAACACACCATTGAAGTGGTCGTCGACCGCTTTAAAGTACGTGACGATCTGGCCCAGCGTCTGGCGGAATCGTTTGAAACCGCGCTCGAGCTTTCCGGCGGTACCGCCGTGGTCGCCGATATGGATGACCCGAAAGCGGAAGAAATGCTGTTTTCGGCTAACTTTGCCTGTCCGGTGTGTGGCTACAGCATGCGTGAGCTTGAACCGCGTATGTTCTCGTTCAACAACCCGGCCGGTGCCTGTCCGACCTGTGACGGACTGGGCGTACAGCAGTTTTTCGATCCTGATCGTGTGGTGCAGAATCCTGAGCTTTCACTGGCAGGTGGCGCGATCCGTGGCTGGGATCGCCGTAACTTCTATTACTTCCAGATGTTGCGCTCGCTGGGCGAGCACTATGATTTCGACGTGGAAGCGCCGTTTAATGCACTGAGCAGCGACGTACAACATGCCATCCTGCACGGTTCCGGCAAAACGACGATTGAATTTAAATACATCAACGATCGCGGTGATACCTCGATTCGTCGCCATCCGTTTGAAGGCGTGCTGCACAATATGGAACGCCGTTATAAAGAAACGGAATCCAGCGCGGTACGTGAAGAACTGTCGAAATACATCAGCAACCGTCCGTGTACGTCCTGCCGTGGCACCCGTCTGCGTGAAGAAGCCCGTAACGTGTTTGTCGAAGAAACCACGCTGCCGGAAATCTCCGATTTCAGCATCGGTCATGCGATGGATTTCTTCCGCAATATGAAACTCAGCGGCCAGCGCGCCAAAATTGCTGAGAAAGTGCTGAAAGAGATCGGCGATCGCCTGAAATTCCTGGTGAATGTCGGATTGAATTACCTCTCGCTGTCTCGTTCTGCGGAAACACTGTCCGGCGGCGAAGCCCAGCGTATCCGTCTGGCAAGCCAGATTGGTGCCGGTCTGGTGGGCGTGATGTACGTACTTGATGAACCTTCCATTGGCCTGCATCAGCGCGATAACGAACGTCTGCTGGAAACACTGATCCACCTGCGCGACCTCGGTAACACGGTGATTGTGGTTGAGCATGACGAAGACGCCATCCGCGCCGCTGACCATATTATTGATATCGGACCGGGCGCGGGCGTGCATGGCGGCGAAGTGGTGGCTGAAGGTACGGCTGAAGACATTATGGCGACCGAGAATTCACTGACCGGGCAGTTCCTGAGCGGCAAACGTGAAATCTCTGTACCGGCACAGCGCGTCCCTGCGGATGCGGCAAAAGTGCTGAAACTGTCGGGCGCTAAAGGCAATAACCTGAAAGACGTCACGCTGACGCTGCCGGTTGGCTTGTTTACCTGTATCACCGGCGTGTCCGGCTCCGGTAAATCGACGCTTATCAACGACACGCTGTTCCCGCTGGCACAGCGCGAACTGAATGGTGCGACGATTGCTGAAGCCGCGCCGTACCGTGAAATCGAAGGCCTGGGACATTTCGATAAAGTCATCGACATCGACCAGAGCCCGATTGGCCGTACGCCGCGCTCCAACCCGGCGACCTATACCGGTATTTTCACGCCGGTGCGCGAGCTGTTTGCCGGTGTGCCGGAATCACGTTCACGCGGCTACACGCCGGGGCGTTTCAGTTTCAACGTCAAAGGCGGCCGCTGCGAAGCCTGTCAGGGCGACGGCGTGATCAAAGTCGAGATGCACTTCCTGCCGGATATTTATGTGCCGTGTGACCAGTGCAAAGGCAAACGCTATAACCGCGAAACGCTGGAAATTAAATACAAAGGCAAGAGCATCCACGAAGTGCTGGAGATGACCATTGAAGAAGCGCGTGATTTCTTCGATGCCGTCCCTGCGCTTGCGCGTAAATTGCAGACGCTGATCGACGTGGGTCTGACCTACATCAGCCTTGGCCAGTCCGCGACCACGCTGTCCGGCGGTGAAGCACAGCGTGTGAAACTGGCGCGTGAGCTGTCCAAACGCGGCACCGGTCAGACGTTGTATATTCTCGACGAGCCGACCACCGGCCTGCACTTTGCCGATATCCAGCAACTGCTGGAAGTGCTGCATCAGCTTCGTGATCAGGGTAATACTATCGTGGTGATTGAACACAATCTGGACGTGATTAAAACCGCGGACTGGATTGTCGATCTCGGGCCGGAAGGTGGCGCGGGTGGCGGACAGATTCTGGTCGCCGGTACACCGGAAACCGTCGCGGAATGCAAAGAATCGCATACCGCGCGCTTCCTGAAACCGCTGCTGGAACGCCACAGCCAGCAGGCGAAGAAAACAGCGTAATCTTTAAGCGCCGATCAGCGCCCTCCCCTGCGAAGGGGGAGGCGCTGAGATCACTTAAATATCTTCTGCACAAACTCCGCATAGGCCGGGCGCCAGACGTCCATTTCGTGGCCAAGCTTCGGGTATTCGTGGTAATCGAATTTAATCTTTTTCTCTTCCAGCTCAGACTTCAGTCCGGCGATATCCTTGCCCGTTACCACATCTTTTTCGCCGACAACGACCGTAAAGTTTTTCAGCTGCGCGTTGATTTTATCCGGTTCGGCGAAGCGTTTCTCAACGTCGGCATTCGGCACCGTCGTGGTACTGACACCGCTGAAGGTCGCCAGCCAGCCGAACTGGTCGAGGTGCGTCATGCCGCTGACCAGCGTCTGATAACCCCCTTGTGACAGCCCGGCCAGCGCGCGTCCGGCGGCATCATCACGTACGCGGAAAGTTTTGGAAATCAGCGGGATAATGTCACCGGTCAGTTCTTTATCGGCAGCGGCAGCATTGCGCGGATAGAATTCCTTGCGGCGATCTTTGGTGACGTAATCTTCCGGCACCATCCCTTTGGCATCGGTTTCTGTATCCGGGATCACCACCAGCATCGGCACGATTTTTTTCTCCGCCAGCAGGTTATCCATGATTTGCGGAATGCGACCCTGATCCAGCGCCGAGCGGCCGGTGTCGCCAAAACCGTGGTAGAAATAGAGCACCGGCAGCGGCTGTGAGGCATCGCTGTAACCCGGTGGCGTCCACACCGCGACCTGACGTTCAGAATTCAGCGCGACGGAATGATAGGTCAGTGTGCGCACTTCTCCGTGCGGCACCTTGTTCACATCCAGAATACTGCCCGGCACCAGAATCAGGCTGGTATTCACCTGACGCTGTGGCTTGGGCATTGCACTGCCCGGATCGGCAATCCGCAAGCCATCGACGTTGAAGAAATATTCATAGAGATCAGGTTTTTGTACATCTGACGTCCAGCTCCAGATACCTTTATCGTCCTTGGTCATCTGATGCGGAATGTACGTCACCGGCGTGGCACCGGTCACCACATCGACATGTTCAGCCGTCGGCGCATACAACCGGTAAGTGATGGTTAAATCAGGATTCACCGCCGTGATGTAATTCTTCGCAGGCACCGACGCATCAGGATCCTGCGGCAGGCTTTGCGCACTGACGGTCAGGGGAAACGGCGCACTGAGCGCCAGAATCAAAAGCGTGGCAAGATTCAGCCGGTTACGGGTCATCATCCTTTCCTTTTGGGTTGGCGTGAGCAAATGGACAACGTGCCCTTAAGTAACTCACTGTTTTTGCACAACTCTCAGAGTAGATTATTTTTGCCGCCAGCGGGCGTGATCGGCGTCACTGTTCAGAAGATGCGTCTAACGCATGAAGCTGAGGCAATGCACTCAGTCGCTGATAAGCAAAATCCCAGAATATCCGCACCTTGCGTGGCATCTGCTGGACCTGCTGCGCCACCAGTTGTACCGGCAAAGGCAAAGGTTCGAAATCCGCCAGAAGCCGTACCATACGGCCCGCCTGCACATCATCCTTCACCTGATACGACAGTAACCGTGCTATCCCCTGCCCGCTGCGCACCGCCAGCAACTGCGATTCCACATCATTGGAGAGCAGACGCGGCGACAACCGGACGCGCAAATCATCCTCATGCGGCCCGAAACGCCATTCACAGATTTGCGTGCGCAGCGTGCCCGTCACCGTCTGATGCACCGCCAGTTCAGACGGATGCTTCGGTTCGCCATGCTGCGCCAGATACGCCGGGCTGGCGACCAGCACGCGGGTGACTTCGGCGACCTTGCGCGCGACTTTGCCTGAATCTTCCTGATGACCGATGCGTACCGCCAGATCTAACCCTTCGTCGATCAGATCCAGATTGCGGTCATTGAGTATCATTTCGATTTGCATATCAGGGTGTTGCGCCAGAAACTCCATCACCAGGGGCGCAACGTGTTTACGCCCGAACTGCACCGGCGCGGTGATGCGCAGCAGGCCGCTGAGCTGAGTTTCAGCGGTATCTTCTACCGCATTCTGATACTGGCTGAGCAGCAGCCGGGCTTTTTCTGCCAGCCGTGCGCCCGCTTCTGTCGGCGCCAGACTGCGCGTGGTGCGCTCGACCAGCCTTGCGCCGAACCGGTGTTCCAGCGAGGCGATGGCGCGGGTGATGGCCGGTGGAGAACGGTGAAGTTTACGGGCAGCTTCCGCCAGGCTGCCATACTGAAGTACAGCGACAAAAATCGCCATTTCATCCAAACGGTCCATAGATTCTTCCACAAAGTGAAACGCTCAATTTCAATCTTCGTGGATCACAATCATCTGGCGCAAGAGTAATCTTTGATTCATACCTCAAAAGGAGACAACCCATGCCCGCCATTCAACTTTACAGTACGCCGCTTTCCGGTCACTGCCACCGCGTCATCCTGCTGCTGAACATGCTCAGTCTGCCCTTTGAAACTAAAGACGGCGGCAAAGAGGTTCGCCAGACCGCAGAATTCGCGCAGTTAAACCCGCTGCGACAAGTGCCGGTGCTGACCGACGGCGAACACATTGTCACCGACAGTCATGCGATTCTGGTGTATCTGGTGAAACGCTACGCACCCGACAGTCACTGGTTACCGGAAGATCCGTTCCAGGCGGCGGAAGTCCAAAAGTGGTTGTCCCGCGCTGCCGGTGAAGTGCGCTACGGCCCGGCATCTGCCCGTATGGTGAAACAATTCTCAGCACCGGAAGTGTATGAAAGTGCGCTGAAAGTGTCGGCAAAATTCCTGCCGCAGCTTGAACAGCATCTGGAAAACCACGAGTTTCTGGCGACGGAGCGGGCCACGATTGCCGATCTGGCCTGTTACAGCTATGTAGCGGCGGCACCGGAAGGCGGCGTTTCGCTGGCGGATTATCCGGCGATTCACCGCTGGCTGAAACGGATCGAAAGCCTGCCGGGCTTTACGCCACTTCCGGCGTTGCCACTGCCTGAGAACGCGGGGTAAAAGACGATGAATAACCCCTTCCATGCAGACGAAATCCTGGCGCAGGACATGGCAGGGTTTGACGTTTCCGCACACGGCATCCGCGATGCGATGCCGGAACAGCACCGGCTGTTTTTCGCCGCGCTACCGTATTTGTTTATCTCGACGCTGGATGACCACTGCTGGCCGGTGGCGACTCTGCTGACCGGCCCCGCCGGGTTTATCCGTACGCCGGACGCGTCGCATTTGCGGATCAATACACCGCGGCGGGATGACGATCCGGCGTTGGCCGCCTTACAACCGGGGAAACAGATCGGCGGGCTGGGGATCGATTTTTCCAACCGGCGGCGTAACCGTGTGAACGGCAGGATCGGGCGCATGGATAAAAACCGCATTGAGATCGTCGTCGATCAGAGTTTTGGCAATTGTCCGCAGTATATTCAGGTTCGCAAACTGGCCGATGTAACCGTCAGTTTGCCGCTGCCTGCGCGGGAGGATATGTCCGAACCGGATGCTGATGCCCGCGCACTGATTGCCCGTGCCGATACGTTTTTTATCGCCAGCCACGCACACGGCGGTGCCGATATGTCACATCGCGGCGGTCAGCCGGGGTTTGCGCATCTGGTGGGAAACCGTTTGTGGGTGCCTGATTTTCGCGGTAACCGTTATATGAATACGCTGGGGAATTTACTGGCAGAACCGCGTGCGGCACTGCTGTTTATCGATTTTGAGAACGGTGATGTGCTGCATCTTCAGGGACACACGCAGATCCACTGGCACCCGGAAGATATTCCAGGGCCTGCGGGCGCAGAACGTTACTGGAGTCTGGACATCACACGCGCGTGGCGCTTTCGTGGCGCACTGCCATGGCGGGCTAAGGCGGCAGACTTCTCCCCCTCAACACTTAACAGCGGCAACTGGCCGGACAATCAGCGGCCGATTTCCTGACGTATCGCTTCCGGCAGACCGGATACCACCAACGCATAAGAGCCGTCGATCAGATAATAAAACTGGGAATCGGGCAGCGAACCGTCGAGGAATACCGTATTCCAGTGTGCTTTGTTGAGATGATCTCCCGGCACGATATCCGGATGTGTTGCACGTAATTGCTCTGCCAGCTCCGGGCTGGCTTTCAGCGAAATGGCCTCGCGACCGTCGATTTCACACACCATGGCGAACATCGCATCGCCCACTTTTACCTGATTTGCGCCGCGCTGATTTTCAACACTTTGCTCCGCACCGGGTTTCCCCATGCAGTAGGTCAGCAATTCTGAACTGGTCATGCCTGGATTTCTCCTTGTAACGTGATGACGATCCGGCGTTGTCCGCCGTCGATCCGATGTTCGCCCATCCAGATCCCCTGCCAGGTGCCAAGCAGCAACCTTCCCCGGGAAACGGGCAGCACTAATGATGCACCTAACAGCGATGACTTAATGTGACCCGGCATATCATCGCGGCCTTCGTAGTCATGCTCGTAGGGCGCGTTTTCCGGCACGGTACGCATGAAATGTTGTTCCATGTCGTAGCGCACGGTCGGGTCACAGTTCTCATTCAGCGTCAGCGACGCTGAAGTGTGCTGAATAAATAAATGCACCAGCCCGGTTTGTACTTCATGCAGACGCTCAATTTGGCTGACCACTTCATCGGTGATCAGATGGAAACCCCGCGCTTTCGCGCCGAGCGTAATAGTTTGCTGATGCCACATATACTTTCCACATCCTTTCAGCCGTAAATTCAACTGTAGTAAGTGTGCAACAACATGGCGAAAAATAAAGGCGGGAGACGTAAAGAGCCGTAAAGATGAAAAAGGCCGCCCCATTATCCGTTCATCGTGGCGACCTGCTTTTTTATTGTATAACGGCGGAAAGATTGCTTTTTTCAGCCGGTGTTTCAGGCTCGTTATCATTTTTGCGCTGAGCGATTTCCTCAATTATTTTCGCGAAGCGTGCTTCGTTCAGTTTATAAAAGAGGCCCATGATGATGGCGGCGGTAATGGCAAGTAAGCAGGGCCAGACAAAGATCAACTGGCGTAAACCGAGTAAGGTCGCGCTGCCCTGCACCGCATTCGGGATATAACCGATTTGCGTCAGCATAATTCCCGGCAGGAAACCGGCAAGCGCGGCAGATATTTTTCGTGAAAAGGTATAACCGGTATACACCGAGCCTTCGGCACGAATACCGGTTTTCCATTCGCCGTAATCCACGGTATCCGGTACCAGTGCCCAGTTCAGGCTGTTGACAAATGCGGTGCCAAAGAATGCCATGCAGGAAAACAACACAAAGCTTAACGAACTGTTTCCCCAAAAGAAGTTAAGTATATCGCCGGTTGCCCACAGCAATAATCCTCCCAGGTATACCTGCTTTTTGCCGAAGCGTTTCACACAACCCGGTACCAGAAACACGCCAATCAATATGCAGCCCATGCTGAAAAAACCCATCCATGACAGCAGATGAATATCGTGGAGAACGTACTGCGTGTAATACACCTGGATCGCCAGTTTGATATTAAACGCCGCCAGCGTACACAGGTTGGCGAGGCACAGTACCAGTAACGGCGGATTACGGAATATGGCGCGAAATGACCGCAGAATACCGGATTTATGTTCCGCAGGCGTAATCCCGACGTAACGCTCCCTGACGCCGCGATAACACCAGCCCATACACAGAATACCGCAGGTGGCAAAAATCAGCGCGGCACAGAAATATCCCACCGAAGGGGAATTGCCCAGCAACGCCTGGACAGGCATAAACCCGACCGTACACAGCAGCAACCCGAGTGTGGCACCGCCCTGACGCCAGGCGGCAAGCTGCGCCCGCTCATGCGGATTTCTGGTGATAGCCGGCACCATCGCGCCGTAAGAACAATTCATCAGGCTGTAGAACAAGCCGAACAACATAAACAGGACAGTGGCGAGTGCCGTTTTTACCGGCAGACCGAAGTCATTCGCCATAAACTGCGCCGTCGCAACCAGCCCGACCGGCACGGAGGCATATAAAATGAACGGTCTGAACTTACCCCGGGCTCCAATATGACGACGGGAATCAAGTAACACGCCGGTCAGCATATCGGTAAACGCGGTGAAAAACTTCGCCACCAGAAAGATGATGCCGCCATAAAACGCCGGCATGCCCAGCTCATCAGTATAAAATTTCAGGAGATACAGCGTCCCGATACACAACATCAGGTTCGAGCCAAAATCGCCCATTCCATAGGCACACTTCTCCCGCAATGTCAGCGGATCAGGGTGATGAAAATCCTTCATGGCAATCCTCAAAGCGCCCCGCAGGGCGCTGTTACAGTGAATGCACTATGCCGTCTGCTTACGCTGTTCAATTTCCGCAACGATGCGCACGTACATTTTCTCGTTGAGGTTATAGAAACAGCCCATCGCCACGATGGTGATTGCCGCCAGCACACAGGGATAAATGAAGATCAACTGACGCAACCCTTCCTGCGTGTGCGCCGACTGCACAACATTGGGCACATAGCCGATTTGCGTCAGCATCAGGCCGGGGAAAAATCCTGCCAGTGCCTGTGAGACTTTGCGAAAGAAGGTGAAGCCGGTGTAAACCGTACCTTCCGAACGAACGCCGGTACGCCACTCGCCGTATTCCACCGTATCGGACACCAGTGCCCAGTTCAGGCTATTGACGAACGCCGAACCGAAGAACGCCAGACAGGAGAATGCGACGAAGCTGACGGAGCCGCTGCCATAGAAGTAGTTGAGGATGTCGCCGACGATCCACAGCGCCAGACCGCCGATATAGACTTTTTTCTTGCCGAATCGTCTGACGGCGGCAGGCATCAGGAATACGCCGATGAAAATGCATCCCATGCTGAAAAAGCCCATATAGGAGAGCAGAATAGGGTCGTTCAGCACGTACTGCGTGTAATACACCTGAATCGCCAGCTTGACGTTAAACGCCCCCAGCGTACAGAGATTGGCGATACACAGGATGAACAAAGGACGGTTACCGGCGATGGCGCGAAATGACGGCAAAAGCCCCGGTTTTTGCGTCTGATTTGCAGGTTGCGCCTCGCCATAACGCTCTTTCACTCCGGCATAACACAGCCACATAAACAGCAAACCCACCAGCGAGAACAGCGTCGCGGCAAAGATATAACTGCGCTGCGCATTACCTTCGAGCAGATTCATTACCGGCACAAAACCGACAGTGCACAGTAGCAGCCCCAGTGTGGCACCGCCCTGCCGCCAGGCCGCAAGCGACGCACGCTCGTCCGGATTTTTGGTGATGGCAGGCACCATCGCGCCATAGGAGCAGTTCATCATGCTGAAAAACAACCCGTACAACATAAACAGCAGTGTTGCCACGACGGTCTTACCGGTTATCTCAAACGGTGTGCCGACAAAGTTAGCGACCGCCAGCAGGGTGACCGGAAACGCGGCATACAATACGAAGGGACGGAATTTGCCTTTTGGGCCGATCTTACGCCGTGAATCCAGCATGATGCCGGTGCCCATATCGGTGAAGGCGGTAAAGAATTTGGCGATCAGAAAAATGATGCCACCGTAAGTGCCCGGCAAACCGAGCACGTCCGTGTAAAACTTCAGCAGGTACAGCGTGCCAATATCGAGCAGGATATTGGAGCCTAAATCCCCCATGCCGTAGGCCAGTTTTTCCCTGAAAGGCAGGCGCAGGGTCGCGGGATTTTCCGGTGTTGTCTGACTCATTATGATTCTCCTTCATACGCCGGGGCGTGGTCGCCAACCCCGGCGGCTGAGTCTTATCAGATATGACGTAATGCACCGAACAGCGCTGCCCACTCGCTGTCTGCACGATAAAAGACCGGTGGCTGACCCAACGGTGCGGCCACCGTTACATCGCCGCCGTGATGCGTTTCGCCGGTCCAGATGTTGATCCAGGTATCCTGCGGCAGATACAGAGACCCGTCGCTGCGCCCTTCCTCATACACCGGTGCCACCAGCAGATCACGACCGAACAGATACTGGTATTTCAGGGTATACGTGCGGGCATCCTCTTCGTAATGCAGAAACAGCGGACGCATCACCGGTAAACCGCTTTGGCTGTTTTGCTGTACGGCCTGCCGGATATAGGGTTTGAGATGAGTGAATACGCCGGTCATGCGGGCAAAATGCGCAATGGTTTCGGCGTCGCCGTCAAACTGCCAGTTATCGCCCGGACGGTTGCCTTCGTGGGTGCGCATCATCGGCGTGAAGGCGCTGAAATCGCACCAGCGCAGCAGCAATTCCTTGCTACGTTTCATCCCGAACAGTGTGGTGTAACCGCCGATGTCGCTGTGATGTAAACCGTGACCGCTCATCGCCAGAGACAATGCCGCCGGAATAACCGAGGCCAGTCCGTCGTCCAGACTCCAGTCCACGTTCTGGTCGCCTGCCCACATCATCGTCGAATATTTCTGGCTGCCGGTGTAACCGGCACGCATAAAGAACAGCACCTCGCCGAGTTTGCCGGTTTCCTGCAGGGCTTCGTAGTTACATTTCGCCCACAGTGCAGGCCAGGCGTTATGCATGATTTCCGCGCTGATGCCGTTGTGCAGGAAAGTGTCGGTCGGCAGATATTCGCCAAAATCTGCCATCCATCCGCCGCAACCCAGTTCAATCAGGTTCTTTTTGATAACGTTTTTGAACCACTCATAGGCCGCCGGATGAGTCAGGTCCACCACGCCTGCACAGAACTCGCCAAACTCGACGTGATAATCACCGCCGCTGGCATCCCGCGTCAGGTAGCCTTTTTTTGCGGCTTCGGTGCACAAATCCCGGTCGCTGGCAACGTAGGGATTGATGTAAGAAAGGAACTGCACGCCCTCTTCTTTCCACTGCGGAATACGTGCGTCAAGCTGCGGATACAGTTCGCTGTTCCATTTCCAGTTCCACATCACACGTTTACCGAACGAGGTCATGCGAATGCCGGACCAGTCCTGTGCCCAGATGCCGTTAACCTTCACACCCGCTTCGCGCATCACGTCCAGTTTTTGCTGGCAGACTTCCGTACCGCCCTGAATGCCCAGCGTCACGCCGTCATACACCCAGTCCGGCAACTCAGGCTGGCGGCCTAACAGCGCGGTGAGTTTTTCCAGCAGGCTGATATAGTCACTGGCGCATTCAAAACGCAGGGTGGCGTTATCTTCCCAAAAGGCCAGTTCATGGTATTCCGGCGCGCTGAAATCGAAATTCATGTAGCCGCTGTTTTCCACATGGCAGTAATACTTTTGTGTGCTGACAAAGGTCGGCTGTGGGAAAAATGTCCAGTAATAGTCGCCGCCTGCGTTCTCTTTGCAGTCGGCCTGCCAGGTAACATAGGTTTGTTTGTTGCGCCCGACGCCCTGTTCGCTGGTCCACAGCGGGAAGGGTTTGCCGCGTAAATCGAAGTAAGAGAACTGTTCACCGCAGCCGTAAATATGATCTTCCGCCTGCGCCGACAGCCGCAACCAGATGCGGTTATGCCTGCTGTCGTCGTTTTGCAGGTTGAGCTGTAAACGCCCGGTATCATCGGTGGTGATAATCAGCGTTGCGCTGAGCGTACCACCACGGCTGAAACGCACTTGCCACCCCGCAGCCTGAGCGGTGATGGTGATATCCGTCAGCGCAACCTTTTCATTCAGGCGATCTTTAATACTGAAATTGCCACGAAACATAGCGATATCCGCTTCGCCGCCGCCAATCCATAAACAGGGTGCTTGCGCGGTATGACGTAAAATCAGGCGCTGCTGATAAATCAGCGAAAATTCATTATTACCGGCGGTAAATTCAATCTGAGTATTTTTATTTTGTAGGGTACTCATGATGGTCTCCGTGATTTTTATTTTGCATTGATGTCCAGCAGTCCGGCGGCCACGGCAGGTGCCAGCCCCGGCGCCAGCGGCAGACGCGGGATCACCAGACAATGCAGGAGATGATAAATATCCTGTTTGCCATCCCAGACTTTGGTAGTGACTTTATTGTCGGTATCGAGCTCCTGCCACCATGAACCATTTTCGTAATCCATCAGGTATTTCACGCAATAGTCCCACCAGGTCTGATACCAGGTTTCGTATTGCGCTTCGCCGGTAACACAATGCAGGGCATACGCGGTGCCCATCGCCTCAACAACCGGCCAGCGCACACGTTCACGCACAATGGGTTTCCCGTCCCAGCCGACGGAATAGACAAAACCATCTGCGCCGTCCGGTGCCCAGGCATCGCGGATTGTGGCGTGGAATAATCCTTTTGCATCCTCCAGCAGCCAGGCCGGAGGCGTTTCAAAACGGGCTTCCAGCGCAGCATGAAGATGCAACATCAGGCGGCCCCATTCGATCCAATGCCCTGGCGTGCCGCCGTAAGCACGGAAACGGTGCGCCGGATTATCTTTGTTGTAATCGCGGATCGGGTTCCACTGCGTATCAAAATGCTCATTGACCCGGTATTCGCCGCGACGGGCGACGTCATGAATAATCACCGAGGCAATTCTCAGTGCGCGATCCAGCCATTTCCGCTCGTGCGTAACGTCGTAGACAATCAGGAAAGCTTCGACGGCGTGCATATTTGCATTGCCGCCGCGATAAGCTTCGGTTTGGCTGAACGCTTCATCCCACGACTCGAGGCACATCTGTTCATCTTCACTCCAGAAGTATTTTTCGATCACACCGATAGCCTGATCGAGTAACGTTCTGGCTTCCGGATGGCCGGTGGTGACGGCGCTGGCTGCGCCCAGTAAAACGAAGAAATGCTGATAACCTTGCTTCGAGGCATCCACCACGCCCTCATCGTTTACACAGGCGTACCAGCCGCCGTACTGTTTATCCGCCAGTGCGCCGTTAAGGGCGCGGATCCCGTGATCCACCAGCGCATACGCTCCGGGACGCCCCATGCCTGCGGCAACCGAATACACGTGCAACATGCGGGCGGTGATCCACAAATGGGCCCCCATATCCGCCCTGACTTGTCCGTTATTACCCAGCCAGCCGAAGCCGGTGGCGACAGCGGCATTTTTGCCAAATTCGAAGATCCGGTCGGTTTCCTGTTCAAGCCAGCGGTGGTGGCTCATCGTGTTAAACCATTTCATTTTCCACTCCTTTCGTTAGCGGCGGCGGGCCATCATGTCGTCGACAATCTCGCCCAGACGCTGCAATTTCGGCGCGGAAATATCCCTGAGCATAAGTTCGGTATCCGGTAAACCGACCACGGATGACCAGACTGCACGGCCTGCGAGGAAACCGGAGGCGCCTGCCGTCATGGCGACGCTGACTGCGCGCGGAAAGAGTTTTTCATCAACACCTGAGGAGAGGATCACCCACGGCATATGAATGTGTTCATTGAGGTGTTGTGATGCGCGCAGCAGTTCGGCCTGTGTACCGCGCCCGCAAAGGGGCATTTCGACTTTATAAAGGTCAGCGCCGCTGTCACCGAGTTCTTTCGCGGCATCAATAATCGCCTGTTCGCGGTCAAATTTATCGCCACGGCGAGGCGGCCTGACCACCGGTTCGATAATGCTCAGCAGACCGTGCGCATGGCAGCGTTGATTAAATGTTTTCACCATCTCCAGACGTTGTTGCGGATCTTCATCGCTGCGCCACAACACCAGTAATTTCAGCGCCTTGCCGCCGTTTTCCCGGACCGCCTGTGGATCTACACTTTTGTCGATCACCACGCTGTCCACCGGCATGCCGTTGCCCGGAATAAATTCGTCAGCCGCCACAATCATGGCGCAGTTTTGCGCGATGGCATTCTGCTCAACAATCTGGCGGTAACAGAACGGCTGATCGACCAAAATTGCAGAAGCGTACGGCGATAAAATCCGCGCGGCATTGACTTTAAAATCGGTCAGCACCTGATCGGTAACCGGAGCTTTCGCGCCGGCGGCCACGAACATTAAACGCATGGCTTCACGCTGGTCGACCGCCAGCATGGCGAATCCGCCGGACGGACGGGTGATATCGTTAAGGCTGTAGTGAGTCATTCAACTTTCCTTGGTTAAGGCGTTACGGATGTATTTTTTGTGTCAGACCGGCGCTGGTGCGCACCTGCTCAAGAATGGCCGTCCAGTCCTGACGTCCGCGTCCTGCGGCGCGTGCCTGGTTGTATACTTCACGGGAAGCCGCACCGAGCGGCATCGGCACATGCAGCTGATTAGCGACATCCAGCGCAATACCCAGATCTTTATGGGCGAGGTCAATCATGAAAGCGGGTGACACATCCCCTTTCAGCACTTTGTTCGGCCATGACGTGGTGAAGTGGCCTTTTCCGGCCGGTGTTCCGCTCATCACCTGCAGCGCCACATCGAAAGACAGATCCAGTGCCTCGCACAACACGGCGGCTTCAGCGGAGAGCGCATTCAGGGCAATGCTCATGTAGTTGTTGATCAGCTTGACGCGGATCCCTTTGCCCGGCCCGCCCGCATTGATCAGTTCAGACCCCATCGCCATCAGCACCGGCGTTGCGCGTTCAACCTGTTCAGGCGTACCGCCCGCCAGCAGCAGTAAAGTCCCGGCCACTGCATGATCAGAGGTTCTGCCCACCGGCACATCCATCATGCTGAAGCCCTTTTCGTGCATCTGAGCAATCAGCTTGTCGGTCTGTAACGGGTGAATTGTCGACATATCGATAACCAGTGCCGACGGGTTCAGGGTTTCGCAGACACCCTCAGGGCCAAACAGAACCTCGCGCACCAGATCACCATTGGGCAGCATGGTGATAACAAAATCCGCACCCTGCGCCGCCTCTGCCGCACTCTTAACGCCCGATGCGCCCTGATGTACCAGCTTCTGTACTGCCTGCGGGCTGAGATCGAACACCGCTAACCGGTGCCCCTGTTTAACCAGATTGGCCGCCATCGGAGCGCCCATTTGCCCCAGACCAATAAATGCCACATTTGCCATGCGTCTCTCCTTTGTGCTGATCAGACATGTCACTTTTTGATAATCAGCGGTGTCTTTGTTTGTCGTTTTTTGATCGTATTTGTAATTTAAAGTCAAAAAATTGACAGCCATCACTTTTTTAACAATTGGCTAAATTAAAATAACCTCATCAAAATACGCTTAAGGAATAGCCATGATTCGCATTGCCTGTGTCGGGATTACCGTAATGGACCGGATCTATTACGTTGAAGAATTGCCTGCGGGAGGGGGAAAATATGTCGCTGAAAAATATCATGAAGTGGGCGGCGGTCCCGCCGCTACGGCAGCCGTTGCGGCAGCCCGGCTGGGGGCGCAGGTGGATTTTATTGGCCGTGTGGGTGATGACGATACCGGAAACCGGCTGCTCGCGGAGCTGGACTCCCTGGGGGTAAATACCCGGTACGTCCGCCGCGTGGAAGGCGCCAGCTCGTCTCAATCCGCCGTTCTGGTGGACAACAACGGTGAGCGGATCATTATCAATTATCCCGGCCCGGATTTGCCCGCTTGTGCCACATGGTTACAGGCTATCGATTTTTCACAGTGGGATGTGGTGCTGGCAGATGTGCGCTGGCATGAGGGAGCGAAACAGGCATTTACGCTGGCGCGTCAGGTGGGTGTAATGACGGTGCTGGATGCCGATGTGACGCCGCAGGATATCGCCGATTTAGTCGCTTTAAGCGATCACGCCGCGTTTTCCGCTCCGGGTTTACAACGGCTGACCGGAAAATCTGACGCCGGTTCTGCATTAGCCAAAGCCAAAACGCTCACAAAGGGTCATGTCTATGTCACACAGGGCGGGCAAGGTTGTCTGTGGCTGGAAAATGACAGGCTGCATCATCAGCCGGGCTTCGCCGTTAATGTCGTAGACACAACCGGCGCAGGCGATGTTTTTCATGGCGCACTGGCGGTCAGTCTGTCTCAGAACGCCTTGCCTGCCGAAGCGGTTCGCTTTGCCAGCGGGGTCGCGGCACTGAAATGTACACAGCCTGGTGGCCGCGCGGGGATACCTGACTGTGATCAGACCCGGTCTTTTTTGTCACTTTCTGTATAGAATACGACTCAGACGCTCATTTTGAAGGATGTATCCATGAGTCTTACTGAACTGACCGGCAATCCGCGCCACGATCAACTGCTCGCACTGATTGCCGAGCGCGGTTACATGAACATTGAAGAGCTGGCGGCGCTGCTGGATGTCTCGACCCAAACTGCCCGCCGCGATATCCGCAAACTCAGCGATCAGGGGCTGATCACGCGCCATCACGGCGGCGCGGGGCGTGCGTCAAGTGTGGTTAATACCGCCTTCGAACAGCGCGAGATTTCCTGGACGGAAGAGAAAAAAGCCATTGCGGAAGCCATCGCTGATTACATTCCTGACGGCTCGACAGTGTTTATCACCATCGGTACCACGGTCGAGCAGGTCGCCCATTCGCTGCTCAATCATAACCGCCTGCGGATTATCACCAACTGTCTGCGCGTCGCACATATCTTGTATAAGAATCCGCGCTTTGAAGTGATGGTGCCGGGCGGAACACTGCGTCCGCACAATGGCGGAATTATCGGCCCTGCCGCCACGGCTTTTGTCGCAGGATTCCGTGCCGACTATCTGGTGACCAGTGTCGGCGCTATTGAAAGCGACGGTGCCCTGCTGGAGTTCGACGTCAACGAAGCCAGCGTGGTGAAAACCATGATGGCGCATTCACGTCATATTCTGCTGGCCGCTGACCATACCAAATATCATGCCTCTGCAGCGGTCGAAATCGGCAATATCTCGCAAGCCACAGCGCTGTTCACTGACGAACTTCCGGCCGCCGGGTTGCTCAAGGTACTGAAAAACCATCAGGTAGAAGTCATCAAAGTCAGCACGGCGGAATAAAAAAGCCGACATTTCTGTCGGCCTTTAAGCGTACCCTGTGACCGGGGTGAATGAGCGCAACCAACGCATCCGCAGCCCGAAATATGACGGGAATTTACTGGACCGCGGCGAAAGCTTCAGCCACTTGCCTGACGTTATGGTGATTCAGACCGGCCATGCAGACGCGGCCGCTGAGGATCAGGTAAACGCCAAACTCTTCACGCAGACGGATAACCTGCGCTTCGCTGAAACCGGTGTAGCTGAACATACCGCGCTGTTGCAGCAGGTAGCCAAAATCACGCCCCGGTAAGGCCGTTTTCAGGCTGTCGACCAGGGTGTGGCGCATTTCCAGAATACGGATGCGCATTCTCTCGACTTCCGCTTTCCACTGGGCGTTCAGGGCGCTGTCGCTCAGAACTTCTGCAACGACTTTTGCACCGAAGCTCGGCGGGCTGGAGTAGTTACGGCGCACGGTTGCTTTCAGCTGACCCAGCACACGTCCCGCCGCATCGCTGTCTTCGCAGACCACAGACAGGCCGCCGACACGTTCACCGTACAGGGAGAAAATTTTCGAGAAGGAGTTACTGACAAAGCAGTTAACGCCAGCAGAGGCCATCGCGCGGATAGCGTAGGCGTCGTCGTCAATGCCCGCGCCAAAGCCCTGATAAGCGATGTCGAGGAACGGGATCAGCTCACGCTGTTTGGTGATTTCAATCACCTGATCCCACTGTGCTGGCGTCAGGTCAGAACCGGTCGGGTTGTGACAGCACGGATGCAGCAGAACGATGCTTTGCGCTGGTAAACTTTTCAGGCGGTCAATCATCGCCGGGAAATTCACTCCCAAGGTTTCAGGATCAAAGTAAGGATAAGTATGCACTTTGAAACCTGCGCCACTAAAGATGGCCACGTGGTTTTCCCAGGTCGGATCGCTCACATAAACTTCAGAATTCGGGAAATAAAACTTCAGGAAATCAGCGCCAACTTTCAGTGCACCGGAACCGCCGACGGTCTGAATAGTCGCGATACGCTGTTGTTTCAGCGCCGGATGTCCGGCACCAAACAGCAGCGCCTGGATACCTGCACGATACGCAGGTAACCCTTCCATTGGCAGATAGACTGACGCGGCCTGCGGCCCGGCATTCAGTTGTTGCTCGGCTTTTTCCACCGCCGCCAGTTGCGGAATAATACCCTGCCCGTCGTAATAAAGACCGATACTCAGGTTTACCTTATCTTGTCTCGGATCGGTCTTGAAGCTTTCCATCAGCGACAAAATCGGGTCACCGGCATAGGCATCGACATGTTGGAACACGGTATACATCTCCTGGGTTGGGTTGAGTGGCGCTGCGATCCACGTCCGGTAAGCCGGCGCATCACAACTGTTTCACAGACTATCAAAGTTCGTTAAAAAAGATGACAACTATGTTGGCAATTTTCGGGCACGTATTGCATATCAAACCGGCCGTTCACCTGAGATTCTGATTTGCTGCTATGAGCTACGATCAAACCATCACCTCATCCATCCGGAGTACCGTAATATGACGACTCAATACGCATTGCAAAGTAAAGCCGCTTTCGTTCAGGGCGGTTCACGCGGCATCGGTGCCGCTATTGTTCAGCGTCTGGCCAGCGAAGGTGCCAGCGTGGCTTTCACGTATGTCTCATCTGAAGATAAAGCGCAGGCGCTGGTGAAAACTATCGAAGCCAGCGGTGGCAAAGCGCTGGCGATTAAAGCCGACAGCGCCGATGAAAGTAGCGTCCGCTCCGCCATCGACAGCGCGGCGAAAGCATTCGGTAAAATCGATATTCTGGTCAATAACGCCGGTGTGCTGGCGTTCGGCGAAATCGATGCGCTGACGATGGATGATTTCGACCGTACCATCGCCATCAATGTGCGCAGCGTTTTTGTCGCCAGCCAACAGGCTGCGCGCCATATGCCTGACGGCGGACGCATCATCACCATCGGCAGCGTCAATGCCGATCGCATGCCATTCCAGGGTGGTGCTGTTTATGCCATGAGCAAATCAGCTATCGTCGGCCTGACCAAAGGTCTGGCACGGGATTTAGGGCCGCGTGGCATTACCGTGAACAACGTCCAACCCGGCCCGGTCGATACCGATATGAACCCGGCTGACGGCGAAATGGCTGATGGCATGCGTTCTTATATGGCGCTCAACCGCTACGGCAAAGACAGTGAAATCGCCAGCTTTGTGGCTTATCTTTCCGGCCCTGAAGCGGGTTATATCACCGGTGCGAACCTGACGATTGACGGCGGCTTCGGCGCATAATTTATGCCGATGTACTGACAAAAATGGCGCAGGTCTCTGAACCCTGCGTCATTTTCA
Organism: Rahnella perminowiae; assembly: GCF_019049755.1. Classification (GTDB taxonomy): domain Bacteria; phylum Pseudomonadota; class Gammaproteobacteria; order Enterobacterales; family Enterobacteriaceae; genus Rahnella; species Rahnella perminowiae. Next base: position 20,819 of record NZ_JAFMOS010000646.1, read on the forward strand.
TCCATGTCGTCAGACGCTGTAGCGCCCCGGCCGGTGATTCATTGCAATGATCAGATTGACGATCACCGCACCCAACACCGAAGCAATCAGCATTTCGTAACTGACGACGAACAGCGACGCCAGGACGATGCAGCAGTCCACACCCATTTGCAGTTTACCGGCACGGATACCGTATTTGTCCTGCAGAAACAGCGCCAGAATGTTCACGCCGCCCAGACTGGCTTTATGACGGAACAGCACAATAAAGCCGATGCCCATAATCACGTTAGCAAACAACGTCGCGTAGAATGGCTGAAGATGATCAAAGTGCACGAAAAGCGGATGCAGATCGGAGAAGACGGAAACCAGTGCAACAGCGGCAAACGTTTTCAGCGTGAACGGCAAACCCATACGACGAAAAGAGAGATAATAGAAAGGTAAGTTGATGATAAAAAAGGCCGTACCGAACGAAACCTGCGTGACGTAATGTGCCAGAAATGCCATTCCTGCCGTGCCGCCGGTCAGTGCGCCGACCTGCCGCAACATCACCACGCCAAAAGAGACCATCAGTGTACCGATAATGATCGCCAGCGCATCTTCAATCAGCGTATGCCCGATGCGCGGCTGTTCAACCGGCTGTTTGATGTCATCAAGAGTTGCCATAATTCCCCATACCCCAAAATAATAATCCTAACGTCTGATTTTGAGATAATTATTGAGATAGAGAATTAAGGCAATATTCACGCGCGTAATTTGCATCAAAAATCGAAAATAAGATTTTATGACGCGTTAATTATTCTTTACATGCACAAAACACGCATATTAATTCAAAATAATGCACCATAAAAGTGATATTGCACCAAAACAAATCACCTTAATAGTGCACGCAAAATAAAGGGGGGATTTTTTCAGGCAATCGTCAATAAGCCGTTTTCTTTTAGACGGTTAAGCACTACCGATGTTTTTACATGGGAGACACTTTTATGCGCTGACAGGATTTGGCTGATCAACGTACTTAAACCGGCTAAATCTTTCACCGCAACTTTCAGCAGATAATCCGCATCCCCGGTGGTTTTATAGGCATCAATAATCGCATCAACTTCACCCAACATGCTGTGAAATGCATCGACCTGTGCAGGTAAATGGTTTATAAGCCTGACTTCAATCAGTCCAATCATCCCCAAGCCCAGTGCTTCCGGTGCCAGACGCGCGTGATAGCCGAGGATCATCTGAGCCTGTTCAAGGCCAATCCGCCGACGTGAACACTGTGATGCTGACAGCCCCACCAGTTCGCTTAATTCCTGATTGGTCAGCCTTCCGTTCGTTTGTAATAAGGTCAGAATTTTAAGATCGTAATCATCAATGCTGTACATGGCAGTGTTCCTGTCGTTTTAATTTTTATGTGTCGGATTCTTATTGCAAAAAACATTCCCACTCTGGCCAGTTATAAATACTTCCCGGCGATTTTTTCTTATACTTGCGCATGATTTAAACGCAAGGAAAAAATAATGAAAAAAGTACTCTGCTCTCTCGTTTTGCTGTCTGCCTTGCCCGGTCTGGCAAAAGCTGACACCCCATCTTCACACCTTGAGCGCGTATTACAGAAAGGCTCGCTGAATGTCTGTACCACCGGTGACTATAAACCGTATACGTTTTTGAAAGAAAACGGAGAGTACGAAGGTATTGATATTGCGATGGCGGGATCACTGGCGGCAAGTCTGGATGTAAAAGTGAACTGGGTGCCGGTCACCTGGAAAACACTGCCGGACGAAATGAGCGCCGGGCATTGTGATATCGCGATGGGCGGAATTTCAGTGACGCTTAAACGCCAGCAAAAAGCCTGGTTCGCTAATGTATTGGATCAGGACGGGAAAATCCCGCTGGTGCGCTGTGAAAATGTGCGTCAGTACCAGACGATTGCGCAGTTAAATCGCCCGTCCGTGCGCCTGATTGAACCGGCGGGCGGTACCAATGAAGCCTTCGTGCACAGCCATCTGCCGCAAGGCACGCTGGCACTGAGCGATAACGTGACCATCTTCCAGAAGCTGGTGGATAAGAAAGCGGACGTGATGATCACTGATGCGTCGGAAGCGCTGTATCAGCAGAAACATTATCCGAAACTGTGTGCGGTGAATCCGAAGAAGCCGCTGCAATATGGCGAAAAGGCCTACATGCTGCCGCGTGATGACATAAGCTGGAAGATGTATGTCGACCAGTGGCTGCACCTGAGTAAAGCCACCGGCGAATATCAGAAAATTGTCAGCCAGTGGCTGGCGGTGAAAAAGTAAGGTTTAGTCGCCAATATAAACGCGGGCGACCCGCTCGCTGAGTTGGGTAATCAGCTCATAAGCACTGATACCGGTTGCCTGCGCAATGCGCTCAACCGGTAATTTCTCGCCCCAGAAAATCACCTCATCCCCTACGTTGTCTGTGGCTTCCGGCCCCAGATCGACGGTGATCATGTCCATCGACACGCGCCCGGCAACCGGTACCTCACGGCCATTAACCCACACAGGTGTACCATTTGGCGCACTGCGCGGATAACCGTCGCCGTATCCCATTGCCACCACACCAAGGCGGGTATGGCGGTCACTGACCCAGGTACTGCCGTAACCGACAGGTTCACCGGCGGCATGTTCACGTATGGCAATCAGGCTGGAAGTCAGGGTCATTGCCGGTTGAAGCCCAAAATCGCTGGCCGTTCCGGTTTCCATCGGCGACACACCATATAAAATAATGCCCGGGCGAACCAGATTCATATGCGATTCCGGCCACAGTAAAATACCGCCGGAAGCCGCAATGGATTTTTGCCCCGGCTTGCCTTTGGCAAATTCATTAAAGCAGCTCAGCTGTTTCGGTGTGGCATCGCTTTCCGGTTCATCCGCGCGGCAGAAATGGCTCATCATATTGACTGGCTGAACCACGTTTTTGCAGGCACTCAGACGCTGATAGAATGCATCGGCCTGTGCCGGATGGACACCTAAACGGTGCATACCGGTGTCGATTTTCAACCAGACATTCAGCGGACGCGCGAGATCAGCACTTTCCAGCGCCTCAAGTTGTTCGATGCTGTGAACAGCGGTATCCAGCTGATGGCCGACCAGCAGCGGTAATTCGCTGGCAGAGAAAAAACCTTCGAGCAGGAGGACGGGCTTTACCACTCCGGCTTTACGCAGCATCAGTGCCTCACTGAGCCGCGAAACACCGTAATAATCGGCATCCTGCAGGCTGTGCACCGTCTCCAGCAGACCGTGCCCATAAGCGTTTGCTTTCACCACCGCAACCAGACGACTTTGTGTCGCCAGATGACGAACCCGTTGCAGATTGTGTCGCAGAGCGCGGCGATCAATGACAGCCGTAGCCGCTTTCATTTTAAGTCCTTTGCATGAAATTATTGAGGTTTTAGCAGCCTAAAGGGGCGTTATTGGCGCAGCCAGTTTGCGTTCGGCCAGCGCGGAAAAACCGGAGTGTACACGTAGTACACGAGCCAATCTTTCCAAAAAAAGTGAGCACTGCCCGGCCACAAAATGGCAAGCAAAATAGCCCCACACTAATCTTCGTCGTATTGCGGGCCGCCATAGTTATCAAACCGCGACCACTGACCGTTGAAGGTCAGGCGGACGGTACCGATCGGGCCGTTACGCTGTTTGCCGAGAATAATTTGCGCGATGCCTTTTTCTTCACTGTTGTCGTGATAGACCTCGTCACGATAGATAAACATGATTAAGTCGGCATCCTGCTCGATTGAGCCGGACTCACGTAAGTCGGAGTTGACCGGGCGTTTATCCGCACGTTGTTCCAGGCTTCGGTTCAGCTGCGACAGCGCTACCACCGGCACCTGCAATTCTTTCGCCAGCGCTTTCAGCGAGCGGGAGATTTCGGCGATTTCCAGCGTACGATTGTCGGACAACGCCGGAACGCGCATCAGTTGCAAATAGTCGATCATGATCAGGCTCAGACCCCCGTGCTCACGGAAGATGCGTCGCGCACGCGAACGAACTTCGGTTGGCGTCAGGCCGGAGGAGTCATCGATATACATGTTACGTTTTTCGAGCAAAATCCCCATGGTGCTGGAAATACGCGCCCAGTCTTCATCATCAAGCTGACCGGTACGGATTTTGGTCTGATCGACGCGGGAAAGCGACGCCAGCATACGCATCATGAGCTGATCGCCGGGCATCTCAAGGCTGAAGATTAAGACCGGTTTATCCTGCATCATCGCGGCATTTTCGGCGAGGTTCATCGCAAAAGTGGTTTTACCCATCGACGGACGCGCCGCCACGATGATCAGATCAGATTTTTGCAGACCCGCCGTTTTCTTGTCGAGGTCAGCATAACCGGTTGAAACGCCGGTTACACCGTCGTGCGGACGCTGGAACAGCTCTTCGATACGGGAAACCGTGCTTTCCAGAATACGGTCGATGCTTTTCGGACCTTCGTCTTTACTGGCGCGGCTTTCGGCAATCTGGAATACCCGGGATTCGGCTAAGTCCAGCAGGTCTTCGCTGCTGCGGCCTTGCGGATCATAGCCTGCGTCGGCAATTTCATTAGCGACGGAGATCATTTCCCGGACCACAGCACGTTCACGCACAATGTCCGCGTAAGCGCCGATGTTCGCCGCACTTGGGGTGTTTTTAGAAAGTTCTGCCAGGTAAGCAAAACCGCCGACAGAATCCAGATCGCCTTTCTGTTCCAGAGATTCAGAAAGCGTGATCAGGTCGATCGGCTTGCTCATTTCCAGCAAACGCTGCATTTCGGTAAAAATCAGGCGGTGCGGGCGACTGAAGAAATCATTGCTGACCACCCGCTCGGCCACGTTATCCCAGCGTTCATTGTCCAGCATCAGCCCGCCCAGAACGGATTGTTCAGCTTCCAGCGAATGCGGCGGAAGTTTCAAGCCTTCCATCTGGCGATCGCGGTTTTCGTTCTGTTGATTGGTCGGTTTTTTTGCTGCCATCTGTGGATTATTTCCTGCTCTAAGCGCCTGTTTTATGAGCGTCAGGTTTCCAAAAATCGGAGCCTGACTCGCGCGACAGTATAAACCATTTCAAAAGGGTATTAACCCTTAGTGCCGAAAATCTGGATTGTCCGGGACATTTAGCCTAGGGTTGAAATCAGTCTCCATCACGAGGAAAAAACATGGCAAAGCGCATCCAGTTTTCTGAAACAGGTTCCCCGGACGTCCTGCAATACGTTGATTATCAGCCCCGGGATCCGCAGGCAGGTGAAGTCCAGGTCGAGAATAAAGCCATCGGCATCAACTATATTGATACTTACGTGCGCAGCGGTCTTTATGCACCAGCCAGTTTTCCGGCGGGTTTAGGCACGGAAGCGGCAGGCGTAGTCAGCAAAGTTGGCAGCGGTGTCACTGACATCAAACCGGGCGATCGTGTGGTATATGCACAATCCGCGCCTGGCGCTTACAGCGAATTCCATAACGTGCCGCAGGAAAAAATTGCTCTTTTGCCGGAGGCGATCAGCTTTGAACAGGCCGCAGCCTCTTTCCTTAAAGGGCTGACAGTTTATTATTTACTGCGCAAAACCCATGAAGTTCAGGCCGGTGAAACCATTCTCTTCCATGCCGCAGCAGGTGGCGTAGGCCTGATTGCCTGCCAGTGGGCGAAAGCACTGGGTGTAAAACTGATTGGCACCGTGGGCTCCGATGAAAAAGCTGAACGTGCCAGACAAGCCGGTGCGTGGGAAACCATTAATTACCGGACAGAAGATATCGCAACCCGCGTGGCAGAACTGACCAACGGTGAAAAAGTCGGTGTGGTTTATGACTCCGTCGGCAAAGATACCTTTGAAAAATCGTTAAACAGCCTGAAACGCCGCGGTTTGCTGGTCAGTTTCGGCAATGCGTCCGGCCCGGTAAAAGGCGTAGATCTGGCGATACTCAATCAGAAAGGTTCGCTGTTTGTGACGCGTCCTTCCCTGAATGGCTACGTGACTAACCGGGAAGAACTGCTGGAAGCAAGCAGTGAGTTGTTCTCACTGATCGCCAGTGGCGCGATAAAAGTGGAGGTCAGCGATGCCCAGAAATTCCCGCTTTCCGAGGCAAAACGCGCACATGAAACGCTGGAAAGCCGCGTGACGCAAGGCTCGAGTTTGCTCCTCCCATAACAGTTTCCTTAAGCCATTGACGTTACAGCAAGGCAGCAAACGAATGCGTTCCGATGAGCTTACTCAGGTAAGTGATTCGGGTGAGTGAGTGCAGCTAATACAGCTGTGGCGGCAAGGGCGACGGGGAAAAATGCAAAAAAGGCTTTCACGGATGTGAAAGCCTTTTTTACTGCCTGACTCAGACGACCTCTGATATCAGACGGGTACTGCTGTAGGGTACTGCCGGGTAAATCCGCAGGGCGATGTCACTTAAGCGACTATTGTGTGCCTCAGCGGACTTGATGAATTCGTTTTACAGCCTGCTGGCTGCCAATGAATTCCATCCTAACAGTCACCCATGTTAAAAAATATGATTTATGTATTTCGACCGCACATTCTGATTCAGCTTGTGATCGCTAGCACATAAGCAAAAGTTATCGCTGCAACGGTTACATTTTTTTGCGCTCAAAACACAGCCAGCAATCACCATGATTTCATGCAGTTACGTAAATCTATAAATTGAAGCTGTTATTACGGCAAGCGACGGCGGCGGTATTTCGGCTCATCAGGCCGGAAATATGTCCGATAAATCCAGACCGTAATCACGGCCAGAACCAGCCATGGTAACATTTTTATAACAATAGCCAGGAAGCCGCCCAACATCATCAGAGCAAATGCTACGATCAGAGCCGCAACCATACCCAGCAGAGAAATGCCGGTCAGCATCAGCATAAAGAAAAAACCAAGCACGAAGAGAATTTCCAGCATCGGGTGCTCCTTAATAAGCCATGTGCAATAAGACGTAGCGTCCAAACACGTATTAGCCATTACAAGAAACGTGCCAGTATGAGAGGATAAATAATGTGTTGAATAATAAAGGAAAAAATCTTCGCAGGCACGTACAGCCTGCGAAAATATAGTAAATTTGACTAATAAATAGTGATTTTACTCACCTGTTTTCAGGCCTGCGCTGTCACTTGCTGCTGAGCAACCATTTGCAGCGCCTGTTCGACCACATCGATGCCCGCACCCGCTTTATGTGCATTCTCGCTAAGATGGCGACGGAACTGACGCGCTCCCGGCACCCCCTGAAACAGGCCGAGAATATGACGGGTGATGTGGCCGAGGTAAGTGCCTTTGCTCAGTTCCGCTTCGATATACGGATACAGCGCGCGGATAATATCCGGCCCGGTTTTTAGCGGTGCATCAGAGCCGAATAATTCACGATCAACGTTCAGCAACATACCCGGATTCTGGTAAGCCTCGCGACCGACCATCACGCCATCCATATGTTGCAGATGCGTTTTAGCTTCTTCGAGGGTTTTGATGCCGCCGTTAATGGCCATGGTCAGGTGCGGGAAATCACGCTTGAGCTGATACACGCGCGGATAATCCAGCGGCGGAATTTCACGGTTTTCTTTCGGACTGAGGCCGGAAAGCCAGGCTTTACGCGCATGAATAATGAAAGTATCGCAACCGCCGTTTTCAGAGACCTGACGGATAAAATCACACAAGAATTCGTAGCTGTCCTGATCGTCAATGCCGATACGGGTTTTGACCGTAACCGGAACCGAGACGACATCGCGCATCGCTTTAATGCAGTCGGCGACCAGCGATGCCTGCCCCATCAGACAGGCCCCAAACATGCCGTTCTGCACACGATCAGACGGGCAGCCAACATTCAGGTTAATTTCATCATAACCACGCTCTTGCGCCAGCTTCGCGCAATACGCCAGATCGGCCGGGTTGCTGCCGCCAAGCTGCAATGAAACCGGATGTTCTTCTTCACCAAACCCCAGATAATCCCCTTTGCCGTGAATAATGGCACCGGTGGTCACCATTTCGGTATACAGCAACGTCTGACCGGTCAACAGCCGGTGAAAATGGCGACAGTGGCGATCGGTCCAGTCGAGCATCGGCGCAACGGAAAAACGCTGGGCGGAAAAAGAGGTGGGCTGGGGCATTGCGTGTTGAGTTTCTGACATCGGCCTGACATTCGCTGAAGGGGTTCGTGGTGCTCCCTCCGGCGCAACGCCAGAGGGAAGTTAATCGCTGATTATACCACAGAACAAAGATTCGGCATCGTATGGGGTTTAGTGGCTTTCGGACATCGCCGCTTTTTCAGCTTTTCGCTCGGCGTCGGTACGGCTGAGACGCTGCTCCAGTGCTTCAAGCGTCACCCCGCGAGTTTCCGGCACGTTGCACTGGATGAAAATCCAACCCGCCAGACAGATAACAGCGTAGATGAAGAAACTGCCCGCTGCACCCAGCGCTGCGTTCATCAGCGGGAAGGTGTAAGTCAGCAGGAAACAGGCGATCCACAATGCCAGCGTGCCCACCGCCATCGCGTTACCACGCACCCGGTTAGGGAAAATTTCAGACAGCAATACCCAGGTCACCGGTGCCAGCGTCATGGCATAAATGGCGATAGCCACCAGCACCAGCAGTAACACCGGTAACCCCGTGACACCAAACGAATAAGACAGTCCGATCAAAATATAAATGACGGTCAGCCCCGCAGAACCCAGCTGCATCAGGCGACGGCGGCCGATTCTGTCCACCAGCGGCAGTGCCAGTAAAGTGAAAATAAGGTTGATGAGGCCGGTGGCGACAATCGATTTCAGCGTATCGTTGATGTCAAATCCCGCCGAGGCAAAAATTTCCTGTGCATAGTTGAATATCACGTTGATGCCGCACCATTGCTGGAAAATTGCCAGCACAATCCCCATCAGAATGACCGGCCTGACGCGCGGCTCCCACAGCGTGGAAAACGGCACTTTCTGGTTTTCCGAGCCCAGTGACCGGCGGATATCCGCCAGCGTAACGCGGGCATATTCCACGGAACCGATCCGTTGCAGAACTTTTTCGGCCTGCGGATAACGGTTAGCTTTCGCCAGCCAGCGCGGGGATTCCGGTACCACAAACATCAGGATCAGGAAGATGGCGGCCGGGATAGCTTCAGCACCAAACATATAACGCCAGCCGGTCTGACCGTTCCAGCTCTGTAAAATGTCCGCCTGCACAGCGGCAGAGGCGACCGGTTCGGCTATCATCAGATTAATAAGCTGTGCGGCCAGCACCCCCAGCACAATTGTCAGCTGATTCACGGCCACAAAGCGCCCGCGCTTTTCTGCCGGACTGATTTCTGCGATGTAAACCGGGGCCAGCGCGGAAGCCAGGCCAATCCCAACACCGCCCACAATTCGCCAGAACACAAAGCTGTTAAAGCTGAATGCCAGTGCCGTACCGACACCTGATGCAGTGAACAGAACGGCAGCGATAATCAGAGGCAGGCGACGTCCGTACCGGTCCGAAAGTGAGCCCGAACCCGCCGCGCCCAGAACACAACCCAGCAGCGCGGAGCTCATGGCCCAACCAGACATTGCCGCATCGGTGATGCCGAAATACGCCTCGTAGAAAGGTTTTGCGCCGCCGATCACCACCCAGTCATAGCCAAACAATAAGCCGCCGCAGGCAGCCACCAGACAAATCATCCACACGTAGGGCATATTCAAAGCTTTTGAGTCAGACATAAGCATTCCTCATTCCGGGATGTTAATCGTCGCGCTATGCAGCGACATTTGCTGTGTCAGAGATTCGCCGGGAGATAACACCCGCAGCGAGCCCCCGTGCGGCAAATGATGATCGTTTGCCGCATGGGTCATGGGTTCAAAACAGAAGAAATCATGCTGACAACCGGGGTCAAAACGGCTGTCGGATATAAACAGGAAGAACACCGGGCAGTCCGGAGACATGGTCAGCCGCAGCGTATGGCCGGATTCTGGCCAGACAATCTCTGCCTTGCCATCCCAGCCGGAAAAACCGTTATTCACCCAGTGGCGGGGAAGGGGCTGAGGCGTGCAGAAATCCAGACCGGCAGGCAGCTTGTTATGGTGTTTGCCCGCCAGCCACTGCGCGTCTTCCTGCCAGTAACCGGACGCTGTTGCCTGAAGACGGGTGGTTTCGCTGAGCGGGAAAAACGGGTGCCATCCCAGCCCGAAAGGCAGAGGATCAGCCCCCTGATTGGTGATACATAAGCTGATATCCAGCCGGTTATCATGCAAAGAAAAATGCTGCTCCGCCCGATAGCAGTAACTGTCGCTGCGATGCGTAAACGCCAGCGTCAGCGCGACCTCATTCTGAAAAACGCATTGCCAGTTTCCCAGCCAGCCATCGCCATGCAGATAATGCGCGTCCCCGGTGTTGGGCGGCAGAGTGTAATGGCGGCTTTCAAAATCAAAAGCGTTGCCTTTCAGACGGTTACCAAAGGGAAGAAGAGGAAAACAGGCCGACTCTGCGGCTGGGGTATCCTCACTCAGTACTGACGGGCGCAGCAGAGGGACATTGTCATCCGCCCGCTTTGCCAGCAGTTGCAGGATAGTGCCGCCGCATGGCGACACAGTCAATGCAAGCCGATGATTTTCCAGAGAATACAGAGCCATTTTTCTCTTCTCCTTCACTCAGCAATCCGGCAATTGTGAAAAGAGATGTGCTTTGGCACAGGAAGGATCCAGCGCAAAGATTTGCTGCAACACATCGGCGTAAGCCTCGTTTTCCAGACCACGCAGGGCCAGCGCTTTCACCAGCAGATAATGAATGCGATGCTCTTTCTGACGATCGCTGGTAAGCACGACTAAATCCGGCAATGACACCGCGAAGAAATCAGCCTGAACAGGCTGGTCCGCTGTGCTCTCCGCCCATTCCAGCATGTGCCTGAAGACCTGACGGCTTTGCTCTATATCATTAAGTTTGCGCAGTGCCATACCCTGATAGAACAAATAATCTACCGGCTGATCATTGTAATAGCGCCGCTCGCCAATCCCTTTGTCGCCCGCCGCCGCACGCTCAAACCAAGTCTGCGCCTGTTTATGCTGCTGAAGTTTTTGCGCACAAATACCCAGCCAGAAGCAGATATCGTTATCCGTTTGCCCGACCAGCCGTCCTTCGCTGAGGTTTTGCGGATATTCCAGCGCGGATAACAGCTGCGTCTGCGCGGCAACCACATCTCCTGCACTGAGATATTCAAACGCCAGCAACTGTTTATTCAGCAGATACTGACCGGTGATGCGCCCTTCACCGCCTTCCCATGGATGGAATTTCCGGTCAGCCAGCAGTGCCCGTGCTGCCTGTAACTGTCCGCACTGGTTATATAAACTGAGAAGTTCAGCGATCAGATCGTCACGCTGTGTGGCGACGGACAACACTTTTTCCAACCGCGCCAGACGGATTTGCGGCGCAACGCCGGTCAGGCGGTTAAGCAGATCAGATTCAAATAACAGCCGCGCATCCTGTGGCTGTAAACGGCACGCCTCTTCCAGACAGTGGTGCGCTTTTGCACTATCTTGCTGACGGTTCCACGCATCAATTCCCAGTCCGCGCCATGCATCCGCAAAGTCCGGTTCCAGCACCAGACAACGCTGCCAGCAGGCCACCGCCGTTTGTGTATTACCTTTGCTGTAATGGAAAGACGCCAGTAAATGCAAGGCAAATGCGTCATCAGGGAAAGCCTCAAGCATGCGAACTTCCGCCAGCCATTGCGGGAAACGAACATGCTGCGGGAAAGCATTTCGCGCTGCCAGACACAATGCCTCGCGCCCTTCTTTTTGCAGGGAAGCTTGCAAATACAGCGGTAACGTTTCCTGACTTTTCAGCACGTCCAGCGCTTCGAGTGCCAGCGCATCCAGTCCGCAACCGGTCAGCTGAATGGCGATATTCATGGCGTTTTCGCCACGCCGGCCGGTGACATCGCGCAATTGCGCTGCCGATTTCGCATCAGGCGAAAGGTGATAACGCAGAAAGTGCAGAAGGTAATGCAGCGGGTAACGTGTTAAATGTGCTTCGATATACGTCTCGGCGTCCTGACCTAGCAGACACAGCAGCGTGGCTTTCAGTCCTATCAGGCCGTAATGATTCGCCTGCGTCGCCAGCCCCTGCTCACAGAAACTCAGCGCCTGCGGATACTGCTCACGGCGGATGGCTATCCGTGTCAGCCCGAAGTAGCCCCCGGATTTAGCGTTGCCGCTCCAGACGGCGCGGTAATAGCTGTCAAAAGCCGCGTCAAAATCACCGGTCTCCTCAAGCGCGTTCGCACGAACGAGACTCGCCAGCCCGCATTGCGGATTCTTATTCAGCCTGTGTGCCCGGCTCAGCGCCACATCAGCAAAAGCCAGGGCCTGAGTAAAATTAGCCTGATTGTAGCTGAGTGTTGCCAGCGCCAGATTGCAGCGATAATCCAGCGCATCCAGTTCCACACCACGCCGGTAATAATTCACAGCCTCCTGACTGGCATGGTTGTATTGCTCAAGATGCTGACCGATAAACCAGGCCTCATCTGCCGAAGTGATGTCCTGCGCGGGCAAGGGCGCGCTGGCAGGCGACGGTAACGGCGTCTCACTGGCCTGATGCTCCAGATAGGACAACAGCTCTTGCCCCTGTTCATTCAGCAAGCGCAGCTGAAGGCGCGATGGGAATTCGCCACTCAGTTCGCCCTGAACCACGTCTCCAGGCTGCAAAGTCATGTCCTTTTCCAGCAGAATTTGCGTGCCATCTTCAGAACTGATCCTGATTTTCGCGCCTTGCAACGGACTGACCGCATAAATGCCCCACGCCAGTTTTGGCCCGTGACGCTCAAGTTTAATCACCGCCTGCCCGGAGGCATTCTGCACCGTACCCAGGGCACTGTAAGGCAGGAAGTTCTGAACGAAACACTTCTCCTCAAATGCATCCAGCCAGGTGAAATCCGGCTGGTTATCGGTGAATACGCCGGTCATCAGCTCAATATAAGGCCCGTTGTTATCGGTCAGATTACGATCCCACGCACGACCGAAATCGCAGTTCCCCCACGTCCACTGCTTTTTACCCGGCGATACATGATGGTCAGCGATGTGCAGTAATCCGCCCTGCTGTTTGTGGTCATACGCGCCCACGAAGTCATAGTCAGATTTGTCGGCCATGTAGGACGTCGGAACGGGAATGTTTTTATAGCGCGAGATATCCACGCCCGCCGAGTAATCCACCTTATAATAGGTGCCGGTGGCTATCGGGAAGGAAGAAACGTCCCGTTTACCGTGATCGAAAACGGCGGTGACATCCGGCGGAAATACGCTCTGATGGCCATCTCCGCCGGTAACTGCAGGATTAGCCCACCACAGGAAATGGCGCGGCGTCGGATTGCCGTTGTAAATTTTGGCGCTGATTTCCAGCAGCGCTTTATCGGGATAAAGGGTGAAACCGGTCATTACCTGCAAGCCGCGCATCGGTTCCACTTCGCCCATCCACACGGTTTGAGCACCGTTATCGTGCGCCTGAAGAGTGAAATCCACCGGCATAAAAGTGGTCGGACGGTGATGCTGCGGCCAGTTAAATTCGATACCCCCGGAAATCCACGGCCCCAGTAAACCGACCAGCGCGGGTTTCACCACTTCGTTGTAATAGACAAAATCACGCTGTTTTATTTTGTCCCAGGCACGGTGGACACGACCACCCAGCTCCGGTAGCAGCATGATTTTAAGAAAATCATTTTCCAGATACAGCGCCTGATAGGTTTTCATAACCTTCGCACCGGTCAGCGTATCCGTCACGCCGTACGGATATACCGCACCGGAAGACCCCTGATAAACCCGGTGTGCCAGAAACATCGGGTGCGTGTCCTGTTTTCCTGTCAGCCAGGTCGGGAGCTCGATCGCTTCCTGCCAGACTTTTACCGCTGTGCTCATGATTTCCCCTCAGTGCGCTGGATCGAAATATCAATTTCGAGATTCTACGCAGCGTACTGACAGGGAGGATTTGCTACGGTCACGCAATTCAGTAAACGGGGTTTAGTAAATGTCGGTAACCGGATTGAATAATCTGCGGCTGCGTCAGTTCAATAAGCAGGTGCTGATGACGTTGCTATATCGCGAGAAAAATGCCAGTAAATCTACGCTGGCCAGGCTTTCCCGTCTGTCGATCCCGGCCGTCAGTAAGATCCTCGACGATCTGCAAAATGATGGCTTAATCATCCACAGTCCGGTCAATTTACACTCGCGCGGGCTGGGCGGCGGAAGTTACCAGATAGCCATCGACGGCAGCGCCGTGCTGTGCCTGAATATCACGCCTTACCGCATCGAAAGTATTCTGGTCAGCAGACTCGTTTTACCGCTGAGTGACTATCAAATGACGGAGATTTCGGTCAGAACGCCGGATGCACTGCTGACGCAAATCGAAGCCTGCTTTCATCAGTACAAAAAAAGCTATCCCGGACTGAAAATCCGGCTGGCACTGGCGATCCACGGGCAGGTTAATCCGACTACCGGCGTATCACAGCGGATGCCGCAGGCACCCTGGACCGGTGAAATTGAGATTAAGTATCTTCTGGAAGAAAAGTTGCAAACTGACATCCTGATGGACAATGACTGCATCATGCTGGCGCTGGCGGAGAAATGGCAAGGCATTAATTATCATCAGGATTTTTGTGTAATTAATGTCGATTACGGCATCGGTTCTTCCTTCGTGATTAACCAGCAAATTTATCGCGGTAATCTGTTTGGCAGCGGACAAATCGGCCATACCATCATTGATCCCCACGGCGACCGGTGCGCCTGCGGACGATATGGTTGCCTCGAAACGCTGGCCTCATTGTCAGCATTAAAGAAAAAGGCCCGTCAGCTTGAGCCTGCGGATCCGGCAAGGAGAACGCCTTCAACACAGGAACTGATCGACCGCTATCATCGGGGTGAAAGTGCCATTTGCGAGCAGGTTATGGAAGGTGCCCGCGCGCTGGGGCTGAGTCTGTATAACTTTCTCAACATTCTGAATATCAATCACATTTATCTTTATGGCCGCAGTTGTGGTTTTGGCGATGCCTGGCTGAAAACCGTCTGCGGACAAAGCGGCCTCAATCCCTTTGATCGTATCGATCACGTCAAAACTCAGGCGACGCATATTGCACCGGGAATACTGAGCCGGGAGCAGCAGATTATGGGTATCGGATATCTGTATGTGGAAAAGGCGCTGGACGCGATGGCAGGTTGAATGGCGCATAATTCGTCGTTTTGGTGCAAGCATGGTAAAATCATCACGGGTCGCATGATGTGGCCTATTTATTCCAATCTGCGCTCAGAGACCGTTGCCATGACCCTGAATAACCCGGAAAAATTACTTTCACAAGCTGAAGAGCTTTGCCAGCAGCGCAATGTTCGCCTGACCCCGCAGCGGCTGGAAGTACTGCGTCTGATGACGCAACAACCCGGTGCGATCAGCGCCTATGATTTGCTGGATCTGTTGCGTGTGAGCGAACCTCAGGCGAAACCGCCAACGGTTTACCGGGCGCTGGATTTTCTGCTGGAACAGGGGTTTATTCACCGCGTTGAATCTGCAAATAGTTATGTTCTCTGCCATCATTTTGAAGAGCCAAGCCATACTTCTGCGCTGTTTATCTGTGACCGCTGTGGGCTGGTCACCGAAAAAACCACCGATGGCATTGAAGAGCGCCTGGCAAAACTGGCAATGGAATCCGGCTTTGATCTTCGCCATTCTGTGGTGGAAGCGCATGGATTATGTGCAGAATGTAAAGTAGTGGAAACCTGTGATAGCCATGACCGGTGTGATCACGACCACAGTATAGTGGTGAAAAAACGCTGAGAGATGAAGGTGTTACGGCAGAGGAACTGAAAGACTGCGGGAAGATGAAATGCAAAGGTTGGGTACTTCCGTGTACCCGTATCCTGAATTGTTCCGGGTAGGAGCAGCATTTTTCAGGATACGTCACTGATATGCGAGGGGGAGTCGCATGTTACCAGTGATATTTATTTTTGGTTTCCCATTCATTGAGCTCTTTCTCGGCCTGATCTTTCTGATAGCCATAGCGCTCCTGAATTTTACCCACTAACTGATCACGTTTACCTTCAACCACTGTCAGGTCATCATCAGTCAATTTACCCCATTGTTCTTTCACTTTCCCTTTGAACTGTTTCCAGTTACCGTCGGCTTGATCCTTATTCATAATAATATCTCCTGTTACCTTGGGTTTTGTGAACTGCATTTCTGGCTTGCAGTTCGTCCTTAACACTTTAAAGGTTAGTAGAGAATCTCGATTAATCCTCCTGAAACAGAGATAAAACCCGTTATTAGGATTAATCCAAAGCAGGAAATAACGCCAGGGCGGGGTTTATTCCTTTGAAAAGCATACAAATCAGTCCGCATGAAGCGAAAACCAGGTGTCGTGCCGCCAGTAACGGCGCCAAATCCAGCCAAGGGATAATCCCCGCATCCCCAGGAAAACCGTCAATGCCAGCCACAAGGCATGGTTGCCCAACAGCGGTAAGCTGAAAAGCGTCAGCCCGTATCCTATCGCCGCCACGACCATACTGTTACGCATATCCCGCCCGCGCGTGGCACCGATAAACATGCCATCCAGTAAATAACACCAGACAGCTACCAGCGGCAGGATGATTTGCCAGCCCAGATAATGGTCCGCCAGTTCGCGTAACTCAGGTAGTGACGTCAGCGCATCAATGATCGCCCCGCCTGCAAGCGCATAAATCAGGGCAAAAATCAGGGCAACCAGCCCGGCCTGACGGCACGCGGCATGCCAGACATCCAGCAATTTCTGGCGATTCCGGGCACCGAATGCTTCACCGGAATGCGCTTCGATAGCATAGGCAAAACCGTCCAGCGCAAAAGCGGTGAAGGTCAGCAGGTTCATCAGCACCGCATTCACCGCCACGATGTGGCTGCCAAGCCGTGCGCCGAGAACGGTCAGTGAGGCAAAGCAAAGCTGAAGCAGAAGTGAACGCAACATAATGTCGCGGTTAAGCCCCAGCAGACGGCGCAGGTTACCACGCCAGGCCGAGGTGATTTGTGCGCCGGTTATACCCCGTTGCTTCATCACCCGCCAGACAAAGTACAGCCCGATAAATAGCGTGAAATACTCGGAACTTGCCGTCGCCATGGCAGCACCACGCACATTCCAGCCCAGCCCCATCACCAGCCACAGATCCAGAATGATATTCAGCAGATTCCCGGCAATCAGCAAAATCACCGGCCCGCGAACATACTGAATGCCCAACAGCCAGCCAAGGATCACCAGATTCGCCAGTGAAGCCGGGGCACTGAACCAGCGAATTTCGATAAACAGCCTCGCCTGTTCAAGCACCGGTTGGCTGCCCCCGACGATATGAAACGCCTGTTCCATCAGGGGGTGCCGGAACAACACTATGGTGAGACCAGACAATACGGCCAGCAGAAAGGGTTGTACGAAAGCGCGTGCCAGCAACCGGTTATCATTCGCGCCCAGCGCCTGAGCGGTCATGCCGGTGGTACTCATCCGTAAAAAAAGTAAGAGCATAAAGAGGAAAGTCGTGATCATCGAACCCACAGCCACTCCGCCGAGATAATCCGGGCTGTCGAGATGACCGATCACCGCCGTATCCACAAGCCCGAGAAGAGGCACCGTGATATTTGAAAAAATCATCGGCAATGCCAGCCTCCAGAGCGCCTTATCGGCGGGGCTTAAAAAGGTGTTTTTGAGTGTTTGTCGCAGGGAATGATGTTGCATAGAGAATCTCATGCCGGAGGTTCAGGTTATGCCTGTAAGTGACATCGCCCCGGAAGGGGCGACGAGATGAAACGTTAAAGCTTAGCGGTATGTCAGAGGCGGCTAACGAACCCGCAAATCAACAATATGACCATTGGGATCAAGAATTTGACCCAGTAATATCTGACCGAGTCATTCGAGTTGCAGGAAGGCGGCAAGTAAAAAAATCCCGATGAGCTGACAGGAGTCAGTGATTCGGGTGAACGCACGCAGCCAACGCATCTGCAGCCCGAAGTACGAAGGTCAGATCCAGTCACCGTTGCGGATGACGCCTACGGCCAACCCTTCAATGCTGAAATTCTGCTCACGTAAATCAACCACGATCGGCTGGAAATCGCTGTTTTCAGGCAATAACTGCACCACACTGCCCTGTTTTTTCAGACGTTTCACGGTGACTTCATCGTCTATACGGGCCACGACAACCTGTCCATTACGCACGTCTTGCGTTTTATGTACAGCCAACAGATCGCCATCAAGAATACCGATATCACGCATCGACATACCGCTGACACGCAGCAGGAAATCGGCACTCGGCTTAAACATGGCCGGATCGACCTGATAGTGTCCTTCAATATGTTGCTGGGCCAGCAACGGCTCACCGGCAGCAACCCGGCCGATCAGCGGTAAACCCTCTTCTTCTTCCATCAGCAAACGAATGCCGCGTGATGCGCCGGAAACAATCTCAATAACACCCTTACGCGCCAGCGCTTTGAGATGCTCTTCCGCCGCATTGGGGGAACGGAACCCCAGACGTGATGCAATCTCTGCGCGGGTGGGTGGCATACCGGTGGTGGAGATATGATCGCGAATAAGGTCGTAGACCTCTTGTTGTCTGGTCGTTAAAGCTTTCATTCCGCCCCCTGGTTGTTTATACAGTCTTGCTGTGAGTATATACAGCTAAACGATCAATGAAAACCTAAGATTGAATAAAAACAGGGCATAACGTTGATTCCTGGAATGCAGATTCCAAATCAGAACCATCGTGGCCAAAAGATGCTGACCCAGACAAAAAACGCCAATATGATGGTCAGAAGTACGGCAGCCGAGCCGATATCTTTTGCACGGCCTGAAAGTACGTGAAACTCAGATCCGATACGGTCTATCGCGCATTCCACCGCGCTGTTGAGCAGTTCAGTGACACAGACCAAAACAACGGATCCCACCAGCAGAATGCGTTCTACGGGGCTGACATCAAACCAAAAAGATAACAAAATTAACGGAATAGCGACGCTGGCTTCCTGGCGAAAGGCCGCTTCATTTTGCCATGCCGCTTTCAGCCCTTTCCAGGAATAGCCAGCTGCTTTATAAATTCGGGTAAATCCAGTGACTTGGTTAGCCATTTCTTTTACTGATCCTTAGAGAATTTGCCGCACTTTATACCCCAAATAGTCGGGGTGCAGAAAGGCGGTAAAGAAGTGAATCCTGATGAGCTTACATGAGTAAGTGATTCGGGTGAACGTCTTAAGCCAACACCCCTGCGGCTTGAAATAAGAAGGGTATTGCATCACCACAGATCTCATCTGAGCTTTCTGGTATCCTTGCGGCGAAATGGCTAACAAGAGGCTTCACGTTTTTATGTCAGGTTGGCGTAGACTTTATTACACATTATTGAATTTACCGCTCTCATTGCTGGTAAAGAGCAAGGTCATACCTTCAGATCCGGTTACCGAGTTGCATTTAGACCCGACGCGGCCGATTTTGTATGTATTGCCCTATAATTCCAAAGCCGATTTGCTGACGTTGCGTGCGCAATGTCTGGCACAGAATCTGCCTGATCCCCTTATTCCGCTGGAAATTGACGGAACCCTGCTGCCAAGCCATGTCTTTATTGCTGAAGGTCCGCGCGTATTCTCTTATTACACGCCGAAGCAGGAATCCGTAAAGCTGTTCCACGACTACCTTGATTTGCACCGCAATAACCCGGATTTAGACATTCAGATGTTGCCGGTGTCGGTGATGTTTGGTCGGGCACCGGGCCGTGAAGGTCAGGATGACACGCCACATCTGCGCGTACTGAACGGCATCCAGAAATTCTTCGCTGTGCTTTGGCTGGGGCGGGACAGTTTTGTCCGCTTCTCCAATACTGTTTCCCTGCGTTATATGGCGACGGAACACGGCACAGATAAAACCATTGCTCAAAAGCTGGCACGTGTGGCGCGGATGCACTTCTCCCGTCAACGTCTGGCCGCCGTTGGCCCACGTCTTCCGGCACGTCAGGACTTGTTCAACAAATTGCTGTCCTCAAAAGCCATTGAAAAAGCGATTGAAGACGAAGCCCGCAGCAAGAAAATTTCCCACGAAAAAGCCCAGCAAAATGCCATCGCCCTGATGGAAGAGATTGCCGCTGACTTCTCTTATGAAGCCGTGCGCCTCTCTGATCGCGTACTGAGCTGGACGTGGAACCGTTTGTACAAAGGCATCAATGTTAATAATGCTGAGCGTGTACGCCAGCTGGCGCTGGACGGTCAGGAAATTGTGTATGTGCCCTGCCACCGCAGCCACATGGACTATCTGCTTCTGTCTTACGTGCTCTATCATCAGGGGCTGGTACCGCCGCATATTGCCGCTGGCATCAACCTGAATTTCTGGCCAGCTGGCCCGATTTTCCGCCGTCTGGGCGCGTTCTTTATTCGTCGAACCTTCAAAGGCAACAAGCTCTATTCAACGGTGTTCCGTGAATATCTGGGCGAACTATTCAGCCGTGGTTATTCGGTGGAATACTTTGTGGAAGGGGGGCGTTCGCGAACCGGACGCCTGCTGGAGCCGAAAACCGGTACGCTGGCCATGACTATTCAGGCCATGTTGCGCGGTGGTTCACGCCCGATCACGCTGGTGCCAATTTACATCGGTTATGAGCACGTCATGGAAGTCGGTACGTACGCCAAAGAATTGCGCGGTGCGACTAAAGAGAAAGAAAGCCTGACGCAAATGCTTAACGGCTTGCGCAAGCTGCGCAATCTCGGCCAGGGTTATGTGAACTTTGGTGAACCGCTGCATCTGACCACTTACCTGAACCAGAATGTGCCGACCTGGCGTGAAGCCATCGACCCGATCGAAGCACAACGTCCGAGCTGGCTGACGCCAACGGTACAGGACTTAGCAGAACAGATCATGGTGCGTATCAACAATTCAGCGGCTGCCAATGCTATGAACTTGTGTTGTACCGCGCTGCTGGCGTCCCGTCAGCGTTCACTGACTCGTGAACAACTGACCGAGCAAATAGACTGCTACCTGCAATTACTGCGTAACGTACCTTACAACGCGGATTCAACGGTGCCGGATCTGACTGCCGATCAGTTGCTCGATCACGCGCTGAACATGAACAAGTTCCAGGTTGAGAAAGACAACATTGGCGACATCATCGTACTGCCTCGCGAACAGGCCGTTCTGATGACGTACTACCGCAACAACATCCATCATATGCTGGTGTTGCCGTCGCTGATTTCAAGCATTGTGATGCACCACCGTCAGGTCAGCCGCGCGGAATTACTGCGTCAGGTCGAACTGATTTATCCGATGCTCAAAGCCGAATTGTTTATGCATTTCGAGACGTCTGAGCTGCCACAGGTACTGGATGTTTTGACGCTGGAACTGGCACGTCAGCAAATCATTCATCTTGAAGATGATGAACTGACCCTTAATCCGGCGCGGATCCGTACCCTGCAACTGCTGGCGGCCGGTGTACGTGAAACGCTGCAACGCTACGCGATTACCTTCTCCCTGCTCACCAATAACCCAAGTATCAACCGTGGTGCGCTGGAAAAAGAGAGCCGGATTATGGCGCAGCGTTTGTCCGTACTGCACGGTATCAATGCCCCTGAATTCTTCGATAAAGCCGTTTTCTCGACGCTGGTCGGCACACTTCGCGCTGAAGGCTATATCAGTGACAGCGGTGATGCCATTCAGGAACAAACACGTGAAATTTATCTCATGCTCAGTGATCTGATGACATCAGACATCAAGCTGACCATTGAGAGTGCGGGTATGCCGTCTGATTTGCCGCAACCGACTGCGCCTCCGGCGGAGCCGAAGCTGGATGTGCGCGATACCAATCATTAACCGCCATTAGCGCCAGCCAGTGCTGGCTGCATAAAAACGCCCGGACTCTTTACGGAGGCCGGGCGTTTTTTTATGGGCGTTGAATCAGTTCAGGAATATTTACAACGTGAACCCTGACAGGCTCATCAGAATGCCGAGGAACAGCACCAGCCCGACATAATTGTTCTGGCGGAAAGCCAGGAAACAGGCATCACGTTCACGTTTGGCAATCAGCTTCTGCTGATGTACAAACAGCGCAGCAGCCAGCAGCAGCGACCAGTAAAACGGTGCACCGAGCTGGGAAAGATGGCCGACAATGCCCATCAGAACCAGCGTTGCCAGTTGCAGCAGGCCGATGATCAGCGTGTCAAAACGTCCGAACAAAATCGCTGTCGATTTCACGCCGATTTTCACATCATCGTCACGATCGACCATCGCGTATTGCGTATCGTAAGCCACCGTCCAGCAGATATTTGCCACGAACATTAACCAGCAACTGAGCGGCACACTTTCGCTCACCGCCGCATAAGCCATCGGGATAGCCCAGCCAAACGCTGCGCCTAAAACGACCTGAGGCAGATGACTGACGCGCTTCATGAATGGGTAAATCCATGCCAGCGCCAGTCCGGCCAGAGACAGTAAAATGGTCATGCGGTTAAGCAGCAAAACCAGCAGGAATGACACCAGCACCAGTCCGACGAATAATATTTTCGCCTGCTTGCCAGTGATCGTCCCGCTCGGCAATGGCCGTTGAGCGGTACGTTTTACATGACCATCAAATTTGCGATCGGCGTAGTCATTCACTACGCAACCGGCGGCACGCATGAAAAACACGCCCAGCACGAAGACCAGCAAAATCTTCGCAGAGGGCATTCCGCCACCGGCTACCCACAGTGCCCATAACGTTGGCCACAACAGCAACAATGAGCCGATCGGCTTATCAATACGCATCAGGCGGCAGTAATCACGCCATGTGCCCTGAGTCATACTTCCTGACACTCTTTGTTCTCCTGCTTGGTTAGTCTGACTCATTCCTGCTCCGCCTGACTTTGCGGACGATGAACCGGTGAGTCCGGTAGGAAAATTTCGGTCAACAACAGCGGCTTGTCAGACAAGCGCAGGCGGGAACGGCGTGCCCATAACTCGCCCTGCTCACTGTGTAATTGACCCAGATGGATATAATCACGGGACAGATTATTGCCACTGAACAGGTAGCGGCCCAGCGGCACAGTCCCTAAATCGACCAGCGCCAGATCTGGCCCGGTCAGTGTTTCTTCAGGAATGACCGTGCGCCCCAGCAGCCACGGTTGTGCGTCACCAAACAATACGATTTCCCGGATCCAGTAACGGGCGCTTTCCGGCAACTGCTGCGCCTCGCTTTCACCCAGTTCTTCGCGGCTGACAAAACATTCGTTTTGCGGTTTCACGGTGACGGTCACACCCTGTTTTTCAAACCGGCGGGTCATGGATCCCATTTCCATCAGCCAGTCAGCCACATCCGCAGGCACCTGCGAAGGATCGTCAAACCAGTGGATCGGGGATTTTTCGGTGGAATGGGAATCAGACATCAATGGCTCCGTAATGAAGGTGTTCATACCTCCAATGAATTATCTGCCTCACATTCTAGCGTATGAATGCGAGGCAGTAATTGCCTCATTTATTCGCGACGCAGACGTTCGCCATTGGCCAGGAACAGCGTCACAACCAGCACCAGGATGGCGCAGGCGTAAACCAATGTGTCGTAAGGACTTTTGTGATCAACGATGATCAAACGGATGATCGCGGTGATACCGATGTAAATAAAATAGCGTAAAGGGAAATGATAGCCCGATGAAAAATATTTAATTATCAGAGCAATAAACTCAAAATAGAGGAAGTAAATCACAATCCCCTCGATGAGCAGATACGAGGACGACTGATCGTTATTCACGAACAGCACCATTGCTAAGTGGTAGGTTTCACGCCCGATAAAAATCATCAGGATTGCGGCCAGTCCTAATAAGAATATGTTCAAAATTCGCTGCATAATGACGGATATCATTAATGCCCGCTTTGATCCTGCCATGTGATCTACATCCCACTTTTGTTATTAATACCCGCAGAATACCACAGAGTCAGCACAGGAAAAGCGCCATTAAAAAAGGGCCAGCCGGTGAAGGCTAACCCTTTTATTTTGACGTATAAAAACCTTAATGCCCTAAATCATTCGTGTTGCATCCAGGCGGCAACTGAATGAATCCCCGGGAGCATACACAAGTATGTGAGCGGGGTTCATGAAGGCAGCCAACGCCGGGGCAGCGCGAAGGATAACGGGTATTAGCGCCAGTTTTTGAAGCGGTTGATCAGGCCGTTAGTCGAACTGTCATGCCCGGTCACGTCTTTGTCATCTTCCAGTTCTGGCAGGATACGGTTTGCCAGTTGTTTACCCAGTTCTACACCCCATTGGTCGAAGGTGTAGATGTTGAGGATCACGCCCTGAGTAAAGATTTTGTGTTCGTACATCGCGATCAACGCACCCAGGCTGTAAGGCGTGATTTCACGCAGCAGGATGGAGTTGGTCGGACGGTTCCCTTCGAACACTTTGAACGGCGCAACGTGTTTCACGTCTTCCGGTTTTTTGCCCTGATCGGCGAATTCTTTCTCGACAACGTCCAGAGATTTACCGAATGCCAGCGCTTCCGTCTGGGCGAAGAAGTTAGACAGCAGTTTCGCGTGGTGATCGCTCAGCGGGTTATGGCTGATGGCTGGCGCAATGAAGTCACAAGGGATGATTTTAGTCCCCTGGTGAATCAGCTGATAAAACGCATGCTGGCCGTTAGTGCCCGGCTCACCCCAGATGATCGGGCCCGTCTGGTAATCCACCGGATTACCGTTACGGTCAACGAACTTACCGTTAGATTCCATGTTGCCTTGCTGGAAGTAAGCGGCAAAACGGTGCATGTACTGGTCGTATGGCAGGATAGCTTCGGTTTCAGTGCCGTAGAAATCGTTATACCAGATGCCGATCAGTGCCAGCAGCACCGGCAGGTTTTTCTCAGCCGGCGTATTCGCGAAGTGTTTGTCCATTGCATGAGCACCGCTCAGCAATTGTTCGAAGTTATCGAACCCAACAGACAACGCGATAGACAGACCGATTGCTGACCACAGAGAGTAACGACCGCCGACCCAGTCCCAGAATTCGAACATGTTGTCGGTATCGATACCAAACTCGCTCACTGCTTTACCGTTGGTAGACAGCGCAGCGAAGTGTTTCGCCACGTGTTTGTTGTCGCCGGCAGTTTCCAGGAACCAGTCACGCGCGCTGTGGGCGTTGGTCATGGTTTCCTGTGTGGTGAAGGTTTTTGATGCCACCAGGAACAGCGTGGTTTCCGGAGACAAATCTTTCAACGTTTCAGCGATATGCGTGCCATCTACGTTGGAGACGAAATGCATATTCAGATGATTTTTGTACGGACGCAGTGCTTCAGTCACCATGAACGGACCGAGGTCTGAACCGCCGATCCCGATGTTCACCACATCAGTGATGGCTTTGCCGGTATACCCTTTCCACTCGCCACCGATAACGCGCCCGGTGAAACCTTTAATTTTCGCCAGAACTGCGTTCACTTCCGGCATAACATCTTTGCCGTCCACGATGATTGGTGTGTTGCTGCGGTTACGCAGGGCTACGTGCAGAACAGCACGGTCTTCGGTGCGGTTGATCTTCTCGCCAGAGAACATCGATTTGATTGCGCCCTGAAGGTCAGTCTCTTTCGCCAGCGCCTGCAGTTTATCGAGCGTCTCTGCAGTGATACGGTTTTTAGAGAAATCGACCAGCATCTGGTCTTCAAACGTGGCAGAGAATTTGGAGAAACGATCACCATCTTCAGCAAACAGATGGCTAATCTGCACATCTTTCATCTTGTCGAAATGCTGCTGCAGGGCTTGCCAGGCAGCGGTCTGAGTTGGATTGATATTTTTCATAGCAATGCTCTTAGGCTGAGAATAAATATGAGGTAACTGTCCCGATTGTAGCCTGAAGTTCCCGGGAAGAGATGCCTTTTCTTGCGATAGGTCAGATCTGCTTAATCACAATGACAGAGAACAATATTAGATGAGAATCGCTCAAAATGTAGCGCATGCGCTGCCTGACCGTTGACAGACGGGCGATAAACGGCTATTCCTAAGCGCCTAACTCGCGCGCTCGGTGCGCGAGCCAGAAGAGGCGCGTCGCCCAGGCAGTGTATCGGAGGAGCCGAAATCCTACGAAGATACATCAGGGGGAGCGGCGCCGAGATCATAAGCCCGCGGCAGGCGAACGATCGACTACAGGGGCTGAATCCCCTGGGTTGTCACCGGAACACCCCAAAAGGGTGTCGGCTAGGTGGGGCGCTTCTGGGTGTATCGTAGTATCTCTACGCCTGCTCCCGTTTCCCGCTCTTCCCTTTGTGCCAATTCTTATGGAATCGATGGCCGTCATGGTATGACGACCCGGACACGAGGTTTTACATGAATCACGCAGTATCCCGCAACGCCAGTCAGCAGCCTTTGGGTAATGTCATCGTCGCCAAATTCGGCGGTACCAGCGTGGCGGATTTCGACGCAATGAACCGCAGCGCGGATATCGTGCTGTCGCGTCCTGAAGTGCGTCTGGTTGTCCTCTCCGCCTCTGCGGGCGTCACCAATTTATTAGTCGAGCTGGCCGAAGGTAAAGAAACCGAACGACGGGTGTTCCTGCTTGATGAAATTCGGCGCATCCAGAGCGCTATCATCGACCGCCTCGATAATCCGACAGTGATCCGCGAAGAAATCGGCCGCATGCTGGAAAATATCGCTATGTTGTCAGAAGCGGCGAGCCTGGCGACATCTACCGCGCTGACTGACGAACTGGTGAGCCATGGCGAACTGATGTCTACTCTGCTGTTTGTTGAAATCATTCGCCAGCGTAACGTGCCGGTGGAATGGTTCGACGTGCGTAAAATTATGCGCACCAATGATCGCTTTGGCCGGGCGGAGCCAGATACTCAGGCATTAAACGAGTTAACCGTTCAGCAGTTGCAACCGCGCTTGCAGGACGCTCTGGTGATCACACAAGGTTTTATCGGTTCTGAAGGCAAAGGGCGTACCACGACACTTGGCCGTGGTGGCAGCGATTATACCGCCGCATTGTTAGGCGAAGCGCTGAGCGTTTCCCGG
Organism: Rahnella perminowiae; assembly: GCF_019049755.1. GTDB lineage: Bacteria > Pseudomonadota > Gammaproteobacteria > Enterobacterales > Enterobacteriaceae > Rahnella > Rahnella perminowiae. The sequence goes on from NZ_JAFMOS010000646.1 coordinate 47,688, forward strand.
GTGGATATCTGGACGGACGTACCGGGGATTTATACTACCGATCCACGTCTGGTGCCGGCGGCAAAACGTATTGACCGTATAGCATTTGAAGAAGCGGCTGAAATGGCGACTTTTGGTGCGAAAGTTCTGCATCCTGCAACGCTGCTGCCAGCGGTGCGCCGCGGTATTCCGGTGTTTGTAGGCTCGAGCAAGGACCCGTCAGGCGGTGGCACCCTGGTGTGTGATACCAGCGATAATCCGCCGCTGTTCCGCGCGATAGCCCTGCGCCGCAGACAAACGCTGGTCACGCTGCACAGCCTGAGTATGCTCCATTCACGCGGTTTCCTCGCCGAAGTGTTTGGCATTCTGGCTCGTCACAGCATCTCTGTTGATCTGATCACAACGTCCGAAGTCAGCGTCGCACTGACGCTGGATACCACCGGTTCCACATCCTCGGGTGACAGCCTGCTGACCACCTCGCTGCTGACAGAATTATCCTCACTGTGCCGCGTGGAAGTCGAAGAAAATCTGGCACTGATCGCGATTATCGGTAACAAACTGTCACAGGCCTGTGGCGTCGGCAAAGAAGTCTTCGGCGTACTGGATCCGTTCAATATCCGCATGATTTGCTACGGCGCAAGTAGCTACAATTTATGCTTCCTGGTGCCGGGCAACGATGCCGATCAGGTTGTTAAAACTCTACACCGCAACCTATTCGAATAAAGACGGGCGCGGTATCTGAGAAGACCGGGCCACGTGCCCGGTCTTTTTTTTGTCTGTACTTTTGCAAAACAACAAAGACAAGGATCATCCTCAATGTTAGCCATAATAACCCGCCTGTTCCCGTTGTGGGCCGCGCTGTTATCCGTTGCGGCCTACTATTCGCCCGGCACGTTTACGCCGATCGGCCCGCACGTTTCTACCCTGCTGATGCTGATCATGTTCGCGATGGGCGTCACTCTCGAATTCGGTGATTTCAAACGCGTGCTTTCCCGGCCCGGCCCGGTTGCTGCCGCTACTTTCCTGCATTATCTGGTCATGCCGCTGGCGGCATGGGTACTGGCAAAGCTGTTCCATATGCCCGCAGATTTATCGGCAGGGATGATTCTGGTTGGCAGCGTGGCCAGCGGAACCGCTTCTAATGTTATGATTTATCTGGCGAAAGGTGACGTCGCGCTTTCCGTGACGATTTCTGCGGTTTCCACGCTGGTTGGTGTTTTCGCCACGCCATTGCTAACACGTCTGTATGTTGATACACACATCAAGGTCGATGTGGAAGGCATGCTGTTGAGCATTTTGCAAATCGTCGTCATCCCGATTTTAGCCGGTCTGATTATTCATCATCTGTTCACGAAAACCGTAAAACGCATCGAACCGCTGCTGCCGCTTTTCTCAATGGTGTGCATTATCGCCATTATCAGCGCCGTCGTGGCGGGCAGTCAGGGCTTTATCGGTTCTGTGGGACTGATCGTGATTGTGGCGGTTATTCTGCACAACGGCATTGGTTTACTGAGCGGTTACTGGGGTGGAAAACTGTTTGGCTTTGACGAAACCACCTGTCGCACGCTGGCGATGGAAGTCGGGATGCAGAACTCAGGCTTAGCCGCGACGCTGGGGAAAATCTACTTCACCCCGCTGGCCGCACTGCCGGGTGCATTGTTCTCGGTCTGGCATAATCTTTCAGGTTCTTTACTGGCCGGTTACTGGTCCGGCAAACCGGTCAAAAAAGACTGATGTCCAGACCGTAAAAAAACAGGAAAAAGAAACGGGCGCCTTCCTCAGCGCCCGTTTTTATTCGGACTACACCCGTTGCGCATCATCATTCGGTTCGCGCTGCTCGTCTTCCTGCTCATCCTGATCCAGCACGTTATACGCCACCGCACAGAACAGTGAGTTCAGACGTTTCATATCTCCCAGTAACCCGAGGTGGAGCGAACTGGTTTCAATACTCTGCACATTATGCTGATGCAAGCGATCAACATGGGCATGCGCGTAACGGCGGTCAAGAATGCGGAAGCGGTGTTTGGAACGTCGCAGACGGCGTGCGCTGGTGAGATCGTTTGACAGGAATACCCCCAAACTCAGACGCAGATTATCTTGTAATTTTTCATGTAAGGCATCCAGTTCCACCAAGCCTTCAGGCGAGAACGCGCGGCGCGTAGCGTGGGATTTGGCGGTGATATCGCCGGTCATACGTTCGATAATGTCACCGGCCTGTTCGAGGTTGAGCGCCATTTCGATAATTTCTGCCCAGCGGCGGGAATCATCTTCGCCCAACCCTTCTTTATTGATTTGCGCCAGATACAGTTTGATGGCGGTGTACAACACATCAACGTCATCGTCGAGACGCCGCACTTCGCGATCCTGCGCCAGTTTACCGTGCATCACTTCCCGGTTGAGGATCAGCATATGTTCGACCACGTCGCCCATGCGCAAAGTCTCGCGGGCGGCATTGGCCAGCGCCAGCGTCGGTGTATCTATCGCGCTGACGTCAAGATGACGCGGGCGCAGACGCGGATCATCTTCCGGCACATCGGCAATCATCATCTGGCAAATCTTCGCCATCGGCGCAGTCAGCGGCACCATTGCCAGACAACGGATCAGGTTGTAGAACATGTGAAAATAAATCACCAGTTCCTCATCCGGGATCCCAAGCCGCGCCAGTTGGGTCGACAACGGTCCGACAAACGGCAGCACAATCACTAAACCAATCAGTTTAAACAACGTGCTGCCGAGCGCGACCCGGCGACCGGCAGCGTTCATTTTACTGGCGTTAATCATCGCCAGCAGCCCGCTGCCAAGATTGGCACCGATGACCAGACACAGCGATACTTTAAGCGAAATCACGCCGGTTGCGGCAAGGGTTGCGGTCAGCAACACAGCAGCCAGACTGGAATAACTGATGATGGCAAACACTGCGCCGGTCAGAGCATCGAGCAGTACATCACCCGTCAGTGAGGAGAATAAAACTTTCACGCCGGAGGCCTGCATGATCGGTGTTGCTGCGCCCACAATCAGTTCCAGCGCCAGTAAAATCAGACCCAATCCGATACCGACGCGGCCCATTTGCCCCGCGCGGGTTTGTTTACGGCTGAGGAAGAATGCAACACCGACGAAAATCAGCAGCGGAGAAAGCCAGGAGAGATCGAAAGTCAGGATACGCGCCATCACGGCGGTCCCGACATCTGCACCGAGAATAATCACCAGTGCCGGCGCCAGTGCCACCAGCCCCTGCGATACAAACGACGTGACCAGCAGCGCGGTAGCATTACTGCTTTGCACCAGCGCAGTTACGCCAATCCCCGCCACAAACGCCAGCGGTTTTTTCTCGACACTGTTACTCAGAACACGGCGCAGATTGGCGCCAAAGACGCGCATGATGCCGGTACGCACGATGTGCGTACCCCATACGAGCAGAGAAATAGCAGACAACAGATGCAAAAGGGTTAACACGAAAAAACAGCTCCATTAACGCCAGGCATAGACCGGCCATCCTGCCTGCCGGGCGTGCTGGAGCAGGATGGCGTCCGGATTCACCACCACAGGCTGCCCAACGCGTGTCAGCAACGGCAGATCATTATGGGAATCCGAATAAAAACTGGCTGATTGCAACAGGGATTCGTCCTGATTGATGAGTTCAAGTAACCGCGAAACTTTGCCTTCGCGGTAGGTCATCGTCCCCTGTGTGGCGCCGGTAAAGCGCCCTTCTTTGATTTCAACACCAATCGCCAGCGTTTCATCAACACCGAGGAAACGGGCAATTGGCTGCACCAGATGTTCACCGGATGCGGAAATAATCACCGTCCGGTCGCCCTGTGCGCGGTGAGCAGCCAGACACTCACGCGCCTGCGCGTAAACACGCGGGGCAATCACATCCTGAATATAATTCGCGACCATTGCCGCGACATCACGTTGACGGCGGCCGGACAGCGGCACCAAAGTACAACGCATGTACTCCTGCATATCCATCTGGCCGGCAGCGTATTGCTGCATCAGTGCGGCATCTTGTTGCAGGAAAGCCTGTTCATCGGCCACCCAGCCATTGGCCACCATATAGGCTGACCACAAACTCGAACAGTCGCCGCTAATCAGGGTTTCATCGAGATCAAACAGCGCCAGTTTCATGCAACTTCCCGTAACGTAACAAGATCTAACTGTAGACCAATATCGCTGCCATCGGCACGAAGTGAGGCCACAGAGCGGTTTAAGACATCCACAGAAAGCTCAACGCCGTGCGCTAAAACGCGATAACGCACGACGTTACCGAGCAGGCTGTGGCTGATAATTTTAGCCGGAATGCCCTCAGTCAGTTCACACATCGTGACCGACTCCGGCCGGATGGCGACGCGACCGGTATAACGTATGCCGGTCAGCGCCATCGCCTGTTCAGGGCTTAACAGATTGTAACTGCCGATAAAGCCTGCGGCGAACGCATCCACCGGTTCAGTATACAGGGTTTCGGCGTCAGCATTTTGGACGATTTGTCCTTTGTTCATCAGCACAATCCGATCGGACATGGTCAGCGCTTCTTCCTGATCGTGTGTCACGAAAATCGCCGTCAGGTTCATTTCACGCTGAATACGGCGGATTTGCTCACGCAAATGCTTACGGATACGGGCATCGAGCGCGGAAAGCGGTTCATCAAGCAACAACAGACGCGGCTGTGTGACCAGTGAACGCGCCAGCGCCACACGCTGACATTGGCCACCGGAAAGCTGATGCGGATAACGTTTGGCATAGTCGTTCATTTCCACCAGTTCCAGCACTTCACCGACGCGGCGATGCAACTCGGAAGCCGGTATCTTTTGCATTTTCAGGCCGAATGCGACATTAGCTTCCACGGTCATATTCGGAAACAACGCATAACTCTGGAAGACCATACCTATACCGCGCTGCTGCGGCGGAAACGGCACAATATCCTGCCCCTGTATCAGAATTTTTCCGCTGTCCACCGACGTCAGCCCTGCGAGACAGCGAAGCAGTGTGGATTTCCCACAACCGCTGGGTCCCAGTAGCGTGACGAATTCACCCTCTTGTGCTGAAAAATCGATGTTGTTGAAAATTTGCGTCGGGCCGTAAGACTTATTGAGTTGAGTAACCTGTAAATACGACATAATCAGCGCTTTCCTTTGTTCAGGATGTTCGCCACCCAGGTGAAAATCAGGACGACCATGAAATAGGAGATGACCAGTGCGCTGGTAAAATGGCCGCTGCCATTGCGCATGTTATAGAGGTAAACCTGAACCGTTTCATAACGGCTGCCTGCCAGCAGGTTAGCGAATACAAATTCCCCGATCAGGAAGGAAAACGACAGCAGGACGGCAATCATTCCGCCTTTACGTAAGTTCGGTAAAACCACCAGCAGTGCCGCTTTCCAGGTGCTGGCCCCGAGCAGGTGCGCCGCATCCATCAGGTCACGCAGGTTGATCGCCTGCATGTTGTTGGAGATGGCGCGATAGATAAACGGCAGCGCGATGGTGAAGTAACAACCGATCAGGATCCACGGCGTGCCGGTCAGCGCCAGCGGTTCAGCGGAATAGAGTTGCATCAGACCGACCGACGACACCACGGGTGGCACGGCGAACGGCAGTAAGATCAGGATATTCATCAGCGCATCAAGCTTTGGAAAATAGTAAGCAATCACAAACATGAGTGGCAGGATCAGCACCAGCGACAGGAAAAGTGTGCCAAAACACACCAGCAGCGAGTGCCAGAGCGCAATCAGGAAACGCGGATCACTCCACAATTCCACCAGCCATTTGAGCGTAAAGCCGCTAGGCAATATAGTGGCACCCCATTCCAGCACCAGCGCATAGACCAGCGTCGCCAGCAGCGGCAACATCAGGACAATCAGTAAAATCCAGATCACCACACGGTGGTAAATCGCTTCAGAGCGCGACATTTTACGTTCCTTTTTCTGCCCGTCAGCTGCGCTGACTGAGATAACTTTTACGCAATAACCACTGATGGATCAGCGTGATAAAGGCCATCAGCACCACCAGCAACATCGCCAGCGCACTGCCCATGTTCGGATCGAGAGAAATATCCCCCGAGACCAACGCCGCGATACGCACCGGCACCACGTTAAAGTTACCGGTGGTCAGCGCATACACCGTGGCATACGCGCCAAGGGCATTGGCCAGCAAAATCACGAAGGTACCGAGCAAGGCCGGGAACAGCACCGGAATACCAATATGACGCCAGTAACGCCAGCGTCCCGCGCCCAGCAAGGCTGCTGACTCACGCCAGTCCTCCCGCAGCGCATCAAATGCCGGATACATCAGCAACACGCCGAGCGGGATCTGAAAATAGGTATAGAGAACAATCAGGCCGTCTTTCGAATAGAGGTCAAAGTGTTCCATCAGGCCATATTTTTTCAACAGCAGCGTCAGGCAACCATTCAGGCCAAGCAGGATCACGAAGGCGAAGGCCAGCGGCACCCCGGCAAAGTTGCTGGTCATGTTAGTGAACGACATGACAAAATCGTGCAGCTTTGTCGGGCCTAACTGGCGAAGTGAGTAACTGCCCACCAACGCGATAAGCAAGCCGTATAAACTCGACCAGATGGAAATATCCAGCGAGAAACGCATAGCCTGTAAATAGAACGGTGATGTCAGAATATCGGTGTAATTGCCCAGTCCCCAGGCTTCATACGTCTCACTGTAAAAACTGCTCACCGCAATCCATGCCAGCGGCGCCAGCTGAAAAGCGATGAAAAACACCAGAAATGGCAGCATAAACAACGCCGCAATCCACTTAGCTTTCATCGGGTATCCTCTAAAAGTGACGGGATTCAGGCCAGTAATGCCGCGCAATGTGGCTTATCGTGGGCAATATTAAGGATCTGACAAACGGTTCCGCACAACTCGGTCTGCAACGGTGCGGCCTCTTTGAAGCTGAACGCACTGCCAAAAACGAACAGCGGCACCTGACGCTCCTCCGGCAAAATCCCGCCGTGACTGCGGTCATCATTCATGCCGTGATCCGCGGTCACGATCACCTGATAACCGGCATCCAGCCAGTCACCCAGATAGCGTGACAGGATGCCGTCTGCGATCCGTGCTTTGTTACGATATTGCGGTGTCGACAGGCCGAATTTATGCCCGGCATCATCAATGTTCATCGGATGGATCAGCAGGAAGTCGGGATCATGACGACGTCGCAGGCTTTCGGCATCATCGAACAAATGCGAATCAGGATAACTGTCGTCGTAATAGAAATGACCGTGCTGGATAGCCAGCGATTCATCACTGGTGTGACGATCACGCGGCGGGTCAAATGGTGTGCGGTTGTACAGCTCGCTGACCCAGTGATAAGCCGCCGCAGCCGTCGTCAGACCGGCGTCGCGGGCATAGTGAAAAATACTGCGTTGTGTCGATAACCGGTCAACATGGTTATGAACGATGCCACTCTCCACCGGCGTGATGCCGGTGAGAATGCATTCATAAAGCGGTCGGGACAGCGAAGGCAATTCGCATTCCAGTTGATACAAGCGGCCACGTCCTGCGGCACACTGCGCCTGTAAATAACCCATTGTGTCGTTGCCGACCTGATAATTCAGGCCGTCGAGAACTACCAGAATGCTTTTCATTACATGTATGCCTTTCATTTCTTACAGGTGTTGTCATTAACCAATGCTTTCGCTGCCCGGTTCTTCTTATTTTTAGGAATTTATTGCTGCATGTTGATCATGACGTTTTCCTGCCACAGGCGCGGCAAGGTTTTCGCGCTCTTGTCCCAGGCAGCCGGATCGGCAATCGGATGTGCATTTTTGTATTCACTGGATGGCAGCAGTTTGGCTTTTACATCGTCTGGCAGAGTGATGTGGTCAGCACGGATCGGGCGGGCATAACCTTGTGCTAAGTTGATCTGGCCAGCATCAGAGAAGATGTATTCACGTGCCAGTTTTGCCGCATTTGGGTGTTTGGCGAATTTGTTGATGATGGTGGTGTAGCCGGACGTGATAGTGCCATCCGATGGGATCACCACATCGAAGCGGGTTCTGTCGATTTTGTCGCGATAGCTCAGCCCGTTGAAGTCCCAGACGACGCCAACCTGCACCTCACCTTTCTCCAGAGAAGCGATCACCGGGTTCGTCAGACTCAGACGTCCTGCTTTCGCCAGTTTGCCGAAATATTCCAGACCTGGTTTTAGATCCTTTTCATTCCCACCCATCGCGTAAGTTGCCGCCAGCACGCCGTTTGCCGCCTGCGCTGCGGTGCTCACATCACCAATAGTCACTTTGTATTTGCTGTTGAGCAGATCAGCCCAGCTGTGTGGCTCATCTTTAACCTGCGATTTATCAATGATGAAGGCGATAGTACCGGTGTAAGCGAGCGCCCACATACCGTCTTTATCTTTTGCCCAGTCGGGTACCTGATCCCAGGTTGTCGGTTTATAAGGCTGGGTCACGCCTTTTTGCACAGCAACCGGTCCGAAAGCAGCGCCCACGTCACCAATATCAGCACTGGCATTGTCCTTCTCTGCCAGGAATTTGGCGATTTCCTGGGCGGAACTCATATCGGTATCACTGTGTTTCAGACCATATTTAGTGCTCAGATCACTCCATGTTCCTTTCCAGTTCGCCCAGTCATCAGGCATACCGACACTGTTTACCGTTCCTTCGGCTTGTGCCGCTTTGAGGAGTGCAGCAGGAGGCTCAGCGGCAAATGCCGGTGAAGCGGAGAGGACAAGCGCGCTGGTTAACACAGAAGCGAACAACTGTTTCATAACGGATGCTCCAGATGATAGTGTGTGAAGTGCTGGTCTAGTCCAGCAAGAACCAAGCCAATCTAACGCTCAATTGTGATAATTATATGTCAGCGCGAAAAAGCAGCAGTTTTAAGCTGATCGCTGTTAACGGGCGCACATTATTGACACGATGCAGAGTCAGATTGGTGCAAAAACGCACTGAAATGAGGCTTGCTAACCGATGAGTGAATCGCAGACCACCCTTGCCGTTATCTGCAAGGCATTGAGCGAAAGTATTGCAGCCGGGGCATTTTCTGCAGAGGGAAGGCTGCCTTCTGAGCGCGCGTTGAGTGAACAGTTTTCCACTACCCGTATCACATTACGGGAAGCATTGAGCCAGCTTGAGGCACAGGGTCTGATTTACCGGGAAGTGCGCCGGGGCTGGTTTGTGTCCCCACCGCGCATTATTTATAACCCGCTGCAAAGAAGTCATTTTCACGCGATGGCGAAAGATCAGGGACGCAGCGCAAAAACCGAAGTGATCGATGCGAAGTACTGTCTTGCCAGTGATACGGTGTGTCAGAAGTTATTAGTGCCGGCAGAGAGTGAGGTGATTTGCATAAGACGGTTACGTTATATCGATAACCGTCCGGTACTGTATGTCGAGCACTACCTTAATCCGCTGTATTTTCAGGATATTCTCAGCGCTGATCTCACATCATCGCTGACCGATCTGTATGCGCTGCGCTACGACATTCATTACGGACGCGTACGATTTGATATGGTACCTACGTTGCTGAGTGAAGAAGCCTCGCATGCGTTGAGAGTGGCACCCGGCAGCCCTGCACTGTTTATCACGCGAACCAACCGTGACCAGCACGACCGGGTCATCGACTGCGATTTAGAATACTGGCGCTATGACGCACTGCACATTGATGTGGAAGTGAGCTGAATTCGTAAGGAAATCAAGGGGAAAAAATGCCCGTTAACGGGCATTTATATTATTAGTCGGCATCGTAACCCAGATTAGGGGCTAACCATCTTTCCACTTCTGCGACCGGCATGTTTTTACGCGCTGCATAATCTTCAACCTGATCACGCTGGATCTGCGCCACAGCGAAGTATTTACTGTCAGGATGGCTGAAATACCAGCCGGATACAGCTGCCCCCGGCCACATGGCAAAGGACTCGGTCAGTTGCATACCGGTATTGGCTTCGACATCCAGCAGCTTCCAGATTTGCCCTTTTTCAGTATGTTCAGGACAGGCCGGGTAACCGGGTGCCGGGCGTATTCCCTGATAATTTTCGCGGATCAGTTCTTCATTGCTCAGGTTTTCTGTCGGCGCAAAACCCCAGTACACTTTACGTACCTTCTCGTGCAGGTACTCTGCGAACGCTTCTGCCAGACGGTCTGCCAGAGCCTTGATCATGATTTTATTGTAATCATCATGCTGCTTGTCATACGCCTCGGCCAGCGCATCTTCCTCAAGCCCGCCGGTTACGGCAAATGCCCCCATGTAATCTTTTTTGCCACTGGATTTCGGCGCAACAAAGTCAGCCAGACAGTAGTTGGCGAAATCGGTTTTTTCCGTTTGCTGACGCAGATGATGGCTGACCACCAGCACATCCTGACGGCGTTCGTCGCTGTAGATTTCGATATCATCGCCCGTGCGGTTTGCCGGGAACAGTCCCACTACACCACGCGGATTCAGTAATTTTTCAGCGGAGAGTTTATCCAGCAAATCGTTGGCATCCTTGAACAGGCGCTTCGCTTCCTCGCCGACAACTTCATCTTCAAGAATGCGCGGATATTTGCCCGCCAGCGACCAGGTCATAAAGAACGGTGTCCAGTCGATGTAATTACGCAATGTTTCAATGCTGGCTTCCACTTTCTGGATGCCCAGACGGTGAGCCACCGGCGGCGTGTAAGTTTCCCAATCGATAAAAGTCGCGTTGTCGCGGGCCACTGCCAGACTCACCGGCGGCGTGCGCGGTTTTTTACGACCATGCTGGATACGTACGGTTTCATACTCTTTACGCGTTCGTCCGATAAACGCATCGCGCTGATCATTGGACAACAACGCAGAGACGACGCCCACAGAGCGTGAAGCGTTTTGCACATAGCAGGTCGCACCACTGTAATTTTGTTCTATTTTCACCGCTGTGTGCGCTTTCGATGTGGTTGCGCCGCCAATCAGCAACGGCATGGTGAAACCACGGCGTTCCATTTCTTTTGCCACGTTGACCATTTCATCCAGCGACGGGGTGATAAGCCCGGAAAGCCCGATAATATCGACGTTTTCTTCAATGGCAGTTTTCAGAATTTTGTCAGTCGGCACCATCACACCGAGATCAATAATCTCGTAGTTATTACATTGCAGCACAACACCGACGATGTTTTTGCCAATGTCATGCACATCGCCTTTTACCGTCGCGAGAAGAATTTTGCCGTTGGTCTGGCCCTTTTCCTTGCTGGCTTCAATGTACGGCTCCAGATAGGCCACCGCTTGTTTCATCACACGCGCGGATTTCACCACCTGCGGCAGGAACATTTTGCCAGCACCAAACAGGTCACCGACCACATTCATACCATCCATCAGCGGGCCTTCGATCACTTCGATAGGACGCGCGGCCAGCTGACGGCACTCTTCAGTATCCAGTTCGATAAATTCGGTAATGCCTTTCACCAGCGAGTATTCGAGGCGTTTTTTTACTTCCCAGCTGCGCCATTCCGCCTGCTGCTTATTCGCTTCGCCATCGTCCTTGCTGCCACGGTATTTTTCGGCCAGTTCGAGCAGACGCTCAGTACCATCATGACGACGGTTGAGGATGACATCTTCCACGGCGTCGCGCAGTTCAGCCGGTAAATCATCATAAATCGCCAACTGGCCGGCGTTGACGATACCCATATCCATACCGTTGCGGATGGCGTGATACAGAAAGACAGCGTGAATGGCTTCACGCACCGGTTCGTTACCGCGGAACGAGAAGGACACATTGGAAACACCGCCGGAAATCAACGCATGCGGCAGTTGTGCTTTAATATCAGCACAGGCTTCGATGAAATCAACGGCGTAGTTATTGTGCTCTTCAATACCGGTCGCTACGGCAAAGATGTTCGGGTCGAAAATAATATCTTCCGGCGGGAAACCGACCTTTTCAGTCAGCAATTTATAGGCACGGCGGCAGATTTGGATTTTGCGGGCACGGGTGTCCGCTTGCCCGGTTTCATCAAATGCCATGACCACCACGGCTGCGCCGTAGCGGCGAACCATACGGGCATGGTGCAGGAAGGCTTCTTCGCCTTCCTTCATGGAAATGGAGTTAACAATCCCCTTGCCCTGGATGCATTTCAGGCCTTTCTCGATGACGTCCCATTTGGAGGAGTCGATCATGATCGGCACACGGGCGATATCCGGTTCACCGGCAATCAGGCTGAGGAAACGCACCATCGCCGCTTCGGCGTCGAGCATTCCTTCATCCATGTTGATGTCAATAATTTGCGCGCCACTTTCTACCTGCTGACGGGCTACAGCCAGTGCTTCCGCATACTTTTCTTCTTTAATCAGTCGTTTGAAACGCGCGGAGCCGGTCACATTGGTACGTTCACCGACATTCACAAACAGCGTCTGTGGATCGATGGTCAGCGGTTCCAGCCCTGCCAGACGGCAGGCAACAGGAATGGTCGGCAAAGCACGGGGCGGCACGCCTTCCACGGCTTTCACCATCGCCGCAATATGCGCAGGCGTGGTACCACAGCAACCACCGACGATGTTCAGAAAGCCTGAGCGTGCCCATTCGGCAATATGCTCAGCCATTTCTTTAGCTTCGAGATCGTATTCACCAAAGGCGTTAGGTAAACCGGCGTTCGGGTGTGCGGTGACATAACATTCTGCAATACGGGATAACTCAGCCACATACTGACGTAATTCATCAGGCCCCAGGGCGCAGTTAAGGCCAAAGGTGAGCGGTTTCACATGGCGTAATGAGTTATAAAATGCTTCGGTTGTCTGGCCGGACAAAGTACGGCCGGAGGCATCGGTAATCGTGCCGGAAACCATGACCGGCAAGACAATACCCATCGCTTCGAATTCGCTTTCAACTGCGAACGTGGCGGCTTTAGCATTAAGTGTGTCGAATACGGTTTCGATCATGATCAGATCGACCCCTCCTTCGATCAGCGCACGGGTAGATTCCCGGTAAGCGTCAACCAGCTGATCGAAAGTTACGTTACGGAATGCGGGATCGTTAACATCAGGGGAAATCGATGCCGTCCGGTTGGTCGGGCCTAACACCCCGGCGACATAACGCGGTTTATCCGGCGTACGGGCAGTCCACTCATCGGCGCACTGTCGCGCCAGCCGCGCGGCCTCATAGTTAATTTCAGCCGACAAGGATTCCATATGGTAGTCAGCCATTGCAATCGTGGTGGAGTTGAACGTGTTGGTTTCGAGGATATCTGCACCGGCAGCAAGATAACCGTTGTGGATCTCGATGATCACTTCAGGTCTGGAGAGCACCAGCAGATCATTATTGCCTTTAAGATCGCTTTCCCAGTCAGCAAAACGCTCACCGCGGTAATCTTCTTCTTCCAGACGATAGCTTTGGATCATAGTGCCCATGCCGCCATCCAGAACCAAAATGCGCTGTGCCAGCTGCTTATGTAGCGCCTCAACTCGATTAGTCACTTTCACCTCATCACCCATCACGCACACCCGGCAAATTATTCATTCATGCGCCGGAAATTATGGTCAACATCCTAGCATATCTTCCTCAGCCAAAAGGCCGCGCTGACGTGAGACTTTTTCAATTCGGGAAGACATCCCGCAAACGCCATGCAACACATCGGATGAGCGTAAAGGCACGTTGCGATCCATACTGTAAAAACGAAAACCCATTCCAAAAATGATTTTTCTTCGCCAGCTTTTGGCGCATCTTACAAGGAACAGGCTCATGGCAACGTCCGTATCGGCTCCGGCCAAACGTGCTAAGAAAACTAAAGCTGCTGCCGCCAACAGCAGTGCTGCAACCGGACAAGTTCAGTCCCTGACGCGTGGCCTTAAATTGCTGGAATATATTGCCGAAGCTCAGGGCAGCGTGGCGCTGACCGATCTCGCCCAGCAAGCGGGTTTACCCAACTCCACCACCCACCGCCTTCTGACCACCATGCAACAGCAGGGGTTTGTTCGTCAGGTCGGAGATTTGGGCTTGTGGACCATAGGCTCGCACGCTTTTATCGTGGGCAGTAGTTTCCTGCAAAGCCGTAATTTACTGGCCATGGTACACCCGATGCTACGCCGCCTGATGGAGGAGTCCGGCGAAACGGTCAATCTGGCCGTGCTGGATCATAGTGATTATCAGGCGATCATTATCGATCAGGTGCAATGTAATGCCCTGATGAGAATGTCCGCGCCTATTGGCGGAAAATTACCCATGCATGCGTCAGGTGCCGGCAAAGCGTTTCTTTCAACCCTGCCGGAAGAACGTCTGGCAAAACTGCTGCACAAAATCGGTCTGCACAGTTATACGCCGTTAACAAAAACGTCTCCGGCGAACCTGAAACAGGAGCTGGCAGATACCCGTAAACGCGGTTATGCCTTTGATGATGAAGAGCATGCGCTCGGTTTGCGTTGTGTGGCGACCTGTATCTATGACGAGCATAACGATGCCTATGCGGCCATTTCCATTTCGGGTCCGGTTTCGCGCATCACCGACGACCGGGTGACGGAACTGGGGGCTCTGGTGATCCACGCGGCGAAAGAAATCACGCAGGCCTACGGCGGCGGAAAACACTGAGAGAGATGCTGAAATCCCACCATTATGATGCGGCAGGATTTCAGTTTATTAACGATGGCTAAAACGCCGCGAACGGCGATAAGCAAAGACATCTTCGACATGCCCCTCACGGATCCTCTGCTGCAAACCGCGCCAGTAACTGGCGCTGAAAAGGTCGTTGTGTAGCGTTTCAAACATCTGACCAAGGCGTTTGTCGCTGCAAAGAAAATGCCGGAATTCCTCGGGAAAAACATCACCTGGCGCAATGCTGTACCAGGGTTCACTGGCCAGTTCATCCTCCGGATAACGTGGCGCGGGAATATCGCGAAAATTCACTTCGGTCATGTAGCAGATTTCATCATAATCATAAAATACTACCCGGCCATGACGAGTCACACCAAAATTCTTAAACAACATGTCTCCGGGAAAGATATTAGCCGCAGCCAGTTGTTTAATTGCATTGCCATATTCTTCAATCACATCATGAAGCTGCTTAGTGCTGGCCTGTTCCAGATATAAATTCAGCGGCGTCATACGCCGTTCAATATACAGGTGCCTGAGCGCAATGCTGTCTCCCAAATCTTCAATCTTGGCAGGTACTTCACGCTGTAGTTCAGCCATCAGTTCAGGACTGATATTTTTCTTCGGCAGAACAAAGTGCTCAAACTCCTGCGTATCGGCCATCCGCCCGACACGATCATGTTCTTTCACCAACTGATAGCAGGCTTTGACCTGTGCTTCGGTCACTTCTTTCTGCGGCGCAAAATTATCTTTTATCACTTTGAACACCCGGTCACTGCCAGGCAGGGTAAATACCAGCATGACCATTCCTTTAACACCGGGTGCGATAATAAAAGACTTATCGGTTTGCGCCATAAAGCGCAGATGTTCACGGTAACATTCGGTTTTTGCATGCTTCTGGCAACCGATAGCGCTGTACAGCTCAGCCGTGGTTTTGGCCGGTAGAATCTCGCGTAACCACTCAACCAGCGCGCCAGGCTGCGGTGCATACACCATAAAATACGAGCGGGCAAAGCCAAAGACTATACTGGCATCGTTGCTTTCGGTAAGACAGGCATCAACAAACAACTGCTTCTGATGACTGCTGAGATGCACCGGCAATAACATAGGGAATACCTGCGTGCCGGTCCTGATTTTACCGATTATCCATGCGGCTTTATTGCGATAAAAAATCTCGGTGGCAATCTCAATATCAGCCTCTGCAAGCCACTCTGCGGGGAAACGTTGTTGTAATGCCGTAGCAATATAATCTACGTCACGGTGCGTATTCTCCCAGGGTAAGCGCACCGGCAGGTCATGAAGAACTCTTGCGAGTGTGCCGGCAAGCTGGCCCTGAACCGGGTAAAGACGTGACAAAGGACGGGCGCAATGTTGCGGCCACCGGAAAGGCTGCTCACTGAAAATAAAAAGTTTGTCTGCGGTCAGATCGCGATGTTTGAAAATGCGGCAATAGACTGAATTAAAGAAACTTTCGGCTATTTCAGCTCGCGGATAATCAGGCAGTAATCCGGAGTAACACGCCTTTACGCGGATCAGAAACGCGGCATCATAAAAATGCGGGCCGGTAATGCATCTGAGCTGGGCAACCACCAGCCCGACATGGTGGTCATACAAATGGATACGTTGCTTCATTGCTGCCTGTACCGCCGGCCAGTCGGCATTTTCAAAGCGCTGCTGTGCCCCCGATGTCACCTCGAGAAAGCGGCCGTACTGTGCGTCGAACCCCTGCAAAATAGTCTGCGCAATCAACAACTCTATACGCATAGTGGCGACTCCCGGAGGAAAAAGACCCGGCTTTTACCGGGCCTGATAAATATCAGTGTGCCGCAGAGGAAAACTGCTGTTCTTCGGTAGAACCGGTGAGGGCGGTGACCGAGGAACGGCCGCCCTGAATGATGGTGGTGACTTTATCAAAATAACCGGTTCCGACTTCCTGCTGGTGCGAGGCGAAAGTGTAGCCGCGACTTATGGCTGCAAATTCCGGTTCCTGTACTTTGTCGACGTAGTGCTTCATCCCCTCTCCCTGCGCATAGGCATGAGCAAGGTCGAACATGTTGAACCACATGCTATGGATACCTGCTAACGTAATGAACTGATACTGATAGCCCATCGCGGCCAGTTGGTCCTGGAAACTGGCGATGGTTTTATCATCGAGATTTTTCTTCCAGTTAAACGATGGTGAACAGTTATAGGCCAGCAATTTTCCCGGGAACTCTGCATGAATGGCCTCGGCAAAACGCTGAGCCAGTGCCAGATCAGGCGTTGATGTTTCGCACCATACCACGTCGGCATAAGGTGCGTACGCCAGCCCGCGACTGATGGCCTGCTCAATACCGGCGTGTGTCCGGTAGAAGCCTTCATGCGTTCTTTCGCCGGTAATAAACTGGCTATCATAAGGGTCGCAGTCTGACGTCAGTAAATCTGCCGCATCAGCGTCAGTACGCGCCACCAACAGCGTCGGGACGCCAAGAACATCAGCGGCAAGGCGCGCGGAGACCAGTTTCTGCACCGCTTCCTGAGTCGGCACCAGAACTTTGCCGCCCATATGCCCGCACTTCTTCACTGCGGCAAGCTGGTCTTCAAAATGAACAGCGGCAGCACCCGCTTCAATCATGGATTTCATCAACTCAAAGGCATTGAGTACGCCGCCAAAACCGGCTTCAGCATCGGCCACAATCGGCAGGAAATAGTCGGTATAGCCCGGCAGCCCAGGTTCAATGTTATTGGCCCACTGAATCTGGTCCGCACGGCGAAAAGTGTTGTTAATGCGCGCCACCACTTCAGGTACCGAATTTACCGGATACAAAGACTGATCGGGATACATACTGGAAGCTGTATTGGCATCTGCGGCAACCTGCCACCCGGAAAGATAAATGGCTTCGATACCCGCTTTTGCCTGTTGCAATGCCTGTCCGCCGGTCAGTGCGCCAAGACAATTCACATATCCTTTACGCGATCCACCGTGGAGTAAATCCCACAGGCGCGCCGCACCGTGCTGTGCCAGCGTACATTCAGGATTGACTGAGCCACGCAGGCTAATCACGTCTGCCGCCGTGTAAGGTCGGGTAATATTTTTCCAGCGCGGCTGGTTCCAGGTTTCTTCAAGCTGCTGAATCTGCTGAGTACGGGTCGTTTTCATGGCAAATGCTCCGGTCTTTTTATGTGTAGGGTAAGAAGAATCAGGCCAGCAGCTGATAGCCGGGCAGGGTCAGGAAATCGATTAATTCGTCCTGTGTGGTGATTTTTTCCATCAGCGCAGCTGCCTGTGTGAACCGTCCTGCGCTGAAGCGTTGGTCGCCCAACTCTTGCTGAATGACCAGCATTTCTTCGTTCAGCATGTGGCGGAATAACGGCTTCGTCACGGGTTGTCTGTCATTAAGCGTTTTGCCGTGGTGGATCCATTGCCAGATTGATGTACGGGAGATTTCCGCCGTGGCGGCATCTTCCATCAGCCCGTAAATCGGGACACAGCCGTTGCCAGAAATCCAGGCTTCGATGTATTGCACTGCGACGCGGATATTGGCGCGCATACCCTCTTCAGTACGATCGCCTGAACATGGTTCGAGCAACTGCCCGGCAGTAATTTCGGCGTCTTCTTCGCGTAATACGTCCAGTTGATTTACGCGGTCACCCAGCGCTTTATCAAACACTTCCAGTACCGTGTCAGCCAACCCGGGGTGTGCTATCCAGGTACCATCATGTCCGTTATTCGCTTCAAACTCTTTGTCCGTCCGGACTTTGTTCAGTACCCATTCGTTACGCTTAACGTCTTTGCTTGGGATAAATGCCGCCATGCCACCCATCGCAAATGCGCCACGGCGATGACAGGTTTTGATCAGCAGACGCGAGTACGCACTGAGGAAAGGTTGCGTCATGGTCACAGACTGGCGGTCAGGTAATACACGATCAGCATGATTCTTCAACGTTTTGATATAGCTGAAAATGTAATCCCAGCGACCACAGTTCAGTCCGACGATGTGATCACGCAGGTGGTAAAGGATTTCATCCATCTGGAAAACCGCAGGCAGGGTTTCAATCAGCACCGTGGCTTTAATGGTGCCGCGCGATAACCCTGCATAATCCTCGGCAAAACTGAAGACCTGGCTCCACCAGTCAGCCTCATGATAAGACTGCATTTTTGGCAGATAGAAGTAGGGGCCACTGCCTTTTGCCAGCAAGGCGCGATAGTTATGGAAAAAATACAAAGCGAAGTCGAACAAAGAACCGGGAATAGCCTCACCCTGCCAGTTCACATGCTTTTCGGGTAAATGCAGACCACGTACACGACAAACCAAAACGGCCGGATCGGGCTTGAGTTGATAAATCTTGCCGGATTCATTGGTGTAGCTGATCGTCCCCTTCACCGCATCGCGTAAGTTTATCTGCCCTTCGATAACTTTCTGCCAGTCCGGAGCAAGGGAATCCTCAAAGTCCGCCATAAAAACTTTTACATTAGCGTTAAGCGCGTTGATCACCATCTTACGTTCAACAGGACCGGTGATTTCTACCCGGCGATCCAGTAGGTCTGCCGGGATACCTCGAATCTTCCAGTTTGATTTTTTTATGGAATCTGTTTCCGAAATGAAATCAGGTAACGTCCCCTGATCTATCTTCTGCTGTACGGCAATTCGATCGGCGAGTAAGCGGTTACGCAGCGGGGTAAAACGGATAACCAGTTCAGATAAAAAATCAACGGCTTCTTCGGTCAGAATCTGTGCTTCATTTTCACCAAACCGGCGCGTAAAACCAAGCTGACTGCGGGTAATTTGCTCAGACATCATTTATCTCCTGATTTATCTGTTTAATCTGCCAGAGCACTTCACTGAACAGATGCTGTTACGGTCGAAAACACACCGGAGATGCCCCCATGCTC